>CAVAQL010000184.1:0-2003 GCA_963590825.1 Bacteroides caccae | reverse complement strand
AAGCGTATCGGCGACTTGCGATGCGCTATCACCCCGATCGCAATAATGGGGATAAAGCGGCTGAAGAAAAGTTTAAGCAGGTGGGCGAAGCGTATGCGGTGCTTTCAGATCCGCAAAAGCGCGCCGCTTACGACCGATTTGGTAAAGCTGGCGTAGACCCAAGCGCTGCAGCAGGAGCAGGCGGCTTCGGCGGCTTTGGCGGCATGGGAGGCGCCGGTATGGGAGGTTTCGGGGATGTCGGAGACATCTTTAGTGAAATCTTCGGTGCCGCAGCGGGCGGTCGCGCGCGCCGTGCCTCAGCAAGCGTTCGCGGCAATGACGTGAGTTATTCACTCGAAGTCACTCTCGAACAAGCCGTTCACGGGGCCAAGACTGATATTCGTGTGCCGATTTGGGATGAGTGCCCGACTTGTCACGGCACGGGTTGTAAGCCAGGCACAGGTAAGAAGACCTGCCCGCACTGTCGCGGTACAGGAACCATCAGCATGAACCACGGCTTCTTGCAGGTTCAGCAGACGTGTCCGTATTGCCACGGAACAGGCGAGGTGATTTCTGACCCTTGCCCTGAATGCCGTGGCCAAGGACGCGTGCGTAAGACAAAGACGCTTGAGATTGATATCCCCGCAGGTATTAATCACGGGCAGCGCATCCGCTTGGTTGGTAAGGGAGAACCGGGCGTTAAGGGCGGAGAAAATGGCGACCTTTATGTGGAAATTTTCATTAAGCCACACGACATTTTCCAGCGCGATGGTGATGATTTACACGCCGATCTGCCGATTAGTTTTACAACAGCGGCTTTAGGCGGTGAAGTAACGGTGCCAACGCTTGATACACAGGCTCGCATCACGATTCCTGAAGGAACGCAGACAGGAAAGATTTTCCGCTTGCGTGGTAAGGGAGTACCCAATGTCCACACGCACGAAAAGGGCGACCTCTATGTGCACGTCTATGTTGAAACGCCTGTGAAGCTTTCAGCAAAGCAAAAGAAACTCTTAAAAGAATTTGGTGAGTCAATCGAGGAAGGTGGCGAAAAGCACTCGCCGCAGACGACGTCTTTTTTGGATAAGATGAAAAAATTCTTCGGTGGTTAATCGCAAACGGGGCTTCAAGCCCCGTTTGTGCTAGTTGGTGCAACCCTTACTCGAAAATCTGATCGACCCAAACGCCGTGTGTCCTTACGCGCTTTGGTTGCAAGTGGTCGTCGTCTCTGTACCACTTGAGTAAATCGCATTTTTGCCCAGGACAGACATAACTTTGTGGGTCAATGAAGGTGACATAGCCCTTCAGATGCTCAATCATAAAGTCGTTTCCTCGTTTCCAACCATCGTCTTTAGGATAGGGGAGGACAACGGACGGTAAGGGGCCGAACCGTAAAATGTGTCGCAAGGGATCGAAGTCTCCTTGATGGCCGTTTTCTTCAGGAGTCCATGGATAGTCAAGCAATACGTAAACCTTAAGATCAGGCCTTGCTGAAATCGCTTCTTTAAGTTCTTTTATTCCGTTAAGGAGATCTCCCTTTTGTTCTGTGACATACCAGAACCATTTTTGAGCGAGAGCGACTCTTTTAACGCGTTTATCTTCCATGAGTTTATAAAGAGCTCGGGCTTCTTTCTTGCAACCCGATTTTGAGAACATCACGCAGGTTACGTGGTTTATCATCCCGAAAGTTTTTCCTGTCTTTTCGCTAAGAACTTCGGCCCTCTCGAAATACTGTTCCATATGGGAATCGCCTGCGAAAACAATGGAGGGAATCTCTTGTGGTGTCGGTGTTGCAACGCGCACGCCATCAAACTTAAAAGAAGCAGCTCGACGGTGTGCGCCCCAGCCACCGCGAATTTTTTGAAAGGTGTCAAGATTCGTAAAGAAAGGACTTGAGCGATTGGGAAAGCCATCAGCATGTCGAAAAGTTTGACCAAGGCAAATTTCTGCAATCAAGATGAGAAGGAGCCCTTTTACAACGGCGCTTGACCAGCGTTTCGTGCGTCGAGCGGGCTCTTCGACAA
>CAVAQL010000183.1:0-2020 GCA_963590825.1 Bacteroides caccae | reverse complement strand
ATTGCGGATATTGGGTCCTGTCCAATTGCCAAACCCAAATTTGGATTGATAGGCGAGAAGAATTGTCCCTTTCTTAAGCCCGAGCTCTTTTTCTAAGAGCTCTCGCGTTCTCTCACACTCAAATCGATAACGAGAGGCCGTTTTTGCAGGAACCCCATGAAAGCTTGCGATAAGGCGTGTTGTCTTTAAATTTAGACCTGAGCTTTTGACATTATCGGCAAGAGCGGCAATGTAATCGGCATCCTCAAACCACGAAGGAACCACCGCGTAAGGCACTGTTAACCCGAGCGTTTGATAATGCTCTTTAAAGGCATCCACAATCGCGCCGCGCGTTTCTCGTGCTTCTTGGGGAAATAGTGGCAACAATAAAAGGCGCTCGGGATTTTCTTTTACGATGGCTTGTAGCGTTTTTTCTATCGAGGGCTCCCCGTAGCGCATCGCATAAAAAACCGAGAACTCTTGACCCAAAGCGTCTTGAAGTTTTTGGGCGAGATTTTTGGTGTGCACAAGTAGGGGCGAGCCCTCAGGCGTCCAAATTTCCTGATAACGCTTAGCTGAAAGCGCTTTTCTTTTGGGAATCACAATATGACGCAGTATGGGTAGCCAAAGAGCGCGTGGCAAATCCACAATGTGCCTGTCGCTTAAGAATTCTTCCAAATAGCCTTTAACGGCATCGGCCGTAGGAGCGGCGGGAGACCCGGTATTGACAAGAAGGACGGCGGTTTTCTTTTCCATGGCGCTTTAACGTTGATCGGCAAGCGCTTCGCGGAAAAACCGGAAGATGCGCCGTGGAAGATACAGTAAAGAGCCTTTACCGTGCTCGAAAATCGGAAATCCAATGTGGCCTCCCTCTTTGGGGTACTCCAAATAAACCGAGCGACTCACTTCATCTACGCTAGGCAAGGCCCAGGTGGGCATAAAGGGATCGTTTTGGGCATTTAAAAGGAGTAGCGGCACTTGAACGCCACCAAGCACAGGTTTTGCCGAACACCGTGTCCAATACTCCATACCGCTACGAAACCCGTGAATGGGAGCTGTGTAGATATTATCGAATTCATAAAGGTCTTTTGTCGCGGCAATGGCTTTCGCATCAATGATATCGGGAAAGAGTTTGGCTTTTTCTAGGGCCTTTTTCTTTAATGTGGAAAGAAACATCTTCCCATAAAGAATGTTCGCGCCCCGAAGCATGATTTCGGTTCCTGCTACTAGATCAAGCGGGGCTCCCACGCAAACGGCGCCCGATAAGAATTTTGCTTCACTACCCATGTCGCCCAAACACTTGGCGAGTTGATTGCCACCTAAACTCACGCCCACAGCAAAGAGTGGAGCCTTCGGAAAACGCGCGTGAATGGTTTTTAAAACCCAAAAGTTATCTGCCGTATCTCCTGCGAAGTAGGCGCGCGGCAAGCGATTGAGTTTTCCGCCACAACTGCGAAAGTGCGCGACAACGCCGCGAACGCCGTTTTTTACGCAATGCGCCATCAGGGCCTCAGCGTAATGGCTTGAAGAATCCCCTTCTAAGCCATGAAAGTGCACCAAAACGGGAGCCAAAGGAGAAGCGGGAGCGGGTTCTGCCCAATCCCAAAGCATAAAGTCGCCGTCAGGCGTGTTGACCTCTTCACGACGGTACTTTACTTGAGGGCGTTTAAAAAACCGTGCAGGCAATATCGTCTGCAGGTGTCGGCCTGGAATCCAACGCGGTGCATGATAATCGGGCACAAAACGAGGCATAAAGCGAAAATGGCTCCTTTACGTATTTTGCAGTGTGATTGTACTCGTAACCTACGACGAGCCTTACCCTCAAAAATTTAGCGATTGCATGCGAAAGGTAAGAGCACTCCATTCCCCGACTTTGTCAGCAAATTAGCCCATAAATCTCTGTGAAGCCCCGCCAGTACTGGCTCTGACGGGGTTTTAAAATTTTTTTGGCTGTGTGCAAATGTAGTGCAAATCGTGCTAAAATCCCCTTTACGAAAATCACAGGGGAGAAATGCCATGCCCAAGTTCATCGCTTACACGA
>CAVAQL010000182.1:0-2034 GCA_963590825.1 Bacteroides caccae | reverse complement strand
AAATTGAACAATTGTTATCGTTCAAAATAATGAGCAATCGAATGCCTTCTTTGTAGTCACCTGCGTGATTAAGTGCTTCACTTGCCATTCCGCCCGTTAAGGCACCGTCTCCAATCACAGCGATATGCCAACGCTCATCGTGTCCTGCAAGGTGTGAGGCAACGGCCATACCAAGGGCAGCGGAAATCGATGTCGAGGAGTGGGCTGTACCAAAGGCGTCGTATTCGCTTTCCGATCTCTTGGGGAATCCCGAGATTCCTTTGTACTGACGAACTTGTTTTAGCGCTTCGCGGCGCCCTGTAAGGATTTTATGTGCGTAGGCCTGATGCCCAACGTCCCAGATAAGACGGTCATCGGGGGTATTGAAAACATAGTGAAGAGCGATGGCAAGCTCAACGCTCCCTAAGGAGCTTGAGAGGTGACCGCCTGTGTGACTGACACAATCGATAATGTAGGAGCGAATTTCGTGCGCAAGATCAGGCAGTTCCTCGAGTCGTAACTTTCTTAAGTCTTTCGGGCTATCAATCAAATTCAATAGTTTTGCTTCACTCATTTTGTACGCTCAATCATGTAGTGGGCTAAATCTGACATGCGTTCAATGGCATCAAGAGGAAATTGATTTTCACAGTCAAGCGCATCAACGGCAGCGATTGCGTCCTTAAGGCACTGAGAGGCTAAATCTTTTGATGCTTCAAGACCCAATAAAGAAACAAAGGTCGGTTTATCGTATTGCGCGTCCTTGCCAACAGTTTTACCGAGAGTGGCCGCGTCAGAAGTGACGTCCAAAATATCGTCGATGACTTGAAAACCAAGACCCAAAGCGGCGCTGTAAGATAAAAGTGCCCCTTTGGCCTTCTCATATAAATCACGATTGCCGCAAAGTGCCCCCATCAAAATGGCAGCTTCAATGAGTGCGCCTGTTTTCTTACGGTGCATGACGTTAAGAAGTTCCAAATCAATATGATGACCGACATTTTCAAGATCAATGGCTTGTCCTGCACACATTCCTTCTCGACCACAGGCTCTCGCGAAAATCGCGATAACCTCAAGGCGCGTGGCTTCAGGAATCGAAAGCTCTGTTAAAAGCAAAAAGGCTTCAGGCTGCAAGGCGTCTCCAGCAAGCATCGCTTCGCCTTCACCAAATTTCACATGACAGGTCGGTTTCCCGCGGCGCAACGTATCGTTATCCATCGATGGCAAATCATCGTGAATGAGCGAGTACGCGTGAACAAATTCAAGAGCGAGAGCAACGCAATCCATATCCTCTTTTTTTGCTCCCGTGAGAGACCCCGTTGCGTAGGATAAAAGCGCACGAATGCGTTTTCCGCCACCTGTGACGGCATAACGCATCGCAGAAAGTAAGGTATCGGTTTCTTTGGATGTCGGTTGTAGCGCTTCGCTTGCAAGACTTTCGATTGCCTCGCGAAGGGGACCCGCCCAAGCGTTAAATCGCGTGGAATCAAAGGCAGTGTTTAGGGAATTTAACGGCATGACGCAGCACTCTAAAAGGGAACGTCATCGGAAGCCTTAACGCAAGCTTGAGCGCCGTCTTTTTCCGCATAGATGCGAAGTTTCTCTTCGGCAGCTTTTAAAGCCTCTTGGCAGATTTGCGCGAGTTTCTGACCGCGTTGAAACTTTTCGACAGATTCATTTAAGGAGAGCTTACCCGACTCCATCGCTTCAACGATGGTTTCAAGTTCAGCAATCGCTTCTTCAAAGGTCGGTTTCGATGATGTAGCCATGCACTTTACCCCAAAGAGCATTTCGAACAAATCATAAAAAAACGCATGTGAACGTTTTGATCTTAGAGAAATACTCGCAAAAATATCCCAAAAAATACGTTAAGGATTCTAGCGCAGAAAAGAAAAGAATTTTTCCCAATAAAATGAATGGGAAACTAAGATCATTTACCTATTTTTAAGGCTGTTGGGGAAACTTGGGAAGGGTAAAAAGAACTTGGAGCGGGAGACGAGTCTCGAACTCGCGACCTCAACCTTGGCAAGGTTGCGCTCTACCAACTGAGCTACTCCCGCA
>CAVAQL010000181.1:0-2068 GCA_963590825.1 Bacteroides caccae | reverse complement strand
ACGCAACCGAAGTTGCGATTAAGAGAGCTCTTACGAGTGCGAAAAAGCAAGCCGAGCGCTATAGCGTAGGGGAAGCTGTTAAATCGATACTGAACCTTAAACGCTTAGCCGTCGTTTATGCAGGAGTGCGATTGGCGGCCTTTGACGTGTCTTAGTTGGAGATAGACTAAAACGTAGCGTCTGGGTAGAGTTCAGAGAGAACACGACGCAGGATGCTATCGAGCATAATCGGTAGGTACTGCGTTTCGCCTTTTTGCTTATCAAGTGCTTTCACAAGCATCGTGCGCCAAAATTCAGGGCACTCGCCTTCTTTCCAGTCGCCTCGACCGCGCCCAAAGTGTGCCACTGCTAGGTAAAGCAAAAGCGCTTCTAGGGCAAAGTTTCGAATAGCGGTATCTGACCACGCCACAACGGTCCCTTCTTTTGCATCACGTCGCGTGTTATAGGCAATCGCTAGCCCCACGCCCCCTAGGGCACCTAAGACACTTCCAATGAGAGTTCCTAAGCCAAGGGATAAGCCGCCCGTTGAGAGGTCAGCGGCCAATCCTCCGACGGCACCAGAACCAACAGCACCTGCAATCGCAGCTTTTGCCGGTTTCATGGAACTCGTGATGTCCCAGTCGCTTTGAAGTCTTTCGAAGAGCTCCTTTTTCACGCCCTTACCGCGCAGGCGATTGGCGGCAATTAACTTATCGGTTAAATCGCAGAATGCATCGGTCGCTCGTGCGCAAAGCGCGGTCTGTGCTGACTTTAAGGGGTCTTCGGAACCATCCTTATCTTTTAAGAGTTTTAAGCGTTTTCCTAACGTGCGAAGTTGGTAGGCGAAGGTAATATCGTTTGTCGCTTCTTTATCGTTAATGATGCGCTCTAAGGTGTGCATTAAGGCCTGTAGGCTAGCCGAGTAGGCTGCACGCCGTTGCCTTGACCAGGTTTCTCGCAGAGATTCAAAGGCGCTTTGCGACTTTTCATCGAGCGCAGAACCAATGGCATCGAAAAGTGTGAATTCCTGAACCCAGCAACGAGCGAACGCATCCATCGGAAGCACTTTTTTTACAATGGACCATTCACGCATGGCCTCGTTCCATCGAGCGACGTCAAGCGCTTCTTCTTGCGCAGGACGGGGTTTCCCCATCTGATTGAGTAACACAATCACAGGTTTCCCAATCCACGTGAGAATGCGCATTTCAGCTCTAACGTACGCGGTCTCATCTGGGAGTTCGGCCGCATTAACAAGGTAAAGGACGACGTTCGAGGTTTCTTTTACGTGCTTTAAAGCCTTTTGATTGAGCCACTGCGCTTTATTTGAAAGTCGATCCCAAACTTCAGAAAGAAACCATCCAACAGGGTTCTTACGACCTTCTAGTCTTTTCGCAAGCGCGACAGAATTGCCAAATCCTGGGGTGTCCCAAAGGACAAGTTCGCACCCCTCCGCATTGCGGGCGAGCACAAATTCATCGGTGGTTTCTGTGACGTGAGCGCGGTCGGCGACCTCTCCTACGTCGCGTCCCAAAAGCGTACGGGCAAGCGTCGTTTTGCCAATGTTTGTGTGGCTCACTAGGCTTAAATGAATGCGAAGGATATCGTTTGGCATCAATGTGTTCCCGTTACGTCTTTTGCTACTTTAGGTACGTAAGACGTAGCCCATTCTCGCATATTTCTGACAAGCTCTAATGGATTTTCTTCTAAGAAAAAGAGGGTAATCCCGTAGCGCGTTGCAAAGTGAAGCCAGGTTTCTTTTCTTTCGGTAAGGCGCTCCGGGTAAAACTTCGAGCGCGAAGAGAAACGCCTCATGTCCAAAAGTGCGGCATAAAGAAGGTCTTCTCGGGTTTTCATTTCTTCTTGCGCTTCTTTAAAAAGAATCCCAGTAAGTTCTTCTTCAGCGGTGGCTGTTGCGTCTAGCACAAGAAGCACCACAGTTCGCACAGAGCCCTTCGTCACTTTTGGCAGTTCAAAAGGCGCGACATCCAAATCAATCTGATGAATCGTAAGTTCAGTATTTCCCCAAAGAGAAGAGATTTCCGCAAGGCTTGCGTGTGTTGCAGCGTCTCCTTTAAGCCCCGTGACAAAT
>CAVAQL010000180.1:0-2090 GCA_963590825.1 Bacteroides caccae | reverse complement strand
GGTGGCAAGGAATCAGGATTGGAAAGGGATTGTGCGCCAAAATTTGTCCTACGGCTCGTACGGCATCTGGTGAGCCAACAGCCTCAGCAATTTCGCCATAGCTCTTAAATGCTCCACAAGGTAGAAGGGAAGTTTCTTCTAAGACTTTACGAGTCGTTTCTGTAAAGTTCTGAGCTCTTTTTGTGGCAAAAAGCGCTTCACGCTCTTCTTTTGAAATCGATCGCCCTGTATCAAGAATCTCGTGAACAATTTGAACCCAAGGGGAATTTAAGATTGAGGCGTTATGAGACTCCAAAGGAGCGGAATCCAAACTGAAAGCCACTTCCCAAAGCTCTCCGAGCGCAAACGTAAAGACAATCGAGCCCCACGGAGCAGGAATTGCGGCGGTTTCTTTTAATTCATCAGAAACGAAAAGATGCATAGTGGTTCCTTACTGGGGAAGATCTTCTTTCCAAAGTCCTTTTGGCATTGGAAAGGCGAATTGTTCATCGTCGCCTTCGAGCTCAGTTACAGTGCTTTCTGGCGAAAGCTCCACGAGGTAGTCAATGAGTTCCTTGACGAGAAATTCAGGCGCAGAGGCACCTGCCGTAATGCCGATGCGTGAGACGCCTTGAATCCAATCCGTATTTAGGGCTTTCGCATTTTCAATGAGATAAGCACTCGTTCCTGAGCGCTCAGCAACTTCTTTTAAGCGATTGGAATTCGAACTTGTTGTCGAACCGATGACAAGAACGACGTCGACTTCTTTAGCGAGAACCTTCACAGCGTTTTGTCGCGACTGTGTGGCGTAACAAATATCGGATTTTTTCGGCTCGATAAGTTGTGGAAAGCGACTTCGAAGTGCTTCTGTGATTTCTTTGGCATCATCAACAGAAATCGTTGTTTGCGTTACGCACGCTAGTGGCTTTTCACCGACATCGAGTTTTTCAACATCAGAGACTTTTTCAATGACAGTGATGCCGCCATCGATTTGCCCTACGGTTCCTTCGACCTCTGGGTGACCCTTGTGGCCAATGACGATCACGTGTGTGCCATCGTTGTGCATTTTGGTGATTTCGCGGTGTACTTTTGTCACCAAGGGACAGGTTGCATCGAAGATACGAAGGTCTCGAGCGCGAGCTTCGTTTTCTAGGCGCTTAGGTACGCCGTGGGCAGAAAAGATAAGCGTTGCTCCTTCGGGGACACTTTCGAGCGAATCAACGAAGATAGCGCCTTTTTCTCGCAGGCCTTCAACGATGGTGCGGTTGTGAACGATTTCGTGGTGCACGTACACGGGCGCCCCATAAATCGCAAGGGCTCGCTCAACGACACTTACGGCGCGCGTAACACCGGCGCAAAAGCCACGAGGTCTAGCAAGAAGAATCTGCATGGAAAAATCGCCTTAAATAGAGATGCCAATTCTAACTTGAACTATCTAAAGGGAAGACTTATTTTTGACTCTGAAGCGAGGCTTTTCTTTTCTCGAATTCGGCGGTTGGAAGTTCAAAGTGCTGATAGTCTTTTCGCGTTTTCCAATCACCACCCCAATCAAAGCCGCGTTCGGTAAAGAGTTTATAGGTCAGATCCTTGTGGTCGATTTTGTAAGAGAAGGTCTTGTCTCTTGCTAGATAACGTTTGCCTGTTGCGGGCTCAACGTGAAGCTTCCCGTTCAACTTCTTGACATAGGGGTTGTACAAGGGATTGATGTCGATTGCGAGCCCTAAGCCGTGTTTCGAAATCGTCTTCGTTCCAGAAATGGTTCGATAGTTAAAGGAGCTTGTGTTGTTATCTCGCATCGAGCGCTCATCATCGGCATCGTATTCGTCGATAAGACGCATCTTCTCGATGGCGTAGTTTGCTTTGTAAAGTGCGTGAAAGATTTCTAAGGCATCTTGGGCAATGAGGCGATTGACAATGAGTTCGCCAGCCTTTGTCTTGCCATCAAGCGTTTTATGTAGAACTCGAACGTAACGCAAGTCGTCCTTTGGAACGGGGCAGTCATTTTTGTAGGACTTCCCTCGCATCTTCTGAAAGATTGCCTCAGGAATCGGGCTAATAGAAAAACTAGCGGCTTCCTCTTTTGTGAGTGACAGGGAGGGTTTCCCTTCTAG
>CAVAQL010000179.1:0-2114 GCA_963590825.1 Bacteroides caccae | reverse complement strand
CGCAGAGAAAAAGAACTTAACTTGAGCGCTCCAAAGAGAGGAACGCGAAATCGCTAAGAAGCTTTTTAAGAGGATCAGGAATTCCTCATCGGTAAGTTCTTTTCTGAGTTCAAGGTTGATTACTGAGCGCAAAGCACAAAGCGTCTTACGCCGTAGGTCTGCAGAAAGAGCTCGGAGAGATGTCTTAAGTGCTCTCGGAACCTTTCCTTCGTAAGCAAATAGGAGAGCCAAAAAGACTGTGGTGCTTTTGGTTTCATTAAAGCCTGCGACTGCTGCGGCGATGCTTTTTTCATGAAACTCGGGAAGCCTTTGAGAGATCTCTTTGAGGTGTAAAAACGGTGCAGCCTCAGACGCACTCTCGATTGCGCGTTCGATAAAAACGCCAAAGCTCCGAGCCCCGTAGGGCGCGGTAAGAAGCGTTTTCTTTGTGTTTGTCGCATCGTGCATAGGTTTTCTTTAAAAAGACTCACGGCAAAACCAAAGTGGCTTTGGCCTTCGCGTCAGTCGTTTCTTTCTCACCGCAAGGGCTCGGTAAGAGTGTTTCTTACCGATTGCCCTTATGGCGAGAGGACCGAAATCTTTAAAAATGAAAGATCCACCACTTCAAATAACAAGCCGCTTACTGCGCCAAAAAAAGCACAAGTTGCGTCAATGCAATAAGAGAAGTACGGGAGAAAGTAAGGAGGGAAGGGGGAAAGATGATTTAAGCGATTGAAGCAAACTCAAAATGCGCGAGTTGCTGCAAGTAGGCTTTTTCACTTTCGCCTAATCCAGAAGTTAACGCCAAAGAAAGGGCGGCATCCACCAAATCCATGTGCGTCTCGTTACTTGATTCTTGCATCCGAAAAAGAATGGCAAGAAAGCGAACCAATACGCGACTTGAGATTGGGTGCGAGCAGTTTGCAGCGTTTTCTTCGCGTGACTTTTGTGCCATTCGAAGAGCGGCTGCAATACACTTTTTTTCTCTTACTCCAATCGTAAAGTGCGTTTGAAGCTTCTTTTCAAGCATTGCTTCTTCGACTTTACAATCCAAGTAGTTCATCCGTATGTGCCAGCAGCGATCGACGACACTGCGGTCTTGATCGTTACGAGCGAGGTAGGAACTGACTTCACCAGCGGGGGCCGTGTTATCTGTGATGATGACACGGGCATTTGGGTGACGTGCGAGAACTTCGCCTGTCCTTTCATTTACGATGGCGTCTCCTTCAAGAATATCGTTTGCTGAGACCCAAACCTCGGGAGGAGCAACGGTAAATTCGTTGATGACGAGTGTTAAACCGTAGCGCCAAGCAAGGCTTGCTGGCCCGTCTTGCCAGGCAAAACCACCGCCATCGCGAACAACGAAGTTCCCGATAAGGTCGTTTTTGTCCATCCGGCTTCGACAGGTAATGGTCACCGCTTGCGACTTCACACGCGCGAGAAACTGCATAACGGTGCTTGTTTTTCCGCATCCTGTGGGACCGGAAATAAAAAGCGGCGCACGTGTGTCATCCCATTGCCACCAAAGACAAAGCGCTTCAAACGTTTTCGCGTCAAAAGCGTGTGCTAAATCGATGGGAACGATTCTTCCGTAGGGAGATGGGCAGTCATCTTTAAAGCCGAGGACCGTTTTCTTGGAATCAAATCCAAACTCTCGGGCCGGAATCCGATTGGAAAATTGCATCATAGTGTGTCCTTTATTTGCGAGGGAGTTTTTTCGAAAACCCCGCGCAAAAGAAAGGCGCGCCCATACAACTTCCGAAACCGAAATCCCGCGGGTCAACGCCCGCGTGGGGTCAGGTTGTTGTGCTTTTATTTTCTCTGTGTGAGACTGGCTAAAAGCGAGCCAGTGAATCTAAGAAGGAGTATGCCCATAAAAACGGTGGAATTCAAGCAAAATGACTCGGAAAAACCGAATAATTAACAGCGATGTTTTTTATAATCCACGGAAAAGGAGCTTAAAGCTTTCAATGCTTTTGCAATGGAGTTTTCCTATGCCTGAGACTTGCCATCTTAAAACTTTGCCATATGGAGAATGTGACTTCCAAACTATTCGTTTGGAAGGTTCAGCTTACATTGATAAAACTCAATACATCGAGTTACTTGAAAAGGATGGAACAAAGTATCCCTTTATT
>CAVAQL010000178.1:0-2116 GCA_963590825.1 Bacteroides caccae | reverse complement strand
AGATTGAACTTGACGAAAAAGACAAGCAGACGGTGAACTTCTACTACCCGCTAACGAGTAGCAATTCAGCGATTTTGAAAGTCATTCGTCTTGAAATTGGAGCTCTCGCTGCGTGGTCTCCCTCCTGCTACAAGACAGTAACCTCATACGTTGGAGAAAATTTCCCCGAGATTTTTTCAGTCAATAAAACCATCGTAAGAGCCACATCAATTGAAAGAAGCTTTTGGGAAAAAGCCACGATCTTGCATCAAGAAGCGCACCGCCCTGAAGGCTCACACGTCCCCGGAAGATACTCACGGCACTACTACGACTTGTATCGCTTGGCGACTTCAGAATACAAAGAATCCGCATTGCGCGAAATCGAACTTCTTAAAAAAGTCGCCGCCTTTAAAGAGAAGTTTTATCCACGCACTTGGGCTCGCTATGACCTCGGAGCAAGCCCCGAGACTTTGAAACTCATTCCAGAAAAGCACGTTGAAGTTCAATTGCGGCGCGACTATGCGGGAATGCAGGAAATGCTTTACAGACAATCACCGACGTTCGATGAAATACTCGCCGTCCTTGAAAAACTTGAAAATGAAATTCACGCGCTAAAAAGAAGCGCGATTAAAGAGTCGGAAAAGCGCTAGTAGCGTAAACTTTGGGCTACGCAATAAGAAGATCCCTCCCAATAATTATTCATTGTCTATCGAGCCTACTATGCAAGAGACGCAGCTCTATATTGCCCCATCGATTCTTTCGGCTGATTTCGCACATCTTGCCGATGAGGTGAACGCCGTCATTCGTGACGGAGCCGACTGGATTCACTTTGATGCCATGGACAATCACTTTGTCCCCAATCTTACCGTGGGTCCTTGCGTACTAAAAAGCCTTCGGCCTCACACGAAAGCCACCATTGATGCGCACTTGATGGTTGAACCAACAGATGCAATCGCACTGAGCTTTGCTCAGGCTGGAGCCGATATCGTTACCGTGCACGTTGAAGCCACAAAGCACCTCGATAGAACGCTTTCGATGCTAAGGGAGGCGGGAGTTAAAACGGGCGTTTCCTTTAATCCAGCAACAGACCTTTCCGCACTTAAATATGTCATCGACAAAGTGGACCTCATTTTGATTATGAGTGTGAATCCCGGATTTGGTGGACAAAAGTTCTTACCTAGCGTTTTGCCGAAGATCCGAGAAGCGCACGAAATCATCAAAGAACACCAAGAAAAAACCGGTCGCAAGATTTACCTTGAAGTCGATGGTGGCATCACAAAAGATAATGCCTCTCACGTGGTAAGCGCCGGAGCCAATGTCCTTGTCGCAGGATCAGCGATTTTTGGCAATAAAGACGCCTC
Source organism: Bacteroides caccae (assembly GCA_963590825.1). Lineage (GTDB taxonomy): Bacteria > Pseudomonadota > Gammaproteobacteria > Burkholderiales > Burkholderiaceae_F > Duodenibacillus. The sequence continues at coordinate 776 of CAVAQL010000178.1, read as the reverse complement.
TGGATATAAAAATGCCATTCACGCAATTCGTGAGTCTGCGGCAATTCCCTTGTAGTTTGAAAGTTCTTCTATGACAGAATCTATTTTCGTCAGTGTCCTCGCCGTTGTCTTAGCGGAAATGGGTGACAAAACGCAGCTTTTGGCTTTGCTTTTAGCCGCGCGCTTTCGCCGTCCTGTCCCAATTGTTTTAGGAATCCTTGTTGCAACTCTTCTTAATCACGGCTTAGCTGGCGCCTTGGGCGCTTGGATTACAGCGACATTGACGCCTGATGTTCTCAAATATATTTTGATTGCGGGTTTCTGGGCGATGGCAGTGTGGATGCTCATTCCTGACAAGGAAGATGGCGGGCTCTTGGATAATCCATGGATACAAAAGTTCGGTGTCTTTGGAACAACGCTTGTAACGTTTTTCTTAGCCGAGATGGGAGATAAGACGCAGATTGCAACAGTAGGGCTTGCGGCGCACTACGCCAATGCCTACGCCGTTGTCTTCGGTACTACTATCGGCATGCTTATCGCTGACGTTCCTGCGGTCTTTATTGGAAACACGCTCGCGAAGAAGTTACCGATTAAGTTAATTCACATTAGCTGCGCCCTACTCTTTTTTGCCTTGGGGCTTGCAGCGTTTTTCATGTCTTAAAAGTTTTCAAAAAATATAGGTATATTTGCCCTTGTTGCGTGTGGCAAAATGCTGTACAATTCCTTTAGTAAAGAGGAGAACGATATGTCAACAGCAATAACTAACACTGTTCGTTTGGATGCACGAATTTCGAATG
>CAVAQL010000177.1:0-2143 GCA_963590825.1 Bacteroides caccae | reverse complement strand
GAAGTAAATCAATGCCCGCGACCTCTTGGGCTTTAATGACGGCGTTCTCCCCTTCGCCCTCTTTCGTGAAAATCGTCGTTCCAATGAGCGTCATCATCGTTTCACGAAGACTCTTGGAGTCAAAATCAGCCGTTCCTAATTTTCCCGCACCTAATATTGCCCACGTCAAATTCATCTCGGGCGCATCGATGATGTTTCCACCCGAATCTTTGCGCGTCGGAGCCGCAGAAATCGCTTTACTGCCATTGTCTCTTACAACGCGATCGGCTTCGGATTGGTCTGCCACAGACCCGTCGCTACGCAAGGCGTTTTTCGCGCCTTCAACGATGCGTGTGAGGTGTTCTGAGGCCCCCGTTTGCTCAAGTAAGGCTTTGGCTGCCTCACAGCTATCGGTATAGCGATTTGTGTAGGCACGAATCATGTCGGCATAACGCCCGACCTGCTCATTTAAGTCGGGGGCCATCGTCTGAAGCGCAAGTTGAAACGCGAGCCCTGGCAAAGCGGTTCCCACGCTTTTTAAGAAACTTACGAACTCTTCGCGCGAGGGAATGGAAAAGGCGCCTAAGAAAACATCAATGCCACCGCACCCAGCTTTTAAGCTTGGAGGCGTCACAGAAAAGGGAACAAAGTCTGTGCGAGGGGTTTTAAATACGAAGCCGCCACCCGTAACTGTGTGCATGGCGCCTGCCTCACGCACTCCCGCTTCGGTGACATTACTCATCGCGCGACTTTGATCGAAAAAGTCGGCAACGAATCCTGCTTGAGCCTTACCAACACAGAGACTATTCATCACACACCCACCAAGAACCAAAACACACGTCGCGATTTGAGAACGTTTAAAACACTTCATGGCTCATATCCTTTATTGAGAGTAACAGGGAAAACGGGACTTGCATAGGTTTGAAAAGATTGAGGTTTTTTATCATTGACCTCTTTTGCTCTAGCGATCCGCTCTAAGCGACGGCCAAGCTCCGTGATATCAACAACGCCTGTCGCGATAAGACGCGCCTCACGCCAGGAGCGATCCGTGCGGCTTAGGGCAAGTAAGGCTGGGAAAATCGAAAGCCCGTTTTTCGTTGCGATGGCGGCTTCTCCTTTATCAAGCCTCGCTTTGGGGTAAAGCTTAAGTGCCGCATCATTTATGGCAACAGTGAGAAGTTCAAGGCCTGTCGCCCGAGCAAAGCGATTCACAAGTGGAGTCATCAAGCTTGAAAGCCTACCCTCATCAACAAAGTAAATAAGGCCCCAGTTTTCTTTGAGTGTTTTTAACGTCGCATTGATCGCGCGATTGCGATCGCGAGAAAGCTCGGTTGAGGCAAAGTTCACCACGGGGTGCGTCGCGGTCCAATCGTATTGCGGGTATTTGAGTAAGGTATCGCGCCAACTTTCGGCAAAGCGCCCCGCTTTTTCAAACAAAAGGGCATTTAGCTCCAGGTAAGAGGCGATATTGGCTTCCGTTGGGTCCATCACAGCGCGCTCTAAAGAGAGCTTCACTTCCTTTTTGAGGTCTTCGAGCGTCGTGATGCGAGACGTCTCTTGCATAACTTCCCCTTTTTGCGTCAACGCCTTTTCCCCATCAATGCCATAGAAAAGAAATGGCCGTTCAGGTTCTGCCCACACATCGCCATCGAAGAAGGCTTTAGCGTGAATGGTTAAAGAGGAAAGAATGCTTCCCAAAAGAAAAGTCGTTTTAAGAAAAAACTGGCTCTTCATCGCTTCTCCTTATTGCTCTCTCGTTACACAATCAACAAGCGTCCCATCGACGGCTCGACAACGCCCTGTGACGGTATTGACGGGTTCGTACTGTGTGGAATCGCTTTGGTTCACGGCTTCGATTCGTGCCTTGGCGCGCTCGGTTGTTGCCTCGTTTGAGACGGTGAGTTTTTCTGAAGCGCGAAGAGCGACCTCAGAGACAATCCCTGTGAGATCCATCTTCGTAAAGTCAAGGCTTCGAAATTCTTCTAATGTGAGTCCCCGAATCATCGGGCTCTCAGGAGACCCCCACCCGAGCCCCAGCTGAAGGCGGGCTGCTTCTTGCACCAAGCGCGCCAATTTGGAGTTAAAGCAGACCCAACTTTCTTTTTTCACTAAACACCCTGCGCCTGACTTTTTCGCGCAGTAAGAACCGACGTAATGGCAGAGC
>CAVAQL010000176.1:0-2193 GCA_963590825.1 Bacteroides caccae | reverse complement strand
CGATGAGCCTTGTCGACCCCAAGGGCTTTGTCTACAAAGCTAGCTTTGACTGCAAGGCCTGTGAGATGGTACTGACTTTAGAAAAGAGCCCAACGGGAAAAGCGTAGCGCTCTAGCCTTTTTCGTTTAGCGCTTCAAAGGCCTGCGCTAAAAAGAGTTTCAAGCGATTATCGACATTGGTTTCCGACGTTCCTGGCTCAAAGTCAATCGCGCAAAGATTGGCATCGGCATAGGTTTCCCGCAATTCACGAATCACACCCTTACCTGTGACGTGATTGGGTAAGCACCCAAAGGGCTGTAGGCAAAGAACGTTTGGCACTCCCGCGTTTAAGAATTCAATCATCTCAGCTGTAAGTAGCCAGCCCTCTCCTGCCTGCTGCCCAGGACTTACGATTCCCTTTAGTCCAGCCATTAAATCGGGTGTTGAAATCACATCTGCCACAGGCGTATCTTTTAACGCGTCACGAAGAATGTTTCTGTAGCCCTCGAAGAACTTGAGCATAAACCAGGAAACGAGCCCCTTAATTTTGGATCCGCCCATCTTTTTGGCTTGCCAAACGTAGTCGCACAGGCAATAGTGAAAAAACATCGTGAGGTCCCCAATATGGGGTTCGGCCCCGGCGGCAATTAATCGGTCTAGGATCGCCTGATTGGCGGCTGGATGGTACTTCAATAAAATCTCGCCAACTAAGCCCACAGCGGGCTTTTTAACGGCATCCACGGGGATTTTCTTAAAGTCAGAAGCAATCGCCGTGAGAGTCTTACGCAATGCCGACTTACTATCAGGGATGTTTCTCGATAGTTTCTCTTGCCAACGCTTTAATAGCGCTTCGCTTTCACCTTTCCTTATTTCATGGGCTCGCGTAAATAACGAGAAGCGCTGTAGCGCATCCCCACACAAAAGCGCTCGCATTAAGTGGCGCATTCCAGAAAAGTGAATATCGAGTGTCTCGGTTCCTAAGTGACCCGCTGAAAGGCTCACCACAGGAACGTTCTTACAACCCACATCATCCAAGGCCCAGCGCATGAGCGTCGTGTAGTTACTTGCGCGACACGGTCCGCAGGTTTGCGCAAGGAGCACGGCATCCTTATCTTTATTGAAATTCGGATCATGAAGAACAGCGTCTAACAATTGACCAATGACGACAATCGCCGGATAGCAGGCGTCGTTATTGACATGCTTTAAACCCAAATCGAGCGACTCGGGGCGCGCCTTATCAAGGAGCTTCACATTCCAACCCAAGTCATTGAAAGCACCAACCAAAATCGGGAAGTGAATCGGCGCCATCTGTGGCGCATAAAGCGTTCTCACCTCTTTTTGAATTCTTTCGGTTGTTAAAGGAATTTCGCAACTCTTAGCGGGCTCTTTCTTTTTAAAGACAATCGGGACTTCTTTCACGGAGCCTTTGACCGATTGATTCTGACTTCTTGAGCGCTCGCGCAATGCAGCCAATAGTGACTTCAAGCGAATGCGTGCCGCTCCCAAGGTATCGGCTTCATCGATTTTCAATTGCGTATAAAGCTTTCCGGCGCGATCTAAGATGCGAGAGACTTCTTCCGAGGTAATCGCGTCAAGGCCGCACCCGAAACTTACTAACTGCACAAGTTCTGTGTTGGCAGTCTCTGCGGCTAACGTCGCTGCTCGATACAAACGACTGTGAAATGTCCATTGATTGACAACGTCGGTTTTTTCGATATCGTCAGCGAAAAAGGCAATCGCGTCTTCTGTGACAATATCGGCGCCCATCGATTCAATCAGAGCGGGAATCCCGTTTGAGATTAATGGATCGACGTGATACGGGTGGCCAGCCAAAATCACCAAGGGCTTCTCACTTTTACGGTGCGCATCCCACAGGGCCTTTCCGATGCTTTCGAGGGCCATCGTGTATTCGGACTGCGCCTTGCGAGCTGCAACGATACCTTCCCGAATGGCTCTTTCTTCTAAAGAAGGGAAAGATTCTTTTAGAGCAGCGCAAACCGTCTCATCGTTTTGAAGGTCCAAAAAGGGCGTGAGAATCTTCAACTCCGAGTAGGTGCTTCGCATGTTTAGGCGTAGCGCCTCAGGGTACCCAGCGACCACGGGACAAGCATAGCGGCCGTCTGCCTCATGAAATGGGCGACCTTCCCGCGGCACACACGGTAGCCATACCGTGTTAACACCCTTCTTAGCGAGCTCAGTGACGTGTGCGTGCGC
>CAVAQL010000175.1:0-2239 GCA_963590825.1 Bacteroides caccae | reverse complement strand
GCCATAAACATCTGGTAGTCAAGGAAGATTTCCATGACGTGTTTGCCCGTGAGCTGAGCAATTAAGAGGTTATTACCACCAGTTGGTCCGAGGCCCAAAGCACCTGTTAAAGCAATGGTTGCAGCCGCAGCTTTCTTATTAGCACCAGCGGCAATTAACAAGGGGTACATCGTGACCATCAAAAGCAGGGCTAAGCCAACAGCCGATGTCAGAACGATGTTGAGAAGCTGACCGAGGATGTAAGCAAGAGCCATGATGAGGTACGGCGCCTTAACCGCAGAAAGCGGTTTTACACAGACATTGACGAGAGCCCGTGTCGCTCCTAATCGCGACATGTAAACGGAAAAGCCACCCATAGCCATAATGTTCATGCCGAGACCGGCCGAGCGTTTCGAGAGTAAATCAGAAAACACTTGAACAACGTCGAATGCAAAAAGATGAGTAGCTGATTTTCCAGTAACAAGTGTGACGCCCATAAGGCCTGCGATAGTAAGCGTCACGAGGCCTACCATTAGTAAGCTCCACGTGGCGTAGTACTTTTTCACAATCAAATAAGCCACTGCCACAACAGAAAGGATGACGATGATAATTCCAGACATTTTTTCTCCTTTGGTTGGGGGTCGTTTTTTAATTAATGTAATGCGATGCGTTTGGCGACATCCCCTGCAACAAGCGGTCCCTTGACGATGTAGGAGATGCCGCGTTTGGCAAGGTAATCTGCGCCTCTTTCATCACAGATAATGGTTGTTCCTTTGCCGAGAAGTTTCCCATCGAGCATGATGACTTTTCCTCCGACAATGGTTGAGTACGCTTTTTGACGTTCGTAGTCGATGATGGAAATATCTGCATCGGCACCAATACCCAAATGTCCCTTGTTCGCTAGGTTCAGAGCTTTTGCCCCATTCATTGAGGCTTTCAGAACGAATTCTTTTAAGGTCATCGCACCAAACTTCACAAGCGAAAGCCCTACGTCAACAATGACGTTACGCGGGTAGCAACCACCGTCAGTTGAAAAACTATCAACAACGAAACTTCCATCGTTGCGTCTTGCTGTGGCAACTAAGAAGCGGCTCGTTGCTGGATTGACTGAGAAACTTCCCGTTGTCTCGGCTTGGCTTTCCCAATATTTGACGCCTTCCTCTCCTTTAAGGAGAGCGCCAATTGTGCCGTTGTCATAGCAAACCCCAGCGCGACCTGTGCGAATCGCTTCACGAACGCCTGCTTCATCTGGCGTGCAACCCACTTTCTTAAGGCATGTGCACGTGACTTTTGAAATCGGCACTCCGTCTTTGCATGTGAGACGTGTGCCGTTTAAGTCTGAAACGTAGGATTCCGAGAAGATCTGCGGATGCGTTTTAAGTAGGTCAACAGCCTCAAGAGACTCACTAATTTCATCTCGAACTTGAGCTCTGCAGTAACTATTGATGTGAGCAATGTGTAGGAAGTGGTCACCAGCGGCTTCTACGGCATCGCGCATGCCTTCAATGTTTGATCCATGCACGGTGTTACCCACGTGCCAAGCCACCCAACTTTTTAATTTGGAGGCTTTCTCGATGAATTGCGCGCTGATATCCAAATCCATCGGGAAGTGTCCGCCCAAGAGTTTGATACCAATACCGCCGTGCTCCAAGATGCGATTAATAAAAGCGTTTTGTTCTGCCGCATCAGGTCTGTTGCATGTGAGTGTTAGACCAGCCCTCGCACCTTCGACGACAGCGATATTGATGCCAGATCCACTTGTTGGGATAGAGTCCAAAATGTTTTCTAAGGGGCCTGCCATATCGAGCGTGGTGCAGACGCCAGCTAAGGCAACCATACGTTGCGCATGAGGGTGTCCTTCTAATGTGCGCATATGTGTGTGCATGTCGATGATGCCAGGAATGACGAGTTTCCCTGTGACATCGATTGTTTCTTTGGCTGCACCTTCGATTTCTTCAGAGACAGCTACGACTTTACCGTCTTCTAAGGCGATATCACCAATCATGTCGATGTTGTTTTTAGGGTCGACGATATGGCCTTTCTTGATTAGAAGATCGTACATAGATAATCCTCCTTCTGTTTTTAATTTCACCTTCTTTAAGTCTGTGTGCTTATAAAAGCAACAGGACGCCCCAAGATTGTCTTAATTTTTTACGATAAAATCGTTGACGATTTGAAAACTTTGATTTCTAAAATGGCAACACGATGGCTTTTAGCGACGACTTAATCACCTGGAAGATATTCGAAAGCATCTATAAAA
>CAVAQL010000174.1:0-2301 GCA_963590825.1 Bacteroides caccae | reverse complement strand
ATTTTAAATCGAAAGAGGACGAGATTGGGGGGGGGTAAACCCTTGATTTTAAAGGAGAATTAGGACTTTTCCACAGCCCCCTCCCCAGAGTTCAGATGCCCTAAGTTGTTTAGCATCTGATGCGCTGCACTCACCATTGACAAAACGATGAGGCAGAAATGACCTACGAAGCGGATTGAAAAGGAGCAAGTCACGCCTAGAAGGCGTCCAAGCTCCCGTTTTACCTCATTTGCTCAGAAATGACAGTCAAGATTCTCGGTGCAGCCCCTGTCGTATCTGCCTTACCGTCAGCGCCAGTAACCGTAATCTTTGACGCACCCTCTTCGGTTTGCGTTAAACGAATTCTGTATTCTGGAGCTTCCACAACATGCTCTTTGCTGAACATATTGGCAAAGAAACCACGTTCGGACTTCTTCTTGGCTTCATAGTCACTATCGAGGTACTTAACCATAAAGAGACCCTGACTTCTGTCGCGGTCAACTAAGTTAAATCCTGCACGATCTAACGCAAGACCTAAACGACGCCAAGCACGGTCGAAAGGTTCCTTCACAAGGACAGCCTCTGCTTTACCATTTGCGTCGGTCTCAAGTTCGGCAACGGCTTCTGAATTCTGAGCAATCACTTCTTCAGCCGCTTTCTTCTCGGCCGGTTTCAAATCAGGATTAAATTCCGTCTCAAGCTTCAAGGCTAAGCGAGAAAGCATTTCGGCTTCAAGTTGCGGATCTGAGGGCCCTGGCTGCCAAACGGTGCCATCGCCATCTTTCCCAGTGACAACCTCAACCATCTGCTTATGCGTAATGTAGATGTCGGTTGTGCCATCGTCGTTACGTTCCATACGAGCACGGTATTGATCGCGTAATCCCGTGTCGTAAACAAAATCCATAATCTTTCCGAGTGTGGCACGAATGATGTCTTTCGGAAGATTTGCTTTGTTTTCTGCCCATTCGGTTTGCATCACACCGGTGCGAGCATCTTGCATCTTCACTTCCAAACCAACAGAAGGCCAAAAGTCTTGCAACACAGGCCAAACGCGATCTGCATCCGCAGTTACGTGCACGTAACGAGTCTGTCCGTCACGAACAACTTTCGCTGAAACTGTCTCAGGTAGGACGCTTCCCGTTTTTGTTCCAAAGCGCTCAGCAAGTGCTTGGCTACGTTCGCTTTCTTCATTGGCACTGACGACCTGTGGACGATTCGGGAGGGTGAAGCGATCTGTGCGCTGCACACTGTCTAAATCGGGCGGGATATCGAGCGGAGCACGTGACGTGCTCGATTCATATTCAGCGCGTTGCGAAGGCATATGGATGCCGATTTTCTCAAGTTGCGAGCAACCGACGAGTGCAAAGACTGAACAGGCAAAAACAGAATAACGAAAGATTCGATTGGCCATAAATAAACTCTCATCCCCATTGAGTGACGAAAAGAACGCACGCCACTTAAGTGCTCAACGAGTGTTCGGAGCACTTAAAAAGCAACATCTCGCGGGAGTCTAGCAAAAAGAAAGACACCTAAAACACGAACTTCATAGAAATTTGCAACTAAGCGCAAAAAGCACTTCCTTCACCAAAGTACAAGTGCTACGGGAAGCTTTCAGAGAATGCCCTATTTTTCGTCACAAAGAACAACGCATGACTTACCTGAGAAGGCAATCCCATAAGCACGCTGTTTCTTGCAACGGAATTTCTCAAGGTAGGCGCCGTAATTCTTTTCTTTAATTTGATCCAAAGCACTTTGAGCTGCGTCGTAAAGATCATCTTGTTTGGCAGCGTACTTAATTTCAATCACAACACCCGTTCGATTCGATGTGATTTTGTCGGTAAAGACAATGTCAGCATAACCGCTCCCAGACTCTGCGTTTGAATTGAAAAACTCAAGCAATCCTGATCCACACGCACAAAGCGCATTGAGCATACCGTGATAGTAATTTTCGTGTGGCGCCTTTGTCGCCGTATCACGAATCGAAACATATCCGTCTAGAACCGATGAAAGGGCGTCTGTAATCTTGTCAACATCTCCGACAAAAGTCGCTCGGACAAATTCAAGACCACGATTGACAAAGGCAGTATTGGTCGCTGAAAACCGAGTGTGCACCTTCTTGATGAAAGTGTCCCGAATCTCTTCGTTGGGAATTCGCAATTTAAAAGTGAGTGCGCTTTGCGGTAATCTCTCAGCGATTGTTAAGTAACCCGTAAAAAGTAGGAGCGTCCAAAAATCTTGCGGATTGTGGTTTCTTAGATCGATATAGTTGAGCGTTTCGTTGACAGTAACTTCAATTTCGCCACCATCAACAAGCGTTTGCAT
>CAVAQL010000173.1:0-2359 GCA_963590825.1 Bacteroides caccae | reverse complement strand
TTACTCTCGTTCGGCTATCGGTTACTCACCCCTAAAAATATCGGTTACTTTGCACAAACGAGTTACGGCGCCTCAGCGGGCTATGGGCTATTCGACATTCTGCAAAGCCTATGAGGCTTTCAAGAGTGATCTTCCGACATCGCTTAAGGATGTCAGCATGTCCTTTCAGTGGGAGCCTGGTGAAGTTGCCATGATCGATTATTCAGGCAACCCTTTGCACTACATGACATCTGATGGTCGTTTGTGTCGTGCGGAGATTTTTGTTGGAGTACTGGCTTATTCCAATCTCATTTTCTGCACAGCGACAGCGGACCAAACTCGCAATTCTTGGATTGCGGCCTGCATAAAAATGCTGGAGTACTTCAAAGCGGTTCCTAACTACATTTTTTTGGATAACAGCACAAGCATTGTGCTTAAGGCAGACATCTACGAACCGAAGGTGTGTGATGAGTTCCGAGCGTTAGCCGCCTATTACGGCTTTACGCCTTTTCCTGTGCGCCCAGGCAAACCCAAAGACAAAGCAATGGTTGAAGGTGCTGTCCGCATATGTCAAGAGAACATCACCGACCCTTTGTCGGACTCTCAGTTTTTAAGTCTTGAAGATGTTAACGCTGCCATTGCACTGCGACTCGAGGAGCTTAACCGAAGGTCTTTTCATGAGAAAGTAGGAACACGCAGAGAATTACAAAAAGAGGAGCTAACGGTTATGCAGCCGTTACCAGCAGAAGCCTTCGAACCGAGTCTGGTTGAAAAAGTACTAAAGGTACGAAAGGATTACCAGATTCGGCTGAATAACCGGAGGTTTTCAGTCCCTTATCAATACGCTGGCAAAGAAGTAAGAGTCCGTCTGTGGCCGCAGAAAGGGCTTTTAATTTGCTACGACATAAGAACAGGGAAGGAAATCACTCGTCACAATTATGACGAAACTGGGAAGATTCAGAATACTTTAATCGAACACATGCCAGCCAATCACATTGCGATGATGCGCTCAAAAGACAATCTGTTGGATAGCATCAGGACCATTAGCCCCAAACTTTGGGAGCTGGGTCGACGTATTACTCAGAATCAACCCTTGCGTGTTGCGCGCCGCATCTTGTCTGGGATACTTGCCAATGCAAACTCCCTTGGTAGCGATGTAAGCGAAGAAATTGCGAAGGCTGTGCTGGAAAGACCCGAACCTACTTTTGAGGCTTTCCGCCAAGAAGTCGATAAGCGCCTTGGATTGCAAGAACAAGAAATCAAACTTGGAGGGGGTGTGACCTTGGTCACCCGCCATTCAAAGCGTAACTTGAGGGGCGCTAGCTACTACGCAAAGCGACTCGAAGAAAGCAATCAGGAGAAAAGTAATGAACAAGCCAAATAATTACTTATCCCTCGAAGAGATAGAGGATGGTCTAAAGAAACTCAAGCTCCCAAGAATGGCGGATATGGTTCGCGATGTAGCAGACAATCCCCAGTTCCAAGGGCTTAACTTCGAAGAACGGCTCGGCATGATGGTGTACAAAGAGCTTGAAGTTAGGCGTGAGAAGCGCACAGAACGTTGCCTGCAACGCTCCGGCCTTAAAGCGTTAGAGCCGTATACACAGGCTCATATCGGCAATGTGATTAAATCTCAAGGTCGTAATCTCGATTACGAGTTGCTTGAGCGCCTTCTAACTTGCCGCTGGATAAAGGAAGGAAACAACTTGTTGATCAATGGTCCCACAGGGACAGGAAAAACTTGGGTTTTAGCTTTACTTGGTCAGGAGGCATGCAAGTGTGGCTTGGCTGTGCAGTATTTGCGATTTAGTCGACTCGAGGAGCTTATAGAAGATGCACATCAACACTCTGAGTCGGAGACGTTCCGTCATCAACTCAACAGCCACAAGCTGCTGATTATTGATGATTTAGGCACGAATCAATTGAGACCTGACACAGCATCGTCACTGCTTACCATCCTTGATGAGCGCATTGGAAACTCATCGGTAGCCATTGCAAGTCAACTGCCTTTTGATGAATGGCATCAGTTTCTAGGAAACAACCGCAATGCGGATGCCATTATCGATCGCCTGTTTAACAGTAGCTATCGGATGACGCTAGCAGGGCAATCGCTACGCGAACGAAAGAAGCTTGTTCCGTAATAGTTCCTTTGATTGCGTCACGGCCCGGGGGCAAAATCAGCCTCGTCCTACGGACTCGTCTGATTTTGCCCCTGGGCCGTGAGATTGGAGCCAGCTCCGTCTCTCTTTAAGAGCCAAACGTTAGAAGCCAACTCTCTCGTTCCATTTTGAGAGAATCTCTGTTCCATTTAAAGAGATTTATCCACCTTGCGACAAAACCCCTAACGCCAATGGACAAAATCACCCATTCAAACACGCAT
>CAVAQL010000172.1:0-2388 GCA_963590825.1 Bacteroides caccae | reverse complement strand
CTTTAAATGCAGCCTCTGTTGAAACGATAGAAGTGAGGCTTCCTGCATTTATGACGCCCGTTTTCCCGACAGTCATTCCCGATGGAGTAACAAAGAAAAGATTTCCTCCAACCTGAGTTCCCTTAATTGAATTAACCGTTCCGTTAATATCAATCTTGTCATTGACAAAGTTCACGAGATTGTTGGCCTTATCTGGGACAATCAGGTTGGCAATGTTTCCCGAAGAGATGTTGAACTTATCAAACCGATTAATGCCGATGCCTTTATTGTTCGCCGTATCGCCCTGAATCTTCGAAGTGGTGATTGTTGAGACTTTTCCTGAAGTCGTAATCTTTGTAGCGCTCCAGTCTTTAGGAACCGTAATTTCCGAAGCAAAAGTTGCATCAAAAGGAAAAGTTGCCAATGTTAAAAGCGCTGCACCCAAAGCAATCGTTTCGTTTTTGGCCTTGCTGCGCGAGCGTTGAATTTCATTTGTGACGACAAAACGCTTAAGAGACTTATTCCAAAGAACTTTGAAAATCCGATTCATAGTGTTCCCTCTTAAAAGAGCTATCTAGGAACTTTGCGCTTACCAAATAAGCGATGCTGTTATATCACCGCGAACACGGTCGGCCTTACCGCTACTTCCCATATCACGCTTTAACGGGAAAGCGAGTGTGGCATTGACATAAGCCCAACGTGTGGGTTGCCACGTAAAGCCGAACCCTGCTGAATAAATCGATCGGGTCCTTGATACGACGTCGCCAGCTAAATGGCCACCATCGGCAAAGGCATAAAGGGAAGTTGTTTCCCCAAAAATCGGGTAAGCGACTTCAAGAGAACCCACTAGCCCCGACTCAGCGCTGATGACATCATTGTCATAACCGCGAACGCCGCTATTGTGTCCGAGATAAAAATAGTCCGAGCTATTAAAGTCGTCTCCAGCAACGGCGACTTGCCAACGTCCAGAAAGGCTTACCGAGACATTGTTCCTAAAGGCGTGTCGCGCGAGAAGCGAAGCCGTCAGAAAATCGTATTGCGATGTTTTCGTGAAAACACGGTCTTTAATACGGTGTTCCGTAAAACTTAAGCTTGTCGCATAAAGTGTTGTCTCGCCCACAAAGAAAAGCGAGTCAATGCCGCCAGCATAGCCTTGCGTTTTCGTATCGGCAATGGGCATTGCGCCATCGAAAGCTGTTGTCTTGGACTTCTGTAGCGAGGCCTCAACCCAAAGCGTTGTCTTTGTTTCGCTTGAGGTATACACAGGGTGCTCCAAGCGCGCTGAACACATCGATGAGCGACCCTTAATATCTTGATATTTCGCCGCACCCGAAACAATTTTCACATCACCGTAACTGCCGCTAACCGTCAGTTTCGTGCCTTTGGAGTTAATGGGAAGCGCGTAAGTTAAGAGACCACTCTTATTTCCTTCACTTGCAAGACCTAAAACTGTCAGGGCATCACGTCTTCCAAAAAGGCTGCGATTCGTTATCGTGGCACCAAACCGTGCCCGACCTGTCGCTTTCGAACCCAAACTATCGGCAAAAACAGTACCACCCCAGCGATTCGGTTCTTTGGCTTGAATCGTGTAGGAAGTTGTCATGGCCTCGGAGCCCGGATGCATATCGACCTGAAGCGTGACATCGTTCGTACGATTAAAACGCACGAGATCATCTAGGAGTTGCTGGTAATTGGCCGTCTTTCCCTTTTCAAAATGAAAAGCGTTTTTGATATAACTTGGCAGTGTTGTATCGTTACCTTCAATTGTCACTTCATCTGTCTTACCTTCGACAAGCGTTAAGACAAGGTGTCCATCACGAATGCGCTGTGGCTTAACGAGAGCAATGCAAACCACATAGCCCTTTTGTCGATACAGACGGTTGACGGCATTTAAAATCTCAGAGATATCGTTCGTGTCAATCTTTTTTCCAACCCAAGGAGCGACAGCGGCTTGAAATTCCTCTTCTGTGAGCACTTCACTTGGCGTATGACCAATCGATTCGAGTTCAAAAGAGAATTTCCCTGCTAAGGGTTGAGCAGGAGCGGCTTCTGGAATTGCCTCCGACTTATTTTGCTTTTGGGCTTCCTTGGCCTCATTGGCAAAGCGCTCACGATTGAACGTATCACGCATCTGCCGCAGTTCAATGGCAGGAAGATTCCCAGAAGTAACACTTGCACTCGAGGCGAACGCCCCATTTGCGCCACATAGCGGCACAAGCCCAACAAGACCAACCACAAAACGACGAGTCAAACCGTTCACGAAGGTGCCTTTCCTCGATGGGTACGAGAGAGCCCGAAACATCTGCGCCTATAAGCGCGTCGCCCCCCCATTCGGGTTATAGGAAGAGCCACCCCTTAGTCATTCATTATAGAGACGTTAGAGCCCTCTAAACGGCAATTTACAAACTT
>CAVAQL010000171.1:0-2412 GCA_963590825.1 Bacteroides caccae | reverse complement strand
AACGCTCTCAGTTAAGAATCTGTCGATGACGGGAGGTTCGATTTTCGTCGATCCAGCAGAGGGTTTCCACTCCACGTTTTATGTGGAAAGCCTTGGCACAGATAACACACTGAATACGAACATCACGGTGGGTAACGGCGGTCTTGTAGTATTCGGTAGTACTACAGAAAGTGAGGCAAATACCGCAATCGCTAATCTCGGACTCTCTAACGCGACTGCTGTTGTTTATACGAACAAAGCTGCCAAACTCGGTTCAAGTGGAAGCGTTGTCATCGATCCGAATGCAACAGAAGCTATCGAGAGTTACGCGCAAAAGGTTGTGATTCGCAATGGCGGAACGCTCGTTATTGACCAGGCGGCGTTAAATGGCGCAACGGTGTTTGACGGCGCAACAGGCGTTGTCTTCGCGGGCGAAGCAAACTTCGGCATTCTCAATGCCGCTATCGGAACAATCCCATTGGGTGCGGCAGTAACAGAGGAAAGTCCAGCGACGGTTTCTCTTTACATAGATTCTCCCTTCTTAACGGCAACATTGGCTAACGACACAGGCATTATCACGATTGCAGGGTCGGCAAGTTCCGAAGGACAGTCTGTCATTAGCTCGTTAGGTATCCAATCGATGATTCGTCGCGCGGATATGATTCTTGCAGAAACCATCGCAGACAGAGCTGCAGAGAAAGATCTTGGCTCTAATCTCTGGGTCATGGTGCGCGGAGAACGTTACGAACAAGATGGTTTGGGTGATGGGGCGGGATTTCACGCCAATATGGGGTATGGCGCATTTGGCGCTGAAGTAGCTCCTACCGAGAAAACGAACGTTGGCCTTGCGTTCCAATACGGCCACGGCACTGTTAAAGGCGATGTTGGGTCAGCAAAGAATAAGACGAAAGACTACAGCGCAACGCTTTACGCCAGTGCTCTTTTAGGCGATACGGGCATTAAGTTACTCGGAGAAGTCGCTTACACGCAAAGTAGTAACGACATCACAAACACCTACTACACAGGGTTAAATCAAGACCTTGATGCGAAGATGATTTCGGTAGCAGCGACTCTTCAAAAACGGTTTGAATTTGAAAGTTTCAGTCTTACACCAAGCGTTGGAGTGCGAGTCTCGAAACTTAAGACCGATGAAATGAAGATGGGTAGTAGCACGTTGGATAAGCAAAGCCAGACAATCGTGCAAGTTCCCATTGCTTTGCGCTTAAGAGGAAAGACTGCACAAACAGAAAATGGGTGGTCTGTGACGCCACGATTTAAGATTGCTTACATCCCCACATTTGGCGATAAAGAAATCGACATTTATGGCGTTAAGAAGACCGTGCTTGACACGAGTCCCGTGCAGGGTGCTTTTGGCATTAATTTCCAAAAGGGAGGATTCTCGGTTGATGCGACAGCAAACGCTGGCGTTGGAAATCGCGGAACATCCTCTTTTGGTGGCAAGCTAGAGATGAACTATCGCTTCTAAAAGTGAAGTCTTAAAAAAACGAAATGGGGTGCTGAAGCAAAAATCAACACCCCTTTCAATTACCAGCGGTGGTGCCGCGGTGGTGGAGCAATAATCACTGGAGGTGGTGGTTGCATCGAGCGCATCAGCACATCGGTTTCGATGGCATCTGCCATGCGTTGCTGTTGGCGCAGTTGCTCTACGCGTGCGGCATTGGCCATATCGACTTGTAGATTGGGATCATCAACGTTACGTTGAATGGTTCCTCGTAAGCCATACTGAAACATCTTCCCACTGTAGGTGAAATTCGTTGTGGCCTTCGCGCCGCTAGGCCAAACGGCAGTAAGAGATGTTGTTTGCCACACATTTGGGGCAATCGCGGTAAGCCCTTGCATACGCCACTCAACATTCATAGGTTCCTGTCCCAGGATTTTTCCTTCACTATTGACAATAAGGGCTCCGGCAGGAATCGTTGAAACGCGAATCATGGTGCGATCTGTTGGAATCATGCACGAAGTTAAAAGAACTGTGGCACAAAGCGAAGCAAGGAGTAGTGGCGTTTTTCTCATAGAAATATCGCAATAAAGGGTTTCTTTTAAACAGAATTCTACCCGAGCGCGTCTATTGGCTATGGCTACTTTTTAAGGCCGATGTCTTCTAGGGCTAGGCACGTTGTTTCGATGCGAAGATTCGCGGGCAATAAGGTTTTAAAGTGAGCAACTTTATCTAAGAATTGTTTTTCCTTAAACGCTTTCTTTTGCCTTTTTACTTCAGCAAGAAGTAGTGTCTTTTCACTGTTACTCGTCGCGACGATGTCGATTTCATTTTGTGCGCCTTCGGCCCCGCGCTTTTGATTCCACCAGCTTCCAATGCTTCGGTACTTTCCAGTTCGCATCAGTTTTTCTCGAAAGAATTGTTCGAGAGCTACGCCGCTAAAGGTCTCGTAGTTTTCTGTGATGTTTTTAAGA
>CAVAQL010000170.1:0-2419 GCA_963590825.1 Bacteroides caccae | reverse complement strand
CATTTGTACACCCGAGGCTGTTCGTGAAAAGAGCTTTTTACCGATGCGTGCCTCAAGTTGGGAGAGTTGCCTAGTCGCTGTTGAGCGAGAAATTCCAAGAAGTAGCGCAGCTTTTGCAAGGCTTCCTGTCTCACAAGTCCTCAGAAATAAAAGAAAAAGAAAGGATTCATCCGTTGTTTGCATTGAGACCTCTTTGCGTACTGGCGTTTCATTTTAGACAAATAAGAGTTATGGATAAAGGGGTTTGTGCAACATGAATCTTCAAAGAGAATCGCAGTGAAGGGAACTGACCTATCACAAAAGGAGGAAAACATGACTTTTCTATCATGGGTTGCTGTTTTGACGATTGTCGTAACAGTTTGGGCCTTGATTAAGCGCTACGAGACGCGTCTCGTACTCATCACGGCAGGGCTTTTCTTATCCTGCCTTTCTCTAAATCCGTTTGCTGCCCTGAACGCTTTTGCTAAGTCCATGACAAACGGTGGACTCATCATGGCAATTTGCTCGGCGATGGGTTTTGCATTTGTTATTCAAATGACCAAATGCGATGTGCACTTGGTGAAGTTACTGAGCGCACCGCTTCGTCCTTTAGGGATGTTGCTTATCCCTGCTGCAACAGCAATCACGTATTTCGTCAGTATTGCTATCCCCTCTGCAGCAGGATGTTCTGCGGCTATCGCGCCAACCTTGATTCCTATCATGCTTCGAGGCGGTGTCTCTCGCGAGGGAACGGCTACGGCAATTCTTGCGGGAACTTTTGGTTCCATGCTTTCTCCAGGACTTTCGCATAACGCCTACGTTGCAAAGATGGCGGGTCTTGATGTGATGGAAATCATAGGCATTCATATGCCCTATACCTTGGTTTGTGGGGCAATCGCTATTGTAGGTGTCACCATTGTCTGTTTGTTGTTCGGCGACTTCCATAAAGGTGGCAACACGGAAGATGCCTTAATTAACAATCAGGCCGATGTTGAACGGGTCAATTTCTTTAAGGCAATTGCACCTCTTGTTCCTGTGGCAATCCTTGTTACAGGAAATCTTTGGGTTCCCGCACTCAAGATGGGTGTTGCCCAAGCTATGGTTATTGGAGCGGCCTATACGTTAGCGATTACAGTGGCTAATCCCGAGAAGTTCTCGAAGAAATTCTTTGATGGTATGGGCCACGGTTACGGAGAAGTGCTTGGCATCATCATCGCTGCGGGCGTTTTCGCAGCGGGATTGAACGCTTCGGGACTAATCAAAATCTTTATCGAAGTATTAAAGAACTCCAATGACATTGCTCGCTGGGGCGGTTCGATTGGCCCATTCCTTATGGGTGTCATCAGTGGATCAGGAGACGCGGCAGCATTCGCTTTCAATGACGCAGTGACGCCGCACGCACAAAGTTTTGGGATGCAAATCCCAACACTAGGGGCGATGGCAGCACTTTCTGGAGCCCTCGGCAGAACGATGAGCCCGATTTCTGGAGTGGCAATTGTTCTTTGTGGTCTGACGATGATTAATCCGATTGAGCTGACAAAACGTTTAGCAATCCCAATGGTTGTGTGCGTGATTTTTGTCGCTCTTGCAATGGTTTAATTCTTTAACGAAGGAGAATTTAAATGAATTACGTAGAAAACACTGTCGGCTTGCGCCGCAAGCTCCACAAGATTCCTGAGCTTGGTTGGGGAGAATTTAAAACAACGGCTCTCATTATTGAAACACTCGAGAAGATTCCTGGGTGGAAACTCTTTCTTGGAACAGACCAGATTGGCCTTGATGCCGTCATGGGGCGGCCGCTTTCTCTCGTGGAAAGCCATGTGAAGCGAGCCAAGGAAGCTGGAATAAATCCTGAGACCCTCAAACGCATGAATGGTTATACGGGATGCATTGCTGAGTTTGATACGGGACGTCCTGGGCCTGTGACTGCGCTTCGTTTTGACATCGATTGCGTTGGCGTGGAAGAAACAGATAGAGTCGAACACCTTCCCAATAAAGAGAAATTTGCTTCTACGCATCCAGGCGAAATGCATTCATGTGGTCACGACGGACACACCGCTGTTGGCCTTACGATGGCCCAGTGGATTGCTGACAATAGTGAAAAACTTAAAGGGAAAATTAAGCTTATCTTTCAACCTGCAGAAGAAGGTGTACGAGGAGGCGCAGCGCAAGCTGCCTCTGGAAAACTCGATGATGTCGATTACATCTTCGGGTCTCACTTGGCGATGTGTAGCCCCACAGGCGAAGTCGTCATTAATCCTTTGGGCATCCTTTGCACGACAAAGTTAGATGTGCGTTTTATTGGGGCGCCTGCTCATCCAACGATGACGCCGCATTTAGGGAAGAATGCACTTGCTTGTGCTTGCGCAACGGTCACGCAACTTCTTGGCATGGCTCGCCATGGAAAAGGGCTAGGCTGCGTTAACGTAGGAATTATGAG
>CAVAQL010000169.1:0-2437 GCA_963590825.1 Bacteroides caccae | reverse complement strand
TTCCCGATGCGAGAGGCTGTTAGTAGGGTAAATAAAAGCGCCATTGACGCAGTTCTCTTGGCGAACTTCTCAGAAAGCAAATACTCGACAAGGCGCTTAGCGTCTTTCCCGCCAAGAGCGGGATGGGGATTACCTGCAATGCGCCTTGCCGGTCGACAAAGAAGAGCAGATAAAAGCTCAGGATTTGTCGGCAGTGGCGCCTTTTGGTCGATAAGCGCATTGGCATGACACCAGCGAAAGAATTTCCCGATGTCTTGCCGTAGTTTCTTAACGGTTGAAGCGTGAAGCCTCTCATAAGCGGTATTTAAGATGCGCGCGACATCGGCAACTTTCACCTCAGACGGCGCCATGTTTCCAATGTCTTTAAAGACGTGGTTCTTCCCACGGGCAAGAGCATCCTTGTAGGGCTTTTTGGCGGTGGATGCGCCACGGCGTTCTTCACTTTTTACCCATTGTGCCCAAAGAGCCTCAACGGTTTTTGGCGAGTCGCGACAGGCAATTAAATCCGCAAAGGGGCCCGTTAAATCAAAGCAATCCATAAAGATGGTGCGACAAAGCTTGGCACGCTCTCGCGCTTCTTTTAACGGAGTCTCAGGAAAGTTGGCAATGGTGCGTGTCAGACGCCTTCCGCGAATCTGAATCCGAAAGCGCCATTGGCTTTTAAGACCAGTACTGGTTTCAGAAACAAATAGAGATAACCCTGGTGTTTCAGGATCGGCGTGAGACCCAGGCTTTTGACTTAGCTCAATGAGAGTCTCTTCGTTAAAAAGATGTTTAGAAACGGCCTCGATTGAACCAACAACTTCAGGAACTCTTTTATTTGACATCGTGGTACTCCTTGAAAAAAGTTAGTGGAGGGCTGCTTAAAAAAAGCCAGCTCACTTTTAAAAAGGAAAACAATGCCGCTTTTTGAGTATAAAAATCCCGAGCTCCCATTTAGAGGGGCTCGGGTCATAGCAGAAGAAGCTAGATTTTTAGATTGGCTCGTTTGGATTTAGACCTTAGAAGCCGCGGCGAGCTCTGACGGCTTTTGCTAAGTTTTCTAGCATTAAGACCGTGTCCTTCCAACCGACACAGGCGTCTGTCACAGATTGCCCATAGGTCATGGGTTTGTCGGTTGTAATCTCTTGCCTACCTTCAACAAGATTGGATTCAATCATCACGCCCGCAATCGCGTGAGAACCAGCCGAGATTTGTTTGCAGAGATCTTCTGCGACAAGCACTTGGTTGCTGAAAACTTTGTGCGAGTTCGAGTGCGAAACGTCGACCATGACAGCTTCGGGACGGCCTGCTGCTTTTAAGAGTTCGCAGGCTTGAGCAATGCTTACCTTGTCGTAGTTGGTTTTCTTACCACCACGCAAAATGATGTGGCAATCGTCGTTACCTGTTGTGGTGATAATTGCGCAAATGCCAGCTTTTGTGACGCCTAAAAACGAGTGCGGAAAGCGTGCTGCTCCGACGGCATCCACAGCAATCTTTACGTCGCCTGAGGTGCCATTTTTAAATCCAATTGGGCACGAGAGGCCGCTAGCGAGTTCGCGATGCCCTTGGCTTTCTGTGGTGCGAGCGCCGACCGCGCCCCAACTAATTAAGTCGGCCGTGTACTGCGGAGAAATCGTATCGAGAAATTCCGTGGCAGTCGCAAGTCCCATCTCATTGATTTCAAGTAAGAGCTTTCGTGCTAAGCGTAGTCCTTTATTGATTTGGAAACTCTCATCCATGTCTGGGTCATTGATAAGGCCCTTCCAACCGACAGTGGTGCGTGGCTTTTCAAAATAAACACGCATAACGATTTCCAAATCGGCACTTAATTGATCTCGTAAGCTCTTTAAGCGATGCGCGTAATCGAGGGCGGCCGCTGGGTCGTGAATCGAGCAGGGGCCGACAACAACCAACAAGCGGTCGTCTTCAAGCCGCATGATGCGGTTGGCCGCATCACGCGCAGCGTGCACGGTAGCGCTTGCCGTTTCTGTGCAAGGGTATTCGTGCATCAAATGCATCGGAGGAGCAAGCTCCTGAATCGATTTCACACGAATGTCATCGGTTTTTTTGGTCATCAGTGTCATTTTTTCATCCTTATGTTTTGTGCCGAGCCCCTTAAGCATAAAAAAACCGCCGAGGCTTTCTCTCGGCGGTTTTGGAGTGTTTTAACTTTGCGCAACTACCCCTTTCGCCGAGGCGAAATAAAGTAGTAAAAATAAAAACGTGCGCAGTTCATCGTAAAAAGGGCTTAGATTCACTTTAAGTGGCATTACTTTAACGCGAGAGAAGAGAAAGCACAATAGGCAAACTGCCTTAGGTCGTTTGAAGGTAAGGCAAAAAGACTTTCTTTGAAATGAGCTTGTCTTCAATAGAAAGCAATGCGTAAAGCGAATGGAGTGCTCCCGACTTTGTCAGCAAATTTGGCCTAAATAACGCGCAAACCCGCACCAGCATT
>CAVAQL010000168.1:0-2438 GCA_963590825.1 Bacteroides caccae | reverse complement strand
GATAAACCTTAATTGTCACAGCGGGCTGATTGTCTTCGGCTGTTGAGAAGACTTGCGCGTGCTTTGTCGGAATCGTCGTGTTGCGCTTAATCATCGAGGTCATCACTCCACCCAAGGTTTCAATACCTAAGGTAAGAGGCGTCACATCAAGAAGCAACACGTCGTGGCGTTCACCAGTTAACACAGATCCCTGAATGGCAGCACCAATAGCGACTGCTTCATCGGGGTTCACATCCTTGCGGGGCTCTTTACCAAAGAACTCACGCACAACTTCCTGCACGCGTGGCATACGCGACTGGCCGCCCACTAAAATCACGTCCGAGATATCGGCTGTTGTTGCACCCGCATCCTTTAGCGCGCGACGGCACGGTTCGATTGTCTTTTGAACGAGGTCTTCAACCATGCTCTCGAACTTAGCACGCGTAATCGTGATATTGAGGTGTTTCGGGCCCGTAGCATCGGCAGTGATGTACGGAAGGTTAATTTCCGTTTCCTGGCGGCTTGAGAGTTCAATCTTGGCCTTTTCCGCGGCATCCTTTAAGCGCTGTAAGGCAAGGACGTCAGTGGAAAGATCAATACCCGAATCCTTCTTAAATTCAGAAATAAGGTAATCAACCAAGCGTTGATCGAAGTCTTCACCACCTAAGAAGGTGTCGCCATTTGTTGACAAGACTTCAAACTGCTTATCGCCATCGATGTTAGCGATATCAATGACAGAAATATCAAAGGTACCGCCACCTAAGTCGTAAACGGCAATCTTACGATCGGCGTTACCCATCTTATCTAAGCCAAAAGCCAAAGCTGCGGCCGTGGGTTCGTTGATGATGCGTTTCACTTCAAGACCCGCGATACGACCCGCATCCTTTGTTGCTTGACGCTGACTATCGTTAAAGTAGGCAGGAACTGTAATCACGGCTTCTGTCACAGGTTCACCCAAGTAATCCTCAGCGGTCTTCTTCATCTTACGAAGAACTTCCGCAGAGACCTGCTGGGCAGCGAGTTTCTTATCTTCAAGAACCTGGACCCAAGCGTCACCATTTTCGGCGCGCACAATCTTAAAGGGCACCCGCCCAATATCCTTTTGCACCTCGGCGTCTTCATAGCGACGGCCGATTAAGCGCTTAACGGCAAACAGTGTGTTCTTTGGGTTCGTAATGGCTTGACGTTTGGCTGTTGCACCCACAAGAATCTCACCATTATCGAGATACGCAACAATCGAGGGGGTTGTACGAGCGCCCTCGGAGTTTTCAATGACGCGCACTTTGTCGCCTTCCATGACGGCAACGGCTGAGTTCGTCGTACCAAGGTCGATACCAATAATCTTCGACATAGCGTTCATTCCTTTTTAAATTCTTTTTTCCTGAAATGTTCTTTCTTTGACCTGGAGGTTTCACTCCAAATCATCCGATGAAACGTATATGGGGATAGGAAAGCGAAATTTCAACGCGCGAAACCAAAAAAGGAGCTTTTCGGCTCCTTTTTCTTATGAAATCAAATATTTTACTGAGAGTTTTCTCTTACCCTCTTTTTGACTTCCTGCGCTCATTGTTACTTCGCGACACTGACCATCGCGGCGCGCAAGACGCGCTCGTTTAGCATCCACCCGCGCTGGAAAACGGCAACAACCGTGCCTGCAGCGTGCTCGGCATCGGCTGGCACCATGGCAATCGCTTGCGAAACGTTGGGGTCAAAGGCAAGACCCGTGGGATTAATCTCTTTCATCCCAGAGACTTCTAAGGCGTGCTCGAACTGCTTCATTGTCACTTCTAACCCCGTGCGTGTGGCTTCATCGGCTTCTTTAGCCGCAGCGAGTGCCTTTTCTAGACTGTCGATCACAGGAAGGAGATTTTTGGCAAACTTTTCAATGCCAAAAAGCTGTGCCTTTTGCACGTCTTGCGCACAACGGCGCCGTGTGTTTTCCATTTCAGCGGCAGCGCGAATGTAAAGCTCATAGTGCTTGGCGGCTTCGTCTTTGGCTGCTCGCAGTTCTTTAGCGAGATCTGCCATCGCGTCATCATCGACTTCAACCTTTGCTTCGGAATCAAGAACTTCAGGAGCTCTTTCTTCCTTTTGGGGTGCGCTGTCTTTGGCTTCGCTTTGAGCGGGCTCTTCTTGGTTAACTGGCGTTTCTGCTGCTTTTTCAGCGGCTTTCTTTAATTCTTCTGCCGGATTGACACATGTTTCTTCTGACATTGAGTTGTTCTCCAAAACCTCATATTTCCCTTTATATGGGGGTAAAAATCTCTTTTTTCAATCGTAATCTTTTGGCTCTTACGGGAAACTATCCTTTAAGAGTGGCAAGGATGCGCTTTTTCACGAGCGCAGTTGCGGCTTCTCCCTCATTTAACGCAGGGATATAAGTCAAGTTTTTCCCGCCTTGCGCTAAAAAGAAATCCCGATAGGAAAGCGCAATTTCTTCTAACGATTCAAGGCAATCG
>CAVAQL010000167.1:0-2473 GCA_963590825.1 Bacteroides caccae | reverse complement strand
GTCCTATGCAGATCATAAAGATTGGGAAAACTTATCTTTGCCCGGCGTTCTATTAGGCTCAAAAAAGGACATTCGCCCAAACGAAAGAGAAAATCTAAGAAAGATATTCACTGACATCTTTTTAATTTTCGATTTTGATCCACAATCGTCTTTGTATGATCCTAAAAAGCTAGTTCAATTGATGAAGCATTTCGATGATTCAACGAATCACGGCCAGCTCTATATCAACTATCCGATGCTTGAGGCTTTTCGTTGCATTTCCAAAAATGACTTAGCAAATGGTGGTATTAGCACTGCTTTTCAAAAGGCTAAATTTTCTTCGTCTGATTTAAAAAAGGACAAAAATCGTAGGACGCGATTTAAGCGAGAGATTGCTAAAACAGGCATTACACACAAAGCCATAACAAGAGAAGATTGGGTTACTATTATCAAAAATCACTCTTTTAAAGCACGAGATATCTTGCATTTATCTCAAGAGCTTTTAATCGGTCAGGATGATTTATTAAGACTCCTTAATTTACAAGTGGCCGAATATTCAACGCATAAAAGTGCTTACACAATAAACACAGCTTTGCTCCTTCTCGAAACTTACTATGGTTCTTCAATTGAAATCATCGAAAACATGTTCAGGGAAAGAAAGAAGTCGCTAACTAATGTTTAGAAATGTAGAGTGAATAGTGCAATCTTTTCACAGATTCGCGAAAAGATTGCACACAAGAAAAAGCCCGCTCAAGCATTACTTGCCGATGTGTAAGAAGGCACGCGCCTCCTCTGGCGTCATCACTTCTTTATCCATCGCGCGGATTAAGTCGGCCGCCTTTTTCACAATTGGCGCATTGGTTGTGACCTGTGTTTTTGGATCAAGATAATCGCTATCTTCAAAGCCCACGCGCACCGTCTTTGCTCCCATACCGAGAGCGGCTGCAAAAATTCCCATGTCTTTGCGCCCTGAGTGGGTAATACCCCACACAGCGCCATCTGGAATCATGTCAATCATCATCGCAAGTGCCTTCGGTGTTGCGGGAGACTCTCCTTTATGCCCCAAAACAATGCTAAAAAGCACGGGTTTGACGAAATCGTAACGGCTCATCAGGTCAATCATCGTGTTGGTGTGACCAATTTCAAAAGTTTCGACTTCGGGAATCTTTTTGTTCTTTAAGAGTTCTTTAACGCAGTACTCGACGTCTTCAGGGCGATTGATATAAACGCCTTTGCCAAGGTTTGTCGAGCCCACATTCAGTGAGCAGGCTTCCACTAGGGGAAGTGTCACTGGAGCACAGCGTTCAGTAATGGTTAAATCTGAAATTCCCCCCGTGGAGACTTCGATAATGATGTCAGAGTCCTTGCGGATGAGTTTAAGTGTCTCTTCAAGTAATGCGGTATCAGGCGTTAAGGAACCATCTTTGGCTCTCACGTGAAGATGCACCATCGCAGCGCCATTTTTGTAGCACTCGAAAACATCAGCAGCGATTGCCTCAGGAACAATGTCTTTACACGTAGCTGCCACGGGAGCTACGTTAATCATGACTTTGTTTTCAAAATTCATCATTCAATCCTCAGTTAGGAAAAAGCGCCCCGCTTATGAGGCGCTTTCCCCTTTTTTTATGCTCTTAGATTAGGCAGAGCGATAACCATGGAACGAAGGTTACAATCAACAACGCAATAATTGAGACTAAGAGCAAAGGTGTCACGCCTTGCATAATCTTCTCAAATTTTACCTTCGCGATGTCAGCTGCAACGTATAGGTTCGGTCCAACGGGCGGTGTAACCTGTCCGATTGAAAGATTCAAAACAAGAACCACACCGAGATGAATCATGTCGATACCTAAGGCTTTGGCAATCGGCATCACAATCGGAACCAAAATAAAGAGGGCCGATGTGTTATCCATCACGCAGCCAGCAAGTAAGAAGACGACGTTAATGATGAGAAGCATCACAATCTTATCTGTGGTTAGCGACAGGGCAAACTCGGTTAAGCGTGCGGCAATTCCCTGTTCTGTTAAGACCCAGGAGAAAATACCCGCGTTCATGATGATAAGCAGGATGATGCCAGTGGTCTTGCTTGTCACAAAGAGCGCCTTCGCTAGACCCTTCATATCGAGTTCTTTGTAAATGAAGGCACCAACAAAGTAGCTATAAATCACAGCCACGGCAGCCGATTCTGTCGGTGTTAAGATGCCCGAATAGATGCCGCCCAAGACAATCACAGGACTAAAGATACCCCAGAGAGCATCGATAAAGCAGCGTGTGATTTCTTTTGGATTGGCCATCTTTCCGTGTGCGCCCCAGTTGTTCTTCTTGGAAATCCAATAGGTGTAGAGTGCCAAAATGCCACCGAAGATGCAGCCCGGAACAATACCCGCGAAGAACAAGTCACCGATGCTTTCGCCCGTGATCATGCCGTAAATGATGAAGGTAATCGAAGGCGGAATCACGGTTCCTAAAGAACCCGAAATCGCAGATAGACCTGAGG
>CAVAQL010000166.1:0-2483 GCA_963590825.1 Bacteroides caccae | reverse complement strand
CCCAAAGGGCGCGTGATGTTTATAACCAATGCCGTGAAAGTCACAGGCTGCCTATTGATGCTCTTTGGAAGTCACCCGCTTTTGGCGTATGCGATTGTCGGAATTGGAGCTGCGGCCTATTCTCCCGCGAAATACGGCATTCTCACCGAACTCTTGCCGCCTGAGAAACTTGTGATTGCCAACGGTTGGATTGAAGGACTTACCGTTGTCTCGATTATTCTCGGTGTTGTTTTGGGTGGCATTTTGGTTGAGCCGACATTCGGGGCAAGTCTTTTGGCTTTCTTTCACATGCCCTTGTTTGGCATTACCACGGTTGCCAAAGGGGCGATAGCCGTTATCGTTTTTGTTTACGTGGCTGCTGCCTTAGTTAACCTTGCGATTCCTGATACGGGAGCACGCTACAAAAAACAAAGTTTCGAACCCGTTTCGAGCATTCGTAACTTTGCGTATTCCTGCTATCTACTCTGGACAGATCGCTTGGGGCAGATTTCCCTATCGGTGACAACACTCTTTTGGGGCGCAGGTGCGGTTTTACAGTTCCTCGTTTTAAAGTGGGCAGAAGTGGCTCTCAATATGAATCTTACGCAAGGCGCCATGCTTCAGGCCGTTGTCTCAATCGGCATCGCGATTGGCGCCATTGCAGCTGCCGCTTGGGTACCACTAAAGAAGTCAGTCTCTGTGCTCCCTGTTGGTGTGGCAATGGGGCTACTCGTAGCCGCAATGAGCTACTTTAAAGAAAGTCTCCTCCCTGGTTCCTTCACACTCTTTGGCTTTACGATTGGCTACGCCGCCCTCTTTTCCGGAGCGATGATGATTGCCATTGGCGCCTTAGCCGGATTCTTCGTTGTCCCGATGAATGCGCTTTTGCAGCACCGAGGTCACGTCTTAATGAGTGCAGGCCGCTCGATTGCGGTACAAAACTTCAATGAGAATAGTTCGATATTGACGATGCTCGCCATCTATTCGATTCTTATTCGTTGCAACGTAAGCGTTGAAATGACAATGCTCGTCTTCGGGTTAGCTGTTGCAATTTGCATGTGCCTTGTGATTGCCAAACACCGCCACAATCAAAGTAAAGGCGATAGCCTTCACTTAATCGGTGAAGCCGAGCGCGAAGGTCGCTAAGAAGCGCTACGCAATGAATTCCAAGATTGAAGGTAAGTCTTTGGGTAACGCCGGTTGCGAGCCTGGATAGGGGCGCTCTGAACCTACACGATGAAAGTCCGAACCACACGAGGCGTATAAGTGATAGTTTCTTGCGAGCGCCTCGCACACAGAGGAATACGCTGGCGACTGACTACCACTAGAAACCTCAATTCCGAGGCCTCCAACATCGAGAAATTCTTCGAGCAACGCATCAAGAGACAATTTGCTTTTCAATTTATAGCGCATTGGGTGAGCAAGGATCGCCACGCCCCCTGCGCCTTTAATGAGAGTGAGAGACTCAGCTAATGTGGGCCATGGTGTCGGCACATAGGCAGGAGCTGCCGAACCGAGAAAACGATCAAAAGCTTCTTGTTCGCTTTTCACGACGCCTCGAGATTGAAGGACACGTGCAAAGTGCGCGCGTGAGATATTTTTCACCTCAGGGAATTTAGCCTTAACATCTTCTAAGGTATCCGGGATTCCAAGGGCATCTAAGCGGTGCGCAATTTTGGCGGCGCGAGCTCTACGCAAAGAGGCGATTTCTTCGCATTTATCCTTAAGTGGCTTATTTTCTCGATTAACGTTAAGACCCACGATGTGTATGCAGGTTGTCCCCCAATTCGTTGAGAGTTCAATTCCTGGGATAAACCGCATTCCGAGTTCTTTTGCGCGGGAGGCGGCCTCAGCATTACCAGCGAGCGTATCGTGATCGGTTAAGGCCAAAACGGAAACCCCGTTTAGGTGTGCGAGGTCGACTAAAGCGTGAGGAGCAAAATCCCCATCGCTTGCTGTTGAATGTGTGTGTAAGTCAATAATCATGTCGTTAGAATATCGAAATTTCCAAATCTTGGATAGGTTTTTAGGAGCGAAAAGTGACAGATAAACTCGTGCAATTGATGTTTTCTGAAAAAAACACACGCGGCGTTGTTTTCAATGCAACAACGCTTTGGGAGGAACTCACAGCGAACCAAAAACTTCCAGCCCCCGTGAAAACCCTTCTTGGAAAACTCAATGCTGGCGCTTTAATGCTTTCAGCAGGACTCAAATTTAACGGCGCCCTCGTTATTCAACTGCAAGGCGACGGCCCCGTGAAGCTTGCGATTGTTGAAGTAAGAACAGGTTTTCTTGTTCGCGCAACCGCGCAACTACGCGTAAAACCAGAAGACATCAGTCCTGCGGCTACATTTAAAGATCTCGTGAATGCCAATGGCTTGGGGCGCTGTGCTGTGATTCTTGATGCCGCTGACCGTCGTGTTGGCGAGCAACCCTATCAGGGGCTTGTCGCCTTAGATAACGCGGGTGTTGAAGCAACGTTAGAAAACTACATGACGCACTCG
>CAVAQL010000165.1:0-2495 GCA_963590825.1 Bacteroides caccae | reverse complement strand
TATGCGCAGTTTAACGATTGGCAATTAGCCCTTGCTGCCTACAACTGGGGCGAAGGCAGTGTCTCTCGCGCAATCCGCAAAGCCAAAAAACGTGGACTTCCTGGCGATTACTCACACATTCGGATGCCACGAGAGACTAGAAACTATGTCCCCAAACTCGAGGCAATCAAGCAAATCGTTCTTAACCCGCAAAAATACGGCGTAACGCTCCCCGAAATTGAAAATGAACCGTATTTCGTTCGCATCACAAAGCAGCGCGACATTAGTGTCAACACCGCGGCCGGCCTTGCGGAAATGGATCCAGTGGAATTTCGGCAACTCAACCCAGGATTTAATCTTCCTGTCATTGTCGCTAACCACAACTCCTCTTTTCTCCTGCCGATAGAAAACCTTGATGTTTTCTTGGATAACCTAGCGAGTTGGGTCGATACGGGAAAACCGCTTTCCTCTTGGAAATTGCACCGTGTTCAAACTGGAGAAAACGTCAGTTCCATCGCAACCAAGTACGGTATGCCCGAAGAAGAACTTCTTCGCATCAACCACATCCCCAAGGGTAGAAGTGTTCTGGCGGGATCGGCTCTTTTGGTTTCCGCCGATGAAAACGATGCATCAGATATCGCTGAAGAGGCTCTTGAAGCGCATTTGGCTCTTTCGGGGCCTGCAACGCGCCGAATTGTTTACCGCGTGAGAAAAGGCGATACCGTTTCAAAGATTGCCGCCAAGTTTAGAGTTTCTCAGACCGTTGTGCGCAAAGCCAATTCCAAGTCAACACGGCTACGCATCGGCCAACGCCTAGTAATCACGGTTCCGGCTAAAACGAAGATTCGCTCTGTTGCTCCTGGAAAAAACACACACGTTGTTCACCGTGGGCAAACGCTTCACGCCATTGCCAAACAATACAAAACAACCGTGGCAAAGCTTCGTAAGCTTAACGATTTGGATTCTGTAAGAATTTACGCAGGCCAACGATTGCGCGTGCGTTAGTGAGCTCGAGAACCTTTCACAAGACGCGTTTTCTTCTTCGCTTTCTCTAAGCACGAGGCACATAGCCCGTAAAGTGAGAGGCTGTGCCCCTGAAGCTCAAAGCCAAGTTTCGCGGCAATCGCTTTTTGGCGTTCTTCGATTTCTGCGTCGACGAACTCTTCAATCTTCCCGCAACGAGCACACACAATGTGGTCGTGATGTTCGCCTTTTTCGAGCTCATAGGTCGCAAGGCTACTTCCTAACTGACGACGAACAATAAGGCCTGCTGCCTCAAACTGCGTTAAGACGCGATAAATCGTCGCAAGACCCACATCAATGTCTTCAGCCATCAGTTTCTTATAGACATCTTCAGCTGTCATATGGCGCACAGACGAATTGGAAGCCTTAAGAAAAAGCTCCAAAATACGCAAGCGCGGCGTCGTTGCCTTAAGACCCGAATTCTTTAATTCCTGTTGTGAAACACTTGCTGACGTTTCAGACATTCTTTAAACCCTCCAAAAACGCTGATTACAGTTATCATAGCGACTTATTGAGATTGACGGTTTTACAAGCGACACATTTTATGAAGAAACTGACTCTGACACTACCTTTTATCGCTCTCTGCGCTGTGCTTCTTGCTGGCTGCAACTACAACAGCTACGTCTACCGTATCGATGTGCCTCAGGGAAATCTCATCACCAAAGAGATGGCTGAGCAGCTTCATGCTGGCATGTCGCGCTCTCAGGTTCAGTTTCTTTTGGGTGAACCGCTTGTCAAAAGTGATTTTCACCTCAACCGTTGGGATTACGTGTATTACTTTAACCCGCGACACGGTAAGGTTGAATTGCGTAAACTGACGGTCTTCTTCAATGATGAGGCTCGTGTTGAAAAAATCGAGCAAGACCCATTACCGACAGAACGCCAAGCCGATGCAACCATTCTCGGCACGCTTTCTATCTTGAAAGAAAATACAAAGGAATAATTTCTATGAATGAACAATTGGAACAATTAGAGCAATCCGTTTCGAGAATTTTGGAAGAATTCCGTGCTCTCAAAGTGGAAAACGATGCCTTAAAGGCCGCTCTTGAAAGCGCCAAGGCTGAAACCCTTGCCGCCCAAGCCGAGCGCGACCAACTTAAGAGCGCGCAAGCTGACTTTGAGTCGCAAAAATCGGCTCGTGAAGCGCAACAAGCCGAATTTGCTCATCGCCTTGATGCGATTATTGGTGCGTTGCAATCGGGATCGAATCATTAAACCATGAGTAAAGTCACACTGACAATTCTCAATAGGCCTTATGCCTATAACGTCTCCGAGGAGGATGCGGCGACGCTTAAAGCAGCCGCAGATCTCCTTAACGCACGAGCCAAGGAGATTTCTGGAGATACGCGGCTTCTGACAGCAGAACGCATTGCGGTAACGGCCGCTCTTCAGATTGCCTTTGATTCGCTCAGAGGAAAGATTGGCGATGTTCCCGTCGATCCGGCAACACTCACACGTGTTGCGACGCTTCGTATGAAAATCGATGAGGCGCT
>CAVAQL010000164.1:0-2546 GCA_963590825.1 Bacteroides caccae | reverse complement strand
AGGCATCATTGAGTGCTTTCCACTCGATTGAATTCTTATCGGGTTTGATAAGAAGCGCGAGAGCATTTTTCCGAATCTCTTCGGGCGCAGTGCCTGAGACCATTTGAGAGGTCATCTCTTTTTTCTTTTCTTCTTCTCTCTTGCGACGCTCAATGGCCTGAAGCGCACGTTCGAGTGTCTCTTGGGGAGCAGGCTTAAAAACACCGTGCCCTTTTTTGTAAAAGTAAACGGGGTTTTCGTGTAGCGCGAGAAAAACGGCGGCGCGCTCCACGTCCGAGGGAGCTGTGAAATACTCTTTGGCTAATGTGGTGTAATCGATCTCACGACCAGAAACGACTTCCCAGAGAAACATCGGGTCGATTTCGCTAGCTTTCTCTCGTGCATCTTTTAAAAAGTCTCCCACGTAGTCAAATTCAAAAAGGACGTGACCGCCTTTAACTTTGCTACGCTTGCCCGTTGGGAGTTCAACCTGATAAGCGTTTCCCTCGTGACGCAGGATAAGGCCCGTTTTATGGATGCCATCTTCCTCAAAAAATAATTGCATCGTGTTTATCCTTCCTGCGGCACAAAATAGTCAACAACGCGAGTGACGATTTTCGAAAAGCCACTGACAGCGTGATTCTCATGAGGTAACTTTAGAGTTTTTACCTTACAAAATCTTTCTTCGGTCTCTTTCCAATTGAGCACTTCATCGGCTAGCGACAAAACCAAAAGCATCCTTTCGGGATACTTTACATCTTCAGTTTGAAGCGCTTGTAGTTCTTTACCGTACGCCTCTTTGACAAGAACAACTTTCCCTTCGCGTGTTCTTTGCTCTCCTAGATAGTTTTTTATCGTACGCCAGGGTTCAGTTGCTGGATTGATTAAAACCGTTTTGCATCCAAATTCTGAAGCGAGGCGATTGGCATAGAAACCACCTAAGCTCGATCCAATTAAGCCAAACGAGGCAGGGTCCTTTTCTTTGAGTGCCGTATAAAGCTTCTCGTAAATCACGCCTGGCGCTTCATTCATATCGGGAGCAACAAAGTCAATCCCGCGCCTTGCGCACTCTTGAGCTAGGAGTGTGGCCTTGGGACCTGCGGGCGAGGAGAGAAACCCGTGCAAATAAAAAATCGTTTGCACCACGTCTAGCCTTTTAGCGCGTTAAGAAGTTTTTCATGAATGCCACAAAAGGCGCCGTTACTCATGCAAAGAATCGTATCCCCAGCCTTAGCTTCAGAGGCAACAGAATGCACAAGCGGATCAATCGAGCCTTTAAAGCACTGCGCCTTTTCGCCTAATGAAGCCAAGGCCGCCTTGGCATCCCAATCCACTCCAGCGCCGCTATAGCACCAGACAAGATCTGCGCCACGTAAAGATTGCGAAAGGCGCTCTTTCATCGTGCCTAATTTCATTGTGTTACTGCGAGGCTCAAAAACGGCGAGGATGCGCCCTGCACTTCCCATCTTTTTACGCAAAGCGGCAATCGTTTCAAAAATCGCTGTCGGGTGGTGAGCAAAGTCATCAATCACTGTCACACCCCGCACGGTACCTTTTACTTCAAGGCGACGTTTAACGCCGTGAAACGCTCTTAGCGCTTTAAGCGACTCCTGAGGACTCACACCGACATCGTGCGCCGCGGCAATCGCAGCGAGTGCATTGAATTGATTGTGGCGCCCTGGTAAATTAAAAACGAGTTCCCCTTCTTCTTTACCCTTAAAACTTACAACGCCATCTTCGCTAATTGCCCAGCCGTTGGGGTCATCGAACTTTTCTAAGCGGCTCCAAATGCCGCGCGACAAAACACGGTCAAGTGCAGCGCACTTGGCGTTTGCAATGACCAAACCTTGCGAGGGAATGATTCGCACAAGATGATGAAACTGCTTTTCAATGGCTTCGAGGTTTTCGAAGATATCAGCGTGGTCGTATTCGAGATTATTCAAAATCACAGTGCGCGGACGATAGTGAACAAACTTACTTCGCTTATCGCAAAAACACGTGTCGTACTCATCGCCTTCGATAACAAAGGCGCGACCACTTCCTAAGTGAGCCGAACGCCCAAAATCACTCGGGACGCCTCCTACGAGAAACCCTGGATTTAGTCCTGCGCTTTCCAGAATCCACGCGAGTAACGAAGTTGTTGTCGTCTTACCGTGAGTCCCCGTCACGGCCAAAACGTGACGGCCCTGAAGGATGTTTTCACACATCCATTGAGGACCCGATGTGTACGGAGCCCCAGAATTTAAGATTGCTTCAAGCAAGGGATTGCCACGACTGATGGCATTGCCAACAATCCACATATCTGGCGCTATTGCCAATTGGCTTGCGTCGTAGCCTTCTTCGATGCGAACGCCCGCCAATCGCAATTGCTCACTCATCGGTGGATAAACATTCTTATCCGAACCTGTCACCGTGTGACCAGCGGCGATTGCTAACTGCGCAACACCTCCCATAAAGGTGCCACAAATCCCAAGAATATGAATATGCATGAGCGTGCTCAAACCTGAATGCTTTGGAAATTCACGCATTCTACTTCGTCTCATCCAACGAAGTTGTTCAAATTTCTC
>CAVAQL010000163.1:0-2564 GCA_963590825.1 Bacteroides caccae | reverse complement strand
CGGCTTTCTTTAGGCGTCCGATGCAAAGAGGACGAATGCCGTGCGGATCACGAAACGCAATCAAGCCTTTATTAATCACGAGAGCGACGTCGGAAAAAGCGCCCTTAGCGCGCTTAAAAACAGCGCGCATCGCTGCAAAAACACGTTCGTTTGTAAATTGACCGCGCCCTAGACAGTGCTTGCTGATTTCGTCTGCGACGACGTTAAGAAGAATTTCTCCGTCGCCAAGCGTATTGATGTGCCGTAGGTTATCGTCGTAGAGCTCATCGCGAAGCACTTGAGCGTTGGTGAGATTTCCCTCGTGGCAATAGAGAATCCCGTAAGGGGCATTGACGTAAAAAGGAGAGCTCTCTTCGTTTGACCCTGCTGTTGCTAACGTCGGATAGCGGCAGTGACCGACGCCCGAATTGCCCTTTAAGTTACGCATATCGCGCGTACGGAAAACGCCGTTGACTAGTCCGAGCCCCTTATGTAAGTGAAACTGTAAGCCCTCGACAGTGGCGATACCCGCAGAATTTTGTCCGCGATGTTGCAACAAAAGAAGTGCGTCATAAATTGTTTGATTGACGGGCTCGTTACTGATTAAACCAACAACACCGCTCATAAATAAACCTCTTTTTAGGCAATAAGTTTTCGACCTTTAACGCGCTAATAAATCCGAAATTCCTGACGCATCTTGGCAATCGTCTCGGGCAATACGGGCATCGCAAAATCGATGACTCGTTCAGCAGGAAGAATCAACACGGAATTTCTCCAGTAGCCCGTTCTCGTACAACTTGTCATCCCAAGTAAGAAGACACAGGCACAGACAACGACAACGCCACGCACAAAACCAAACACAGCGCCGATGGAGCGATCTTCAAAAGTAATCGAAGCCGCTGACAAAGCGCGCCCTGCAATCTTTCCCAAAATTCCGCAGGTAAAAAGCACCACAACAACAATCAGGAGAGCACCCAAAACCGTGCGGATGGAAACATCCACGCTTTCTAGTGGAATTAAGGGACCCACAGCAGGAGAAAACTTTAGGGCAAAGACGATGGCTAACACCCAACCTAAGATGGCCATTAATTCGCGTACGATCCCTCGAAAAAGGCCAACGACGGTCGAAATCACTAAAACGGCGAGAATGATCCAATCGACTTCATTCATTTTTGCTCTCTACTTCTTCGTGGGTTTCTCGGTTAGGATGCCGCCGTTGCTGATCGAATTCAAGGCGAGTTTATCCAAAGCAACATTGGCCTTCTTGAGCGTATCAAAGCGACCCACTCTAACGCGCCAAATGTCTGCTTGATGCCGCTGCGTCTTTTCGATGTAAACGGGAAGCCCTAATTTACGAATGCGATTGGCCTTTTCCACGGCCGAGGTGCGATTGCTTGTCGCAACAACCTGAATGTAATAAAGGGCGGCATTCGTTTTTGCAGCGGCCGCAGGTTGCGAAGACGGAACTGCCTTTGATGCTTGTGTTGCTTTCACAGTGTTGGCCGACGTTTGCGCATTCTTGGCGACAGTCTTATTTTTTTCGGTGGCTTTCGTTACTGTGCTCGCCTTACTTGCGGCGCTCTTTTTCGCATCGGTTTTTGCTACAGCGCTCTTTTCTTTATCCTTGACGTCTTTACTCTGGACTGTTGCGGGAGTGGGATTGGCTCGGCTTAAATTACGAGCGACTTCTTCGGCTCGAACGCTCGGCTCTTCTTTGACTTCCTTCTTAAGAGCAACAGGCATTCTTTGCGAATACGGCGCTTTTTGAGCCTGAGGAATATCTGTTTGAGCTCCGCGATTGCTGTAATCCTCCGCTGGTTCAAAAACCCAAGGAAGCACGGCGCATAAGGCTAGGATAAGGGCAATAGCACCAAAAAAACGGCGTCGCAAAGAGGCAATGCGCGCGGCTTTGTTTTTTTGGGTGATTGCCTCTGTTGTTGAATACGCGAGCCCGATATCGCCAACATCTGTTGATGGTTTATTGGGGCCGAAAAGCTTTTGAAATTTATCGAGCATGACGCGTATCTTCTTCGGAGAATGCGCCTAAGGCGCGTAAGGATTCAACTGCAGCTGCCACGGTAACAAAGGAGCCAAACACCAAGATTCTAACAGGGACTTTTGCTAGGCGATGCGCTTTATCGATTGCCGCCTTTAATGCGAGATCCACGGACTCATATGTCTTGTAGCAATCCGCGTTAATTTGAGCTTTCGTTAGCTTCTCGGTAATCGTGGGTAAATCTGCGCCCCTTGGGCCCCCTAAAGGCGCCACAAACCATTCACTGATAAGAGGCGCCATCGTACGAGCCACCGAGGCGATATCCTTATCTTTGAGCATCGCAAAAACGGCAAGAAGCGTTTCGCCCTCTTTCTTTGTCGCGCAAATATTTTGAGAAAGTACGAGTGCTGCCTGTGGGTTGTGTCCCACATCCAAAATAAGCGGAATCCCTTTAATACTGAGTTTTTCAAAGCGCCCTGGCATGTAGGCTTCATGAATCCCCTTTTCAATGGCAGCGCGCGAAATCGGTAACTTGTCCTTGAGGCTTATTAATGCAGCTAAGACGCCTGCGGCATTTTGAATTTGATTT
>CAVAQL010000162.1:0-2566 GCA_963590825.1 Bacteroides caccae | reverse complement strand
CCTTAAAAGATGCCGCAGGAAATATCACGACAATCTCCTTTACGAACACCAAGCGCAGAAAAGTCACAGACAGCGAGGCACAACGTGAATTTGATGCGCTCTAAAGAACTTCTTATTTGGTTTCTTGCAACATGTGTTGCCTTCGTTCTTGCCCTTTACGGTTTCTACCAAAAAGGGCTAGAAGAAAACATCTTGACTCTCGTTCCTGAAGACGCAGTTGATGCTCGTGTTGAAGAAACCAATCGGATCTTTATTGCCTCGCTAGAACGTAAAGTCTTTTTCGCCGTTTCTGATAAAAAAGCAGCAGAAGCATTAAGCGCCACACTCAAAGAATCCACACTCTGCGAAGCCATCTATGCGAGAGTGACTGCAGATGAACAGAAAGCGCTTTATACCTTCCTAAACACCTATCGCTTAGCCTTCTTAGACAACACCCTACAACACGAATTAAAAGAGCCTCAGTTAAGTAGCGCCTTTGTCTTATCCCAAGTTTTTAATCCCTTCGCTGGAGTCGGCATCGCTGAACTTCAAAATGATCCCCTGCTCCTGACACGCCGCGTCGCACAAGGCCTAACAAAAGGAGAAAGCGCAACCTTTGAAGATGGCTGGGTTGTCGCCAAAGACAAGAAAGGAACGTCTTACTATCTTGTTGAAGCGCTTTTAAGTGACAAACTTACCCTGACAGACGCAACCAATGCAATTGAAGAAAAATTAAGTCACCTTCAATCATCCTATCCGAATGCGAGTTTTGTAAAGCAAGGCATTGCCTTTTACACAGCGCACGGCGTTAAAAGTGCAATGCACGATATTTCACTATTGGGTTCCCTTTCGTTTGCAGGATTACTCCTTGTCTTTTGGTTAGGCTTTCGAAGCGTACGGCCCTTTGCGCTTTGCTTAATTTCTGTTGTTGCAGGACTCATCTTTGCGAGCGCTGCCACATACCTTGTCTTTGGAACGCTTCATGCGGCAACGCTTGTGATGTCAACAAGCTTAATTGGCATCAGTGCCGATTACACAACCTACTATTTAACGCGTCGCATGCAAATGGGGAATCGTGAATCTTCGTTTGCCTCGCGCGACGCTCTAAAGGGAAGCCTCTTACACGCCGTGCTTACGTCAAGTTTGGCGTACGCTGTGATGCTCTTGGCGCCCTTACCAGGCCTGCGGCAATTTGCGCTTTTTGGCGCTGTAGGGCTCTTGGCGGCTTGCCTTACTGTGCTTATTGTGTTTCCCTATTTAGTGACAGGTTTCCCAGTGCGAGAACTCCCGATGCTAAAAGGCTTTACGCGTTGGATTTCTCTTTGGAAAGAAAACCCCATTAAGGCGAGAGCCCTGTGCCTCACGTTTGTTGCACTCCTTTCTCTCGGTCTATTTAAGCTACAAACGAGCGATAACCTCAGCGCTATGCAAACGCTTGATGCGACATTAAAAGGCGATGAGGCGAAATTCACTGAACTTTTCAATCGCGACATGACACAACACTGGTTTATTGCGATTGGAAAAGACGCAGAGGATGCTCTTACAAAAGAGCAAGCGTTAGAAAAAAAGCTCGAGGTAGCGCGTAGAAAAGGGCTTCTTTCTGGGTTTGATGCATTTCACCTTAATACGCTTGCAACACAAGAAAAGCTTCTCGCTGAATACATCCATACGAGCGATTGTGTGAAAAAAGATCTTGAGAGCGCTGGCATTAACCTAGGTAAAACCCAAGAGCCAAAACTCTTAACGCTCGAAGACTACTTAAAAAGCCCCTTAGCGCGAAGCACGGGATTTCGCGCGTCAACGCTTTCGGATCAATCTATCGCAATTATTCTTACTGTAAAAGGCCTCAAGGACGAGTCCATGATGAATGCGATTGCCAAAGAAATCGATGGGGTTTCTTGGTACTCAAGAAAAGCATCATTTGAAAACCTCTTTTATTCCTGTCGCACAACGGTAGCCGCTCTTTTGAGTCTTTCGTTTGTTGCCATCTTTATTGTGTTTGTTCGCTCCTTTGGACTTAAGGCAGGCCTCGTTGGTGCGCTCTGTTCACTCTTTTCTCTTACGGCTGCCCTAGGGGCGATGGGCTGGCTTGGAATCCCGCTACACCTATTCTCGCTATTTTCGCTTATCCTTGTTCTCGGCATCGGCATTGACTACGTGGTTTTCTTTCATCGACATCGCGATGCTTCAGCGTCCGTGAGTTTTGCAACAACGATTGCGATGGTGACGACGCTTCTTTCTTTGGGGATTTTGGTTTTAAGTTCGACGGCGGCGATTTCAAACTTTGGGTTAGTCCTCTTTTTAGGTATCACAGCGTCCTATTTAATCGCTCCGATGATTTTGACGGTGAAACAATGAAACGACTTGGGTTTATTTTGTTGGTTGCTGCCTTAACATCTTGCTCAGCAGTAACTGAGGTGAGCGACCCTGTTTTCTTCGCCAAAGACGTCGCGGGCTCTGTCATTTACTCTGACGTTGATTTTCCAGAGCAACAGGCCTTGCTGGAAGTCCATTACAAAACAAGATCAGAAACACTACTCACCGTTTCGGAAAGCCGTGATGGGAATCTGAAAATGGCGCTTTTAAC
>CAVAQL010000161.1:0-2609 GCA_963590825.1 Bacteroides caccae | reverse complement strand
CATCCTTTCTTCGCCAATTGCCACAGGCGCCCTGCTCTTTATATCGCTTGCCATCGCTTTGTTTACGGGGACGATTAATGTGAAGATGGCCTTAACGGGCTTTTCATCTTCGACGGTGTGGTTAATTTTCTGCGCCTATACGCTTTCTCAGGGCTTTATTAGTTCTGGTTTAGGACGGCGCGTTGCCTTTACGATGTTATCGAAATTCGGAGGCTCTTCTTTGGGGGTTGCCTACGCGCTTGGTATGGCAGATCTCTGTATGGCTTCCGCAATGCCCTCGGTGACCGCTCGCGGTGGCGGCATCATCATGCCTGTTGTGAAGTCGATTAACCTTGTGATGGATTCCGAGCCTGGGGTTAAGGGAAAAAGAATCGGCGACTTTTTGATGATGACCTGCTTTCAATTTACGCCGATTACGGGGGCGATTTTCTTAACGGGTATGGCTGCAAGCTCGCTATGTCCGGTGTTGGCCGCTGAAAACTTTGGCGTGCAGATCAACTGGGGAAATTGGTTTATGGCGGCCTGCGTTCCAGGAATCCTCTGCTTTATCTTAATGCCCCTACTTTCGTACAAGATTCTCAATCCTGAATTGAAAAAGACCCCTGAAGCCAAGCAAATGGGTCGCGAGGAGCTCGCGAAAATGGGTCCGATGACTCGTCGCGAGAAAATCATTGCCTTTGGATTTGTCTCCGCTCTTATCGGCTGGGGAACAAGCCTATTTACTGGAATCGATGGCACAGCCGTCGGCATTGGACTTGTCTCTTTCCTCTTTGTCACAAACGCTGTGAATTGGCGAGACGTTTTAAATGACGGATCAACTTGGGATACGGTGATTTGGTTTGGCGCGATTATTTCGCTTGCCACGGGACTCGCGAAATTAGGCTTTTTAAAGTGGCTTAGTGCACAGTTTGCAGCCCTTTTCGTCGGTGTCGATCCGATGGTGACGATGATTGCCTTGGGCGCGGTCTACCTTTATTTGCACTATATGTTTGCAACGTGTGCCGCGCACGTGGTGGCTCTTTATGTGCCGATTGTTTCGATTGTGATTTCCGCTGGCATTAACCCACTTTTTGCTTGCCTTGTGTTTGGCATCCTCACAAACCTGATGTGGGGTTTAACCGAGTACGGCAGTGGCCCAGGCCCCCTGTATTTTGGTCAAGGCTACTTTACGCGCCCACGGTTTTACAGCATCAGTTGCGTGCTTGTAACAATGAGTTTTGTTGTCGCTATCGCTAGTGGCCTGCCCTGGTGGAAGATGATTGGACTTTACTAAGGAGCCGAAAAGATGCTTAAAACCTATAGTTTTCCCTACGGGAAAGGCTCGGTGAGCCTTGATCTCGAAACCACGTTGATAAAAGCTGTTTTGCATACCGCTCAACTGCCGACAATTGATCAAGCCACTGTGAAAAAGAAGGCTCTTGAAACCATTCGGCATCCAATCGGTTGCGCAACGCTTGATGAAACAGTAAAGCCTGGAGATACTGCCGCCTTTATCTGCAATGACCTAACTCGCGTTGCCAATAGCTTTGACTTTATGCCAGTTTTCTTAGACGAAATGAATCGCCTAGGTGTGCCAGACGAAAATATGAAGATTGTTTTTTCTTTGGGCGCGCATCGCGATATGACAGAAGCTGAAATGCAAGAAGCGGTCGGTAAAGACGTTTTCAAGCGTGTTCGCTGCTTTAATAGCCAAGCGCGACGTACAGAAGAATTTCAATTTATTGGCACAACGCGTCGCGGGACTCCTGTGAACGTCTTTCGTGAAATCTGTAATGTCAATCACGTTTTCTTAACGGGAACCGTGGTGCAGCACTACTTTGCCGGCTACGGCGGAGGCCGTAAGGCAATTCTTCCAGGGTGTTCGGCCTTAGATACGATTACGGCCAATCATAAGCACATGATGAATCCTGCGTGCGGCCTTGGCGTCACTGACGGCAACCCATGCTATGAAGATCAGGTCGAAGGCGTAAAGCTTTTTTCTCAGGGTCGACATCTTTTCTTATTTAATGCCGTTCTCAACGCGAAGCACGAATTTCTCGGCATGTTCGCTGGCGACTTCATTAAGGCGCATTTGGCTTGTGCGAAGCTTGCCGATAAGGCTTACGGCTGTCCGATAGAAGCGAAAGCCGAT
This sequence comes from Bacteroides caccae, assembly GCA_963590825.1. Lineage (GTDB taxonomy): Bacteria > Pseudomonadota > Gammaproteobacteria > Burkholderiales > Burkholderiaceae_F > Duodenibacillus. The sequence goes on along the minus strand of CAVAQL010000161.1, from coordinate 478 downwards.
TTGGTGATTGCCTCCTGCGGTGGATACCCTAAGGATATCAATATCTATCAGATGCAAAAGACGATGGATAACGCACGGTGTGCTGTCAAAGAAGGAGGCGTCGTGATTGTCATAGCCGAATGTCCTGAGGGCGCTGGTAACGACCTATACGTTCAAACCTGTCGGCGCTTAAAGAGCTTTAAAGCGATTGAAGCTGAGCTTCGTGCCGATTTCCGTATGGGAGCCAATAAGGCCTTCGCTGTCACACGCAATATGCAACACGCTCGCTACATTCTCGTTACAAAAGCCGATCACGCTTTGGTTAAAGATCTCCTATTTACAGAGTCGTTTGCGTCCTTAGATCAAGCGTTTTCTTATGCGTTAACGCTTCTTAAAAAGGATCCGAGCATGATCTTGATGCCAGAAGCGAGCTTGACGGTGCCCCAACTTAAGTAGACATAGAAGAAGAAATTTCCCTCCATAAAGGCCCTTCTTGCGC
>CAVAQL010000160.1:0-2613 GCA_963590825.1 Bacteroides caccae | reverse complement strand
TTTAAAGCACTAACTGAATCGCTTCCTGTTTTTGTCACCTCAATTGTGTTTTCGCTTGGAGGCGTTGCGCTATCCCAAGTCACGCTTTCTGTTGCAGCTGCTGCAACCGTTGCACTTGCAAGAAAAATCGAAGCGGCCGCGATAACAGTTTTGGTGGATTTCTTTCTTATCGAGCGCGTCTTTTCGTTGACAACCATCAGTGTTTTACGTGCACGGTTGAAGATAACCTTAAAGGTCTTGTTCATAGAAACGCTCTCCTTAGATAGGCACATTGCAGGCCGCGAGGGGACTCACGCCGACGAAACTCAACATGTTGAATTTAATAAATTGATTCTATCGAGATTTTGAGGGGTATGCTGAAAAATTGGGCCAAATTGGGTCAAAAATTGGGCCAAAGATTTTCCTTAAGAAAAAAGGGACAGCACCTTGCCATCCCCTCTTCGTTTTTCAAAGGAAACGTTACGCCTTACTCGTCTTTCTTTTCCTCAAAAAGGTACTCTTTATTGACGACCTTCGCATCGTGCTTAGCGCGCATAGCAGCGTAGTAGCTCGATTCATCGGCGCGACCTAACATCAGTGCAATTTCTTCGCGACCCGAAGTCAGACGCTCTTTATCAATCGGTTTCACATCGCTTTTCACAATCTGCACAAGCATGTAGGAATCAGTGCCCTTGACACCAATGTAGGTGGGAAGTTTTTCCGCAGGAACACGCATCACGGCCGTGACAAGTTCATACGGATACATCCCAGGACGCGCGCGAGAAATTGTTGCCTCTTCGTCAAACTTAAGCTTGGTCTTTTTCGCGGCATTGAGATTGGCAAGCTCTTTGGCGCCGTCTTCGCTAGCAAGATTTAAAGCACGTTCTGTGATGAGCGTATTCTTGATGCGTTCTTTACACACATCAAACGACTCCACGTGGCTCGGGCGGTACTTTGTTACACGCGCGGAAACCAGCGTATTCGAGGCCACTTCAATTGCCTGCGTGTTACGTTTTTCTTTTAAGCACTCATCCGTGAAAAGTGCCTCAAGCACATTGGCATTCAAAAAGTGCTTGTGCCCTGGAAGCGTCACACCCGTTGCAACAACGTTATTTAATGTCACGGGATTGAGCTTGTACTTATCAATGACGCCCTGTAAGGAATCACTTTGCTCGTAAACGATATTCGTGAACGTTTCAGCTTCTTCGGCAAATTTCTTTTGGGCTTCCTGTTCTTTGTAAAGCTCAACGATCTCATCACGACACTCTTTAAAGCTCTTGACGTGCGCTGGCTTAATATCATTAATGCGAATGATGTGGAATCCAAAATCGGTTTCAACAGGGCCCACAATCTCGCCTTTCTTCCCTTCAAAAACCGCTTTGTCAAAGGGAGCAACCATAACGCCCTTACCAAAGAATCCGAGATCTCCACCCGAGGCGGCGCTACCCGGGTCTTGCGAATTTTTCTTCGCAAGCTCTGCAAAGCGTTTCGGGTTTGCTTTCACTTCTTTTAATAGGGCTTCGGCCTTTGCCTTAGCGGCCTCTTTACCCTTTTCAAAGTTAATAAGGATGTGACTTGCGTCGCGCTCCTCGGCAACTTTAAAGCGATTCTGGTTTTGCTCGTAGAAGGTGCGAATCTCATCTTCTTTGGGTTCGACATCTCGAAATAACGCAGGAGAAAGCACGACGTACTCGACATCAATCTCATCGGGCAACTCAAATTCCTTTTGGTGTCCGTCCCAATAGGCTTTGGCTTCAGCGTCTGTGACCTTGACCTTATTGATGTAGTTTTCTAAGCCAATGCTGTGTAATTTGATCTCACGCTCTTCGGTAAGCAAAACATTAACGCGCTTAGCAAGCGTTTCAGGCGCAATGGCGCTACGCGAAATGCCGCCAGCTAAGAGCTGTCGCGAAACATCGCGGCGAATGCTATAAACGAAATACTCATCGCTTTGCCCTGTGGCGCGAAGATAGTTTTCATAACGCTCGCGCGAGAACTTGCCGTTTTCTTGGAAGGCGGCAAAGGACTTGATCATTTCGATTGCGGTGGCTTCGTTAATTTCAACGTACTCTTTTGCGGCTTCGTTTTGGATGCTGCGCTCTGTCATGATGTTACGCAAAATCATCGCGCGCGCATCTTGGCTATCGAGAATGTTGCTTCTGAAAGATTCCCCCATACGAACGCGCAAACTGTCGAGTTGCTTACGCTTTTCCTGATCGAAATCCTGCGGCAAAATCGATTCATCATCGACCTTGGCGATAGCGCCATCGTCGCTAACCATACGGTTGTAGGAATAAATGCCCGTGACGACAAAGCTTGGAATAACCAACACCATCGCAATGAACATCAACCAGCGTTTGTGTGTACGAAAAGCCTCAAGCAGCATAGGAAACTCATCCCCGACGTGAAAGCGATGTAAAAAAGGCGAGACGCATCGAAATTTGCGACTCGCCTCTTCGAAAAAAAACTTGGCGGAGTGGACGGGACTCGAACCCGCGACCCTCGACGTGACAGGCCGATATTCTAACCAACTGAACTACCACTCCGACTTCGGAAATCCTTTGAATCTAAAGGAAATATTGGCGGAGTGGACGGGACTCGAACCCGCGACCCTCGACGTGACAGGCCGATATT
>CAVAQL010000159.1:1547-2684 GCA_963590825.1 Bacteroides caccae | reverse complement strand
ATCTTGCGCTTTGTTTCGGGAGCCGAAACGCCCTTTAACTTCGTTAAGAAACGCTCTTTAGCATCGACGCAAATAAAGTTAATGTCAAAGGCGCCTCCCGCACCAAAGATTGAACAAACGCGTTCTCTTTCGTTTTTGCGAAGCAGCCCATGATCGACAAAGACACACGTGAGGTTCTTTCCGACTGCACGCGCGAGAAGCGCCGCGCAAACGCTTGAATCCACACCTCCCGAGAGTGCACAAAGCACCTTCTTATCACCGATACGCTCGCGAAGATTCTCAATCGTGGTCTTTACAAAAGAATCCATCTTCCACGTTCCAGCGCACCCGCAGACCTTGTAGACAAAGTTAGACAGCATCTTCACGCCATTTTCTGTGTGAAGCACCTCGGGATGAAACTGCACGTTATAAAGCTTACGAGCAACGTCTTCGCTTGCCGCCACAGGGCACTCAGGAGTCGAGGCTGTTACACGAAAGCCAGGGGCGGCTTCGAAGATCGTGTCGTTGTGGCTCATCCAGCAAATGTTTTTTGCGGGTAACCCTTCAAAAAGGGGAGAGCTTGTATCGAGATCTACCAACGTTTTCCCGTATTCACGCTCAGGCGCCTTTTCAACGCGGCCTCCTAACTGGTGGCTCATCAACTGTGCGCCGTAACAAATACCAAGAATGGGGATTCCTTTTTCGTAGATGGCCTTATCAATAACGGCAGCATTTTCAAGATAAACGCTCGCAGGTCCCCCTGTGAAGATAATGCCTTTGAGGTTTTTCTTCAGAATATCCGCCAGTGGCCTACGATACGAACAAATTTCGCAGTAAACACCGCATTCACGCACACGTCGTGCAATCAGTTGGTTGTATTGGCCACCGAAGTCAACAACAAGGATGGTTTCTTGATTTTGTGTAGGCGTACTCAAGGCGCGCTCCTTAAGATAAAAGAATTCTCAGCAGCTACTGAGAAAACTCTGTCAATTGAAATGATGCGCCATTATAAAGAGGGTAGAGGCGCCCGCTCATCACAAACGTAAGAGAAAAAGGGGTTCGTTTTACTTCTCGCAAGAGACAATTTCGACGCGTTTTTTATCTTATCGGCAAATCCAATAGAGAAATTTCCCTATACCAGCTTCCAATTTCAATCCT
>CAVAQL010000159.1:0-1491 GCA_963590825.1 Bacteroides caccae | reverse complement strand
CTTTTCGCGAGACCGCTTTTTTTATTTTAGAAATGCTTTTCCTTTAATTACTTGTTTTTAAACCGAATTCTTGCTTTCAAAATGAAAGGAGTCACAAAAATGAAAGATGTTCCTGAGGTTTTTGGTTCGCTTGTCTTTAACGAAACCGTTATGAAGGATCGTCTCCCACAAAACATCTACAAGGCGTTTCGCGAGGCAGTGATTGATGGGCTACCTTTGGATCTTCCGATGGCCAATATCATTGCTCAAGCGATGAAGGATTGGGCTCTCGAGCACGGTTGCACGCACTTTACCCACTGGTTCCAACCGATGACGGGGATCACGGCTGAAAAGCACGAGAGCTTTATCATGCCCACAGCGGGTGGACACGTCATTATGGAATTCTCGGGTAAAGAACTGATCCAAGGCGAGCCCGATGCCTCTTCTTTCCCATCGGGGGGCCTACGCGCGACATTTGAGGCTCGTGGCTACACAGCTTGGGATCCGACAAGCTACGCCTTTATTAAAGATGACACCTTGTGCATTCCGACAGCTTTCTGCTCTTATACGGGCGAAGCGCTCGATAAAAAGACACCGCTCTTACGCTCAATGAATGTGATTTCGAAGGCAAGCGTGAGAGCTCTTAAATTATTTGGCATTCACACACGTCGCGTATTTAGCACGGTCGGTCCTGAGCAAGAGTATTTTCTTGTGGATAAGGCACTCTTTGATAAACGCAAGGACCTCGTTTACACAGGTCGTACGCTTTTTGGAGCCCCGAGTCCGCGTGGTCAAGAAATGGAAGACCATTACTTTGGGATGATTAAGCCCCGCGTTCGCGCCTTTATGAAGGACTTGGATACAGAGCTTTGGAAGCTCGGTGTTCATGCCAAAACCGAACATAATGAGGTAGCCCCAGCCCAACACGAATTGGCTCCCATCTTTACGATGAGCAATATCGCAACCGATCACAACCAAATCATGATGGAATTCATGAAGAAGGTTGCGCTACGCCACGGGATGGTCTGCTTACTGCATGAAAAGCCCTTTGCTGGCGTCAATGGTTCAGGAAAACACAATAACTGGTCTTTGAGTACAGCTGAAGGAAAGAACCTTTTATCGCCTTCTGCGAACCCCTATAAGAATACGAAGTTCTTGTTGTTCCTTGCTGCTGTAATTAAGGCAATCGACGAGCATCAAGATCTCTTGCGTATCTCGGTCGCTAGCGCGGGTAACGATCATCGTTTGGGTGCGAATGAAGCCCCACCTGCGATTGTCTCAATCTTCCTGGGTGCGGAATTAACGGCTGTACTTGAAGCCATTGAAGCTGGCAAGGTCTGGGAACCGAAAGAAGCCAAGGCAATTAAGCTTTCTGACGACACAGTTCCTGCCTTGTTGCAAGACAACACCGACCGTAACCGTACGTCGCCCTTTGCCTTTACAGGCAATAAGTTTGAGTTCCGTATGTTAGGTTCGAGCTTTTCTGTCGCAGGTCCCAACATCATTTTGAAT
>CAVAQL010000158.1:0-2729 GCA_963590825.1 Bacteroides caccae | reverse complement strand
TGCCGTTTCTTCGCATGTGGAACTTACCAAAGAACACTTGGCGTTTTCTTCAAGTGCTTTGCAGGTACTTGATTCTTTGGTGTTGCGGCAGCGATAAATTTCGTTATAGCTCCAGCAGGTTGCATAGATACGAGAACCATTGACAGTTCTCCAACCCGCGTTCGAATCGGTGCATGTGGAACTGACGAGTTCGCAAGAAGTTGCTTCATCCTCGAGAGACTCACGCACGGATTCATCTGCAACGCCCTTACTTTGGACGCGTTTCGTTTGTGTAAGAACAGCAGCTTCTCCCCTCTCTACATATTCGATATACGCGTCATTTGTGCAACGCATACGTCCTAATTGGAGATTGCAATCGGGATCTGTCGCCTCATCGCAGGCGGGGGCTTTCACTCGCGCACAGCCAGCGTCACTTAAATCCGAACAAGCCGTAATGGTCTGATCGGAACACGCGTAGCGTCGTACAAGAACACCGACTTCGGTTACTTCATCCTTAAAGGTGCACGCCTCGCTCGCTTCAAGCGCTGCGCAAGCCGATGTGTCTTGTGTTGAGACTGTATAAGTCGTTAGGCCCTTAAATTCGGCATTGAGTGTCGGAAGATCAATTTCTTTTTCACAGCGATAGACCGATTGACTTTTAAGACACGTCTCGTTTCCATCCACATCCGTAATCGTCTCGGTGCAACTTGTGCTAAAACGAACGCAACCGCCCTCGCCTTTTTCTTCTTCGTCTCGCGCTAAGGTTGAGCACCCATCAACACCCTCATCGACGGTTAAACAGGTCTTTTCTTCTTCATAACCCCAGCAGTCACGTGTGACAGGAATGCCATTAATGACTTTCGTCGCTCCTGGGTCAACGCAGGTTCGTTTTGTCACAACGCATCCCGCTTCGACAGTAAACCTAAGAATTAACTGAAAGTAGAACTACACCTTGTTGAAGAGATTTTGGACCTCCGAAAGCATGAGCCGAGCAGGAGGCGTTTCGCCGAAGAGGCTGTAAAACTTCTTTGTTTGCTTGTTGGGCGTCTCGATAAACAATTGCTCGCCATCGCTACAACACATCAGGGATTGGCAACGACCAAATATTTCCGACAGTGAAAAGCCGGTGTTGTCATATTGTCGACGTAGCAGGAGCACGATAATTGTGTCAACGATGTCGTGCAGTATCTTCCCGCGAACAGTGTCATTCGTCCACTTGGACAAAGGCAACAACCCAAGGTACTCCTTGCTCGTCTTGAAGACGATTTCAATGTTTGTCCTTTCAAAGTACTCCCTGAGAAGGTCTTTGACTGGAATCTTCCGATTCGAAATCAGAATGAAGTAGCCATATTTCACCTGAAGCCAGTCTTTGTCCTTGTCTTTCAAATCGTTGAATTCTTCCTCATTGCCTTCAAGGTATTTTCTGAAGCCGTTTAAAGCATTTTCCTTGTCCACGTACACGTAGGCGTATTCGTTCACTCCAAATAAAGAGATGTCTTTCTCGTAGCCAAAGTAAGTGTGTTCGTTTTGAACGAAGTCATATTTGCCGCGGCTCATCAGCGCTTTGCAATCCCAATAGAGTTGCTTGTGGGGAAACCCTTTCTTTGCGGGCATACGCCCGATAATTTTCTTACTCGACTGAGCATTGAACGCTTGCAACAGCTCCTTTGTTATGTATCCTGCATCGAGCACTAGGCTTTGAATTTCTACATCCAAAGATACGGCCACATCGTTTATTAGGTTCATCGTTGTGTTTAAATCGAGGACGTTACCTGGGACTACCTCATACCAAACCGGAAACCCCGATTCTTCGTCAAGAACCAGAACTAAGCGCATTTGAACTGACGCAGCTCCGATACCATGGCAACACAGGGCGTTGAAAGGATTGTTACGGATGTCATTTGGGAGTGGAGTCGAGTCAACGTAACAACCCTTGCCAAAATTCGGTTTCTTCTTACGCATATACTTGACGAAAGAACGGAAGAAGTTCAGACGCGTCTGATCGGAGCCCATCATTGCGTAGAACTGCGTGTCCGATTGGAATGAGTCAAGGTTCACATCTGTCATGAGATAAGAAACGAAAGATTTGGTCAAAAAATCGTCGCAGTGAATCTTGCTCCCATCTCTCAAAACCCCATGCAAAACGTGTCCCATCAGTCGCTGATAGTCCCGATTTTTTGGGAAAACGCGCCTCAAAACCGAAAGTAGTTCATCTTTTTCCAAAAATTTGAGAAGCAGGTAGGCGTCCCCAAAGACAGTATGTACAAGCGCTCTCGGCGCTGAAATCCTGTGCGCTATACGGGGATCCTCTGGCGCAACATCCGCAAACTGTTGTGTGTCAACGTTGAAAAGAACAATTCCTCGAGTAGGAGACTGGAAGATGCCTTCTCTCTTGTCTTCTCGCAGGTATAGAACCTTTCCAAGTTTCTCAAGCACCTTGTGCTTGGCGTGATACTTGGCGCCAGGAACGTACTCTGTATCGACCAGTGCCGCTGAGCCACTGATAACCTTGTCATGCTCTTTAACTAATTTTTGGATTTTCAGGAAAGCCATTTTTTATGTAGTCCTCTGTAGAACTACATAATGATAGCACCGCTGACACCTACATTAAAAGCAAAATCAATAAAATCAATAATTCCGCTAGACAATTCTCACAAAAATAGTGATGTAGTTCTACATTTCACTTTTTCTTAGGTTTAAACTCCCCCGCTTTGTCCACGATGGCATCAGCAAATTCCCTATATGCGCCA
>CAVAQL010000157.1:0-2739 GCA_963590825.1 Bacteroides caccae | reverse complement strand
ACAAAAAGGATTGGCCAATAGAGGATAAAAATCACTCTGATGAGCACCTCTGCCAAAGTTAAAAGTACGAGCAGGATAGGACTCAAGATATAACGACCGATGAAGGTTCTTTTTAGGAAAAGCTCGAAGCGGCGAATGAAACGAGCGTGGCGAGCAATTCTTCTACGGATAACTGTAGGCAGTCCGCTTTCAACGATTTCTGCCAAAAAGAGAACAGGTGAAAGAAGGAGGAAAAGCGCCTTAAGGAGCGCCTCTGCAAGAGTAAGAAGAGAAATCAGTATGTGGTTACGTAAGCGTCTTAACATCTTCTAAATCCCCAATCGAATCGAAACAGTCCAAGTTTGCTTAAGACAGTTCAACTTTACTGCAGATCGTCGATATTGCAAACTTCTTAAGGCGAGGATTTTCAAAATCTCTGATGTGGGTCAAAACTCAGGATTTTTAGCTCAGCAATTATCCTTTGCTCTTTTCAGCGACCATTCTCGATTTCTTCGGCGTGGGTAAGCTTTGTTTCTCTACCTTTATTTTCGTGGTTTTCTCAAATGCCCCCGATGTTAAAATGCGCCATCTCAATTTGAGTTACTTGCCATGAAAAACATTGTTGTTCTTATCTCAGGACGCGGATCGAACTTTCTTTCTATCGCAAAAAAAGCCCAAGAAGAGCATTGGGAAGCCGATGGCCTTCGCATTGGTTTGGTTTTAAGCAATAGACCCGATGCAGCGGGGCTCAATTACGCCAAAGACCTTGGCATTCCAAGTTTTGTCGTTGACCATAAGTCTTTTGAAACGCGTGAAGATTTTGAAAAAGAGATGATTAAGGCAATCGACCCATACAATCCAGCTGTGATTGTTTTAGCTGGCTTTATGAGGATTTTGACGCCACTTTTTATTCATCATTACGAAGGAAAGATTCTCAATATCCATCCGGCTCTTTTGCCTCTTTTTAAAGGGCTTGATACCCATAAGAGGGCGCTTGAGGCTGGCGTTCGAGTTCATGGTTGTACCGTGCACTTTGCTGGTTGCGAGTTAGATGGAGGACCCATTGTGGGACAAGCTGTTGTTCCTGTTGTGCCAACAGATATGCCTGAAGCGCTTGCGGCGAGAGCCTTAAAACTCGAACACATTTTGTATCCACGGTGCGTCCATGCCGTAGCGATGGGAGAGGTTACATTAAAAGATAATCGCGTCCTTATGAACGCAAAAACCGCGCAGTATTTGGCTGTGATGGATTCATCGATTTAAACATGTCAGAAAAAAAGCCCACAAAGAAAATGCCTTTTGCGCCGCAACGCGCAAAGAAAAGCGAAACGCATAAGCATCAAACACAGCGTCAGAAAGAAGCTTATAAACGTCAAAAGGAAGCCTATCGCTTAGCGAAAGTCAACGGCGAAGTTCATAAGGGACCTGCCTCAAAAACCCGCCAAGTCCGCATCGATTCCGAAAGAATTCGCGTCACAAGCCTTATTGTGAAAGAACTCACGCGAGCTCTTGCTGTGATTTTGAAGCTTGACGGCCCCGCAGATCAGTTAATGAAGGCCTTCTTTAAATCGAATCCGATGTTAGGTTCTCGCGATAGAACAATTCTTGCTGAAGCGATTTTCTTTGCCTTACGCCACTATGCATCGATTGCTTGGAGAATGCACCCGATTCATATTACAAAGGCCCCGAAAGTCGCAGCCTATCTAACTCTGTTGCTGCAGTACGGGCGCGATGCGATTCCAGATGCAATTTTGGGTTCTGATAAAGGCCCGATTGAGAATATGCTTTCTTTGCCGATTCAGAAAGCGCCTCCTGAAGTTCAAGCTGAGATGCCTTTTTGGCTTTACGAGAGAATCCAAAAGCAGTACGGAAATGAGGCTGAAAAGATTTTTGCTTCCTGCAAAGAAGGTGCTCCCCTTGACCTCAGAGTGAATCGCCTAAAGGCTCAAAGAAAGGATGTTTTAGCCGAACTCGAAGAGCATGGCGTCAAAGCCAAAGTCACCCCATTTTCTCCCGATGGTATTCGTCTCGTTGATAAGCCAGGACTTATTCGCTGGCCGATGTATCAAGAAGGGCGCATCGATGTGCAGGACGAAGGGAGCCAACTTCTTTCTCGGTTACTTGGTGCGAAGCGCTCTGAGATGGTTTGCGACTTTTGCGCGGGTGCTGGTGGTAAGACCTTAGCCATTGGTGCCATGATGCGCTCGACGGGCCGCTTATATGCGTTTGATGTTAATGAAAAGCGTTTAGCAGGCTTGACACCTCGCATGAGAAGAGCAGGGCTCTCAAATGTTCATCCGATGGCCATTCGCAATGAAAAAGATCTTCGTGTCAAACGCCTTCGCGGGAAATTCGATCGCGTTTTAGTTGACGCCCCGTGCTCTGGCACTGGCACCTTAAGACGCAATCCTGATTTAAGGTGGCGCTTAAATACGAAAGAGCTCGAACGCATTAATGAACTGCAAAAGTCAATCCTTGAAGAAGCTTCGAAACTATTGAAAGCCGGAGGCCGCTTGGTTTACGCGACGTGTTCGCTTTTAAAAGAAGAAAATATGGATGTTGTTGAGGCCTTCTTAGCTACGCACCCAGAATTTGAGTTACTCAATGCCACCGATATTCTTCAAAAGCAGGATATTGAGCTACCTTCTTGGCAAAAAGAGCGGTTTGGGAACTACTTTGTGACGCTACCGCACACGCATGGAACGGATGCCTTCTTCGGTGCTGTCCTAGAAAAGAAAAAATAAAGGGCTCTTTAAGCAG
>CAVAQL010000156.1:0-2764 GCA_963590825.1 Bacteroides caccae | reverse complement strand
CTGCCACACCAACAAGCGCGGGGACCATAAGTTTTAGCATGCGGGTAACGGCTTTGTCTTTGAGTGCTTTCGCGGGATTCGCGAAACGCGCCAAAAGCTTCATACGACGCATTTGGATAAGCTGTGTACCAAGCTGCAATACGCCACCGACAATCACAGCAATCGCCAAAGCCCATACGGGTTCTTCAAGACGTTCACTTAATAAAACGATAAAGAGGATAAAGCTCACGTTAAGGAGTACGGGAGTGAACGCCGGAATCGCAAAATGCTTCCATGTATTTAGAACCGCTGCGGCCATTGCCACTAGGCTCATAAAGATAATGTAGGGAAACATAAAGCGCGTTAATGCGACAGCCAAATTAAATGTCGTTGGCGTATCAGAAAACCCGGTTGCAATGACCCAGATAATCGCTGGCGCAAAAATGACACCTAAGACGCTTGCAAGGAAAACCGAAATCGCTAAAAGCGTAAAGACGTGATCGATAAATTCATGTGCCCTATCTTCGCTTTCTTGTTCTTTCACTTGCGAGAGCATCGGAACGAAGGCTTGAGAGAATGCGCCTTCAGCGAAAAGGCGCCTTAAAAGGTTCGGGATTCGAAAGGCAACATAGAAGGCATCGGTTGCCGCTGACACACCAAAGTAGCGCGCAATGAGCATGTCGCGGATAAGACCTGTGATGCGTGAGAGCATCGTAAAGGCTGAGACTGTGGCAGCAGAGCGCAGAATTGACATGTGTTTCAAATTAAAATTGGTATTGTCGCAACGCCTCACTTTTGTTAGAATGTGGCGCTTTTCGAAATTAGGGGCGAAATGATTCGCCCTCTTTTGTTTCGATAGGCGACATTGTAAACATATACCGGCCGAGCCCAAGGCTCGCGAATGCGAGGGCGCACCCGGGATGAAATGAAACCGTGTGCTTGTCCAACAAGCATTCTTTTTTAGGAATACCTAAATGGCTAATACTAAACAAGCTCGCAAACGTGCCCGTCAGGCCGTTGCTCGCAACCAACACCTTTCTGCGCAACGTACGCGCTATCGTACTGCTATCAAGGCTGTCCGCAAGGCCATCCTCGCTGGCGATAAAGCCGTTGCTACGGAGTCTTTTAAGAAGGCTCAAGGTTTGGTTGATGCAATGTGCAGCAAGGGTGCCTTGCATAAGAACGCCGCTGCGCGTCATAAGAGCCGCTTGTCCGCCGCTATCAAAGCGATGGCTTAATTTCAAGCGACCAGCTTTTCCACCTGTGTCCCTCAGCATGGATGGTTTAGCCAAATAGAGAAAACGCATCGATTGCTCCTCGGTGCGTTTTTGCTATCTACGGTCTTATAGGATTTCTTGAGCGACTTTTTCTATGGCAAAAAACATCACTCAAATAAAGCAGCTTACCTATATCGCCGAATTTGCTGCAGTTATCGGACTCTCGAGCCTTTTGGTCCTTCCGATTGGCCCAGTCCCTGTTACGCTCCAGACGCTTTTTATTGCTTACGCGGGTCTTTTCTTAGGACCAAAGAGCGCTCTTTTTAGTGTTCTAATTTATCTTCTTGCAGGCGCCCTTGGAGTTCCCGTCTTTGCTGGCGGTAAATCGGGGCTCGGCGTTTTATTAGGGCCTTCTGCTGGATACTTGTGGGGATTTCTTTTTATTGCGTACTTTGCTGGATTGGCTAAAGGGAAATCTGCTCTCCCCTCGTTTCTTTTCTTATTGGTGGGATTAATTTTTGATCACTTTATGGGGATTGTCGGACTAATGTTGACGCTAAAGAAAACACTGTTTGAAGCATTTATGATGGATGTTCTCTTTATTCCAGGCGACTTCATTAAGATCTGTTTGGCGCTATTTTTGTGGCGCATTACCAAGAAGAGACTTTCCCGATGATTTCCATTCACGCATTAAAGGCCTTTGTTTTAAACGAGGTGACTTTGGAGGTCCCTGAAGGTGCCGTGCATTTAATTCTTGGCGCCAATGGCACTGGGAAAAGTACATTGCTTCGTATCCTCGCTGATTTACTTAACCCAGAGGCAGGATCAGTCAAAGTCGATGGAAAAACCGCTCTTTTAATGCAAGAGTCTGATTATCAAATCTTTGGGGAAACAGTTTTAGAAGACATCACTCTTACACTCAATTGCCCATCAAAAGAGTCTCTTGATAGGGCTTTAGAGCTAGCGAGGTCGTTTGCCCTAAATCCAAACGCAAAGACAAAGAATCTTTCTTTCGGGCAAAAAAGAAAACTCGCTCTTGCCTCGCTTCTTATTGGAAAGCCAGATGTGTTTTTATTGGATGAACCGACATCAAGTCTTGATTGGCCAGCCACGAAGGCGCTTCTTTCGGATATTGAAAGAATTCAAAGCGAGAATCCAAAAGCGACATTTCTGATTGCAACGCATGAGCCTCAGGACTTCTTAGCGATTCAAAATCTTACGGCTTCTGTTCTTTTTCAGGGATCTTTTGTTGCGACAGGTCCCATTGCAACGATTCGTGAAGCAATTGCCGAGAACACGGCTTGGGGATTAAGGCCCTTTTAGCGATGAATGTCTCCCGTGCGCTTTTTCTCTTGCTTTTATTTTTGCCAACAAGCGCATTTGTCTGGGTGTTGCCTTCTTACATTGTCTTCGTTCTCTTGGTGGGGTTGGCCGTCGTCAGTGTCAAAAGACAGGGTCTTGATTATCTCGGAAAGTTTCTAAAGACCTGGGGCGCAATGGCGCTCTTTTGGGCAGTGCTTTCGACACTCACATCGGTCACAGTTGCTTGGGAAATATCAAATTTTGAA
>CAVAQL010000155.1:0-2799 GCA_963590825.1 Bacteroides caccae | reverse complement strand
GCTTACAGTGCAGGCGATTGGCTATTTCGCGCTGGCCGATTACTTAAGGCGTTTTCGTGCAAAACGGCTGGGGATAGTCAATGACGCCGACTAATGCCCAACTTATTTGTCGCGTTCGTGAGTCAATCACTGAAGAACCCGGTAACGCGAGTGCCGCAAGCCTTAAGAACATTCACGTCTCTCGCCTTTTTGATGCAAGCCCTGAGGAGTTCTTCGCTCAGTATGCTGCGCCCAATCTCATTGAAGCAGCGCATTTACGCGAAACACTTTTAACGAAAGCGCTGACCTATCTAAAAGCACATAGCGATAAAAGCCTCATAGTTTCTGGCCTTTTTGGGGAATCCGTGCTACGCGATTTACGCCAAAGGGCAAAAGAACTTGGGATAGATATTTCGATTGTCCGTGAAACTCTTACGCGAGCCGTCAGTTTCCAAAATGACGAAAAAGCGCAACGCTTTGGCGGGCAATTTACGGTTCATAATCTTCCGATTGAAAAGGCTCTCAATTTAAGCGGCGCTCCTAGCGGCACAAATCCAGCGACCTATTGGGAAGGCTGGTTTAAAGCCTTTTATGCTGAGACGCTTTTAGCGGGACTCAAGATTCGTGAAGAAAGTCGCCTCTTTGATTTCTTGCGAGAAGCGGCTCGCTATACGGGGCGTCCCGTGAATTGGACTGAAGTTGGAAAGGCGGCCTCCGTCAGTCAAGCGACCTCAAGGCGCTGGTGTGCGCTTTTAGAAAGGCTTGGCATCATTGATTTAGTTGACCCCGTTTTAAAAGTCGGACGGCGCCGCATCGCACGGCGAAAGAAACTCTTTTGGAAGGCGCCAGGTCTTGCCCTTTGGCTTACCCGCACGAATCTATCCGATAAGAAACAATTAAAGCTCTACGCCCTTAATGCTCTTTATTTAAGTCTAAAGGATGCGTTTTCTGATGCGAGCTTTTCTTATGCGCTCGATACAAACGGAAAAGAAGTTCCCCTTATTTGCAAGCGAGCCGGGGAAAATATCGGCTTTTATTGCTTAGCAGATGATTCTGAAGAAGCCCTTTATAAGCGCGATTCGCGAAGCTATGAGAAAATAGGCGTTATCCATTTTTCCATCTGTCATAAACTTTACACCGCGACAGAGAACTGAATGTTTTTTTTATTACGACAATGAAAAAGAAAACGATTGCCCTCAAACTCTTAACACTTGCTCTAACTTCAGCGCTTCTCGCTGGATGCGCCTCATTCGGCAAATCCGAAGAGAAAGTGACGACTCTTGCTGCGAACGAATATAAGCTCTTTCTTTCTGAGCCCTGGCCAAGCACTTATGCACGGTTTCGTGATCGCCAAATCGAGCGCGCCAAGAACTTTTGCAGTAAGAAAAGCCTTGGCATGATGCCAATCGATGCAGAAACGCGTGCCAAAGATAAGGGCTACGAAGGCGAAATCGTTTTTCGCTGCGTTGAACGTCTTGAGGGGCCGAACTTAGGTTGGTTTTAGTTGGATTTAGTCAAGCGTTTTAAAGATAACGCTTGCGTTTGTACCACCAAAACCAAAGTTGTTTTTCATCGCATAGCGTATGGTGCATTTGTGCGCAGTGCCTGAACAGATGTGAATGGGACAGGCTTCGTCTTGATTATCAAGGTTGAGTGTGGGCGGGACAATTTGGTTTTCAATGGAAAGAACGGTAAACACGGCTTCGATGCCGCCCGCTCCCCCTAAGGTATGACCTGTTGCGCCTTTTGTGGACGTGACAAGTAACTTATCGGTGCTTTCTCCAAAGACTTCCCGAATCGCTGAGGCTTCACTTGCATCTCCGACAGGGGTCGATGTTCCGTGTGCATTAATAAAGTCAATTGCCTCAGGTGCAATTCCTGCGCGCTTAAGAGAAAGCTTCATGCAGCGCACGGCCCCATCTTTGGCGGGCGCTGTAAAGTGATACGCGTCCGCATTTAAAGCGTATCCAACAATCTCGCAATAGATATGAGCACCACGACGCAGAGCGTGTTCGTACTCTTCAAGCACAAGAACTCCAGCACCCTCGCCTAAAACAAAGCCATCGCGATCCTTATCAAAGGGGCGGGATGCCTTTTCGGGTGCGTCGTTACGTCGTGATAAGGCGTGAATGTTGTCAAAGCCAGCGATTCCTGCTGGGTGTATTGCGCTTTCCGTGCCACCGGCGACCATCACATCCGCGTCGTCTCGTGCGATGATCCAAGCGGCTTCTCCAATGGAGTGAAGCCCTGTGGAACAGGCCGTACCAATGGCAAGATTAGGCCCTTTTAAGTGCCTCGCAATCGAGAGCTTTCCGTTGGTGGAATTGATAATGGAAACGGGGACAACGAATGGAGAAAATTTTCGTGGGCCACCCGTAAGGTACTCAGCGTAATCGTGGCATTTGGTGTAAATACCGCCAATCCCAGAACTCACAAGACAGCCGGCGCGTTCTGCTGCTCTGTCTTTATCTTCAAAGACTAAGTTCGCATCATCGAGTGCTTGGAATGCCGCTGCGACACCAAAGGCGGTAAAGCGCTCGAAGCGGCGCGCATCTTTGATTCCTAACACAGCGACCGGATCGAAATTTTTAACTTCGCCTGCGATGCGGCAATTAAAGGCGCTTGCATCAAAAGCTGTAATCTGCGAGATGCCTGAGGAGCCTGCCAATAAAGAAGTCCAACTCTCTTTGACAGAATTCCCAAGCGGGCTAACAAGACCAATGCCTGTGACGACAACGCGACGCATGCTTACCTAGAAATCGAAAAATAAATCAAGAAAGGGCCTCTAAATCCTAAAGACCCTTCGTGTGATCGACGAAA
>CAVAQL010000154.1:0-2837 GCA_963590825.1 Bacteroides caccae | reverse complement strand
CTTATCCAATGCTTTTGGCCAGCCACCGCGGCATGTTAAATAGGCAAGACGCTCCATATCGATTTGGTTGATGCCTTCAACGAGGTAATTTTCCTTATCGGCCGCGAACAACTTCGATAGGCTCACTTCTCCTGTGGACTCTTGAGATTCCCAAAGGCTCATCGTCCGAAGTTTGAGCCAGGCAAAGCGGCCTGTGCCCGTGTGGAATATCTCGTCGTAATTTGCAGGCACAGAAGAACCCGTGAGAATAAACTGCCCGTCCTCGCCGCGCTTATCCACTTCGTTTCTCACAGCATCCCAAAACTTAGGAACGAGTTGCCACTCGTCAATCAAGCGTGGAGTCCTGCCTCGCAGCAAAAGCTTGATGTTTGTTTCTGCCATGGCGAAGTTCTGTGCCTTGGCATCGGGGTCCGACATCGAGAGAATGCTCTTTGCTTGTTGGCTAGCCAAAGTTGTCTTGCCACAATATTTGGGTCCTTCGATTAGCACTGCACCCATTGCATCAAGTTTGTCTGCCAATAGCTTGTCTGCAATTCTTGCCTTATATTTCATCATCTTTCGTGCCATTTTTTTTGGTATTGGATTGAGTTAAGACATTTTAAATGATTTCAATCCCTTATGAGAATTTAAAACGATTTTTTTGCTAGTTTTGTTATGTCAGTTGGCTTGTTTTTGTTGTGGCAGTTGGCGCATTTTTGATGTGTCAGCTGGCGCAAATTCTTAACGTTTCCTAACACTTCTCCAAAGAGCCATAAGGTGTGTTTCTCGAGGTGTACTCGAGTTCGTTTTGCCTCATTTGGGGAGAAAGGAACTAGAAATGATTTGCCCCCAATTTCTGGGGGCAAAGGCAATCAAAATGAAATTAACGCTGAGATCTCACGTCGCCATAAAGGCTTTCGATTTCGGCGGCGTATTTGGCGTTAATCACACGGCGTTTTAATTTCAATGTGGGAGTGAGCATCCCGTTATCAATGGTCCACGGCTCACGCAAGATGCGAACATTTCTTGGTATGCCGTAATTCGGGAAGTTCGCGGTTGCTGCCTTGACTCGACGCAGTACAGCATTTCGTAAATCTGAATTCTGAAGCGTTGCATCGTCTTTGGGATCTAAGCCAAAACTTTCGCAAAACCGTGGCCACTGCTCGGGGTTGACGACAACAAGAGCAGAGACATACGGGCGGTTATCTCCAACGACCATCGATTGAGAAAAGAGGGGATCTGCCTCAATCGCATTCTCAAGGTCTGCTGGCGGTACTTTTTCGCCTGTGCTTGTGACGATGATTTCTTTAATACGTCCCTTTAATTGGATGTCGCCATCTTCATAGATGTCGGCTTGGTCGCCCGTTTTGAGCCAACCGTCGTCGGTAAACATCGCAGCGGTTTCTTTCGGGCGATTCCAATAGCCTTTCATCACACAAGGGCCTTTGACTTGGAGTTCGTCGTTTTCTCCCAAGCGAACACGCATGTTTTTGAGTGCCACACCCACTGTTCTCGGGTGATTCTTCCCAATGGGGTTAACAGAAACAATGGGACTCGTCTCAGTCATTCCGTATCCTTGGTGAATTTGAACACCAAGCCCCAAGAAGAAGCGTGCCACCGCAGGGCTTAACGCGGCGCCCCCTGCGATAAAGATTCGTGGGCGGCCACCAAAAATGTTTCTCACTGTCTGCGCGACAAAGTGATCTAAGAAGCCCGAGACAACGCAATCGAAGATTTCACTTGGCGTAAAGGGCGAGGGTAGACCGTTGGCTCTGCAAAACTTACGATACCCTACAGAGATTGCCCAGCGCATCAAAAAGCGCACGGCGCCACTTTTTAGAGTCAAGCGGTCCTGCACCTTAGCGTAAATCTTTTCATAGATGCGCGGTACGCTCATCATCACAGTAGGCCTAATAAGCCGCATATCGTCTTGCAAGAAACCGATACTGCGGTTAAAGGCAACCAAGTTTCCCATGCCAAGCGCCGTGTAATACGTTGTCGTACGCTCGAAGGTGTGAGAAAGCGGTAAGAAAGAAAGCCACACATCGTCGGGCTCAGTCCAAATAATCGTTAAGACCCCAGTGACATTGGCGAGAATCGCGCGGTGCGTGAGCATCACGCCTTTGGGGTTGCCTGTGGTGCCTGAGGTGTAAACAATCGCTGCGAGGTCTTCGGGTTCGGGCCCTGTGGGAAGTTCTGTTCCCACTCCAGCAGTAAGCCACGCATCCACATTTGTGACCTCGACATTGCCATCGCGGCGAGGTTCTGTGGCTTCATCGGTGATAACCACTGTTTGTAGGTCAGGTAAGTCGCCGATTTCTCGAATGCCTTTCCACTTTAAAAGGCGATTCGTAAAGAGCACCTTCGCTCCTGAGTCTTTCAAGATATAGGCCGATGACCCTGGGGTATCCACAGCATGAAGAGGGACAGGAACGAGGGCGTTCGATAACGCTGCTTGATCGAAAAAAATCGCATCAATGCAATTGGGTAAGAGCATTGCCACTCGGTCGCCACGCTTGAGTCCCATTTTTGCAAACGCATGGCGCCACTGGGTGACTTTCTGAGCGACTTCATGCGCAGTAAGTACCACCCAGTCCTTTAACATATTGTCGTAGTACTTATAAAGCGCAATATGAGGGCGCTTTTCTAAGTGGTGCGTTAAAAGCTCGGGAAGCGTTCTCAAAAGATCAAGTTCAGCTCTGCGGCTAAGGCCATTTTCTAAATTCTGTGTGCTCTTCTCTGTCATAGGTGTAAGCGAGAAACCGGTGAATTAATCGTAAAGTCCAAAATTTACTTAAAGCCAAAGGATTTTAGCGGTTTGCCCGTATTTATTCTTTCTTTTTTGCGCTTAGAGAAGT
>CAVAQL010000153.1:0-2851 GCA_963590825.1 Bacteroides caccae | reverse complement strand
CGTCGTCAAATGCGTGCTCGCGATTCTTGTTCTCGCTAGCTTAGTGAGTTGGGCAACCATCTTTAGTAAGTGGAGCGTCTTATCACGCACCTTGCGTGAAACCGATAGCTTTGAGCAGCGCTTTTGGTCAGGAGCGAATTTAACAAAGCTTCTTGAGACAGCGAGTTCACACGCCAAGAAAACGAGCGCAGAAGAGCGTCTCTTTGCCGCGGGCATGACTGAATTCTTAAAACTTTCTGAAAAGCCCGAGTCCGAAATGCTCTCGGGTGTGCGGCGCAGTATGAGTGCTGCCTTTCAGCGTGAGATTGATGACTTAGAGCGGGGGCTTCCGCTATTGGCTTCCATTGGTTCCGTTTCTCCCTACATTGGTCTATTTGGCACAGTCTGGGGCATCATGAACGCCTTCACAGGGCTTTCGACATTGGAAAACGTCTCGCTTGCCGTTGTCGCCCCTGGCATTGCTGAGGCCCTTGTTGCAACGGCAATCGGTCTATTCGCTGCGATTCCTGCGACCGTGGCTTACAACTCCTTTGCCACAAAACTCGAACGCATCACCAATCGTTTTGATAGCTTCTCCGAAGAGTTCATGAACATCTTGGCGCGTCAACGCTAAAGCAATGGAGATTTAACGCTATGGCATTAAGAAATCTCGGTAAAGCTAGAAGGCGGCGCATGATGAGCGAGATTAACGTCGTCCCGTATATCGATGTGATGCTCGTGCTCGTTGTGATTTTGATGGTAGCGGCTCCCTTTGTGAACCCCTCGGTGGTAAACCTTCCGAGCGTACAAAAAGCCTCGAAAGCGCCCGAGAAGGCCGTTGAGGTTGTTGTGCATGCGGATGGAAAGATTTCTGTGAAAGCAGGTAAAAGTCTTGTTCCCGTGACAATCGGAACGCTCTTAGATCGTGTGCAAGCTTTGGGTTCATTGGATTCAACGCCCGTTGTGATTTCTGCCGATAAAGACGTCAATTACGGAAAAGTCATCGATGTGATGAAGCTCCTACAAAAAGCCAACGTTGCTCGCGTCGGACTTGCGATGGAAATCGAGAAGACGCGACGCTAAAAAGGGAAATACGTTCTGTGACAGAAGCTAAGCCCACAACACCGCATTTTGTCGTTCACAATGAGCGATTCTTCGATAAACCCTTAGGGTTTGTCGCCGCTCTTCTTGCCCA
This sequence comes from Bacteroides caccae, assembly GCA_963590825.1. Taxonomy (GTDB): domain Bacteria; phylum Pseudomonadota; class Gammaproteobacteria; order Burkholderiales; family Burkholderiaceae_F; genus Duodenibacillus. The sequence continues at coordinate 1,677 of CAVAQL010000153.1, read as the reverse complement.
TGCGGTTTTGATTTTTGGACTTGTCACAGTCTTTCAATGGAATACCTCCTCAGAAATCGTTTACGCCGAACTTTGGGCACCCGAAGATGCAAGCGGAAAAGTGGCAAGTCCAGTGACAGAGGTTGCCCCGCAGACTGAGCCAGAAACAGTGGCACCCACCAAAGCAGACATTCAAGAGCGCGTTGAACGCGAAGCCGAGATTCGCCTTGAAGAAGAAAAGAAAGCCAAAGAACGAGAAAAAGCCGCTGAAGAAAAGTTAAAAGCAGAACAAGCCGCAGCCGAAGAGCGGCGCCTCGAAGAAGAAAAGCAAAAACGCATTGCTGAAGAAAAACGACGTCAAGAACAACTCCGTCAGGCTGAACTTGCCCGCATCTTAGGAGCTGCGACAACCGACAAAGCCACAAATCGCGTCGGCCAAACAACAGGCGACATGCGCGTGAAGACACCGAACGCGACAGGAGCCAAACAAGCCCGTTACATCGCGCGCGTGGTTTCTTTACTTCGCTCTCAGATTATTTATCAGGTCCCGTCTGGATTAAAAAGTGGTGAACACCTAGCGATTTACACCGTCTTTCTTTTGCCTGATGGCTCGCAATTAAAGCCCCCGAAGCTCGAACAAAGTTCAGGACTCCCAGCCTTTGATGCGGCTGTCGAAAGTGCCATCCGCCGAGTCGACCCCTTCCCAGCGGCCAATCCCGGTCAGACACTCCCGAAGACCATTCGCATTACGTTTGATCCCGTTGAGAGTTCTCAGTAAATCTCAAGCACGTTAAGTTCAACACCGACAAAAACCGCAACAACACGTTTGAGATTTTGTATATCACCAATGTTGTTTCCGAGGCTATAGCGTGCAAGTTGCTCTTTTGCGTCTTTGATGGTTTCCTCAAGAAGGGTAGCGTCTTCTCCTTGCTCGACTTTAAGATGTTTAATCTCAATGAGATAAGAATACTTTGCACAACTTTCTTTCTTGGGAATCACAAGAATATCTGCGTAGCCCTTCGCTTTTGTCCCTCTGACTTCAAGTTCGCTTTGAATGTCATATTGGTCTGTTAACGTGAAGGCACAGACAAGAACCGATTGAAAGTCGCTCTCTCTAAGGTGCGCGTGAGCATGTATACCGCTCGCATCACTGTAGCGATCACAAACAAAATGAAAGAATGGTTGGGGATTGCCGTCTGCAAGAGGTTGCAAAGTCTTTTTAAAGATCTTTTCAGTAAACTCGTACTTGACCTCAATGACGTACTTCAAGAAATATTCAAAAAATTGAATCCGAATGGCTCGATTGGGAATACACAGGGCCGGTTCTTCTCCTGCGTCATAGGTCAGAAATCCCATATAGAAAAGAGCGGAAAGTAATTCTCGTTCTCCCATCTCCCGCGCCAGATTTAGGTTTAACTCCGAGGCGACTTCATCAAAAGGAATCGGGGTGCTTTTCAGAGCCTTATCAAGAATCTCTTTGACTAAACTCGGATTACCCAAACTTAAAATCCCCTGAATTTTGTCGATATTCTGCCCCAAGTTTGAGTCGAGCATACCAACTGGCTCTGCTTGCTCCCTCTTCAATGTTTTCAAGTAATACAAACACATTGTTGGATTGAAAACCGTTTCGAGACTACGTGAACTAAATCGATACCCGTTGTACCATTCCTCCATATGCGTAACAACCGTATCAACGTC
>CAVAQL010000152.1:0-2859 GCA_963590825.1 Bacteroides caccae | reverse complement strand
GATTCTTGATGCCGCTGACCGTCGTGTTGGCGAGCAACCCTATCAGGGGCTTGTAGCCTTGGATGACAATGGTGTAGAAGCAACGCTCGAAAACTACATGACGCACTCGGAGCAACTGAAAACGCGAATCTGGCTTGCTGCAAGTGATGTAGCTATCGGCGGCGTTCTCTTACAAGCCTTGCCGAAACAGGGAGGCAACACAAAAACAGACACAATTGCAGAAGAAGAAACGGACAAAGGCTTTGATGAGGTCGTGCTCTTTGGTCAAACCGTCAAAGACTCTGAACTCTTAAGTACGGACGCCACCGATTTAGCCCGACGCCTATTCTGGGAAGATAACCCGAGAGTCGTCAACGAAGCGCATCCACGGTTTCAATGTCGGTGCTCGAAGGCAGCAATCGAAGCGATGGTAAAGAGCCTCGGGAAAGCAACAGCCGAGGAAATCGTTCACGAAAAAGGCGCAATTGAAGTCACGTGTGAATTCTGTGGAAAGCACTACAAGCTTGACAAAATTGATGTGGCTGCTCTTTTTGAAAACGGCACAACTGAAGGGTCAACTGCTACGAAGCACTAAAGTGCATGAGCGAAAAAAAGGAGACCACACGGATCTCCTCTTTGCAAAAAGAAAACGCAAGATTAGGCTTCTTCGGCCTTCTTTGTAAGAAGTTCACGAATACGTGCCGATTTCCCGGAGCGTTCACGCAAGTAGTAAAGCTTAGAACGACGAACGTCGCCACGGCGCTTGACTTCAATGGAAGCAATCGTCGGGGAATACAACTGGAAGGTTCTTTCAACGCCTTCACCGTTTGAAATCTTACGAACGATAAAGGAGCTATTGAGTCCCTTGTTGCGCTTAACAATCACAATGCCTTCGTAGGCCTGTGTGCGCTTGTGGGTGCCTTCAATGACGTTGACAACGACATTGACGGTATCGCCAGCGCGGAACTGCGGGATTTTCTTTCCTTCGGAAAGACGAGCGATTTCTTCTTGCTCGAGAGTCTTGATGATATCCATCGATTTCTCCTGAACCATCAATAACCGTACAGGATTAAAAAAATTGGCCGGCCAGAGGATGGGTTTTAAAAACGTCTTAAGAATTTCTTAAGACACCTATTTTTGAGGCGTTTCTAAAGTTTTTAGAAAGGCTTCATCTTCACGAGTAAGTTTTTCTCGTGAGCGCGCTATTTTAATCAAATCAGGCCGATTTTGGAAAGTCGCTTCCAATTTCTTTTCTCGAGTCCATTTGGCGATGTTGGCGTGGTGTCCCGATAAAAGTACTTCTGGCACACCCTTTCCCTGCCAAACCTCAGGCCTTGTGTAGTGCGGGGCTTCAAGTAAGAGGTCGTTAAAAGATTCGTCAGCCACAGAATCTTCTTTAATCGCGCCGGGTAACTGTCGGACCATCGCATCAATCAATGCACAGGCAGGGATTTCAGCGCCTGAGAGAATAAAGTCCCCCAAGCTTAAACTCACATCAACAAACTCTTCGATAAAACGCTCATCGATTCCTTCGTAGCGAGCGCAGACGAAAACGTAATCTTTATCCACGCTTGCGAACTCTTTGACAAGCGTATTTTCGATTCGTTTTCCTGTGGGCGTAAAGGAAACAACGGGCCCGGCATTTCCTGAAGCACGAATCGCTTCCAAGGTTGTTGCTAGGGGTTGAGCCATCATGACCATCCCTGGTCCCCCTCCGAACGGACGGTCATCGACCGTGCGGTGCAAATCTGTGGTTGTCGCTCTCGGATTCCAGAAATGAATTGTCCACAATCCCCTTTCTTTGGCCCGTGAACTAATGCCATAGTCAGTGACAGCGTGAAAGATTTCTGGAAAGAGTGTGATGACATCTATGCGCATCGTTAACCCCAATCGCTTTCCCAATCGACGTAGATGGTTTTTGTTTGAGAATCGATTTTCTCAACGTAAGCCTTCACAAGCGGAATACGGTGTGTGCGTTCTGAATCTACGACAACAAGGATTTCATGCGCGCCATTGTTTTCAAAACGCTCTAAATGCCCAAGCTTTTCCTCTTTGCAATTGATGACATCAAAACCAATTAAGTCAACGGCCCAAAATTCCCCGGCCTCTGTCTCTGGGAATTCCTCTCTTGAGATAAGGATTGTGCCCTTTAAGCTATCCGCTAGTTCTTTCGAAGTGACCTCTTCAAAGTGAACGAGAAGGCCCTCTCCGTGCTTTTTTACTGACGTGGGATGAAGTAATTGCGTTCCTCCTGTGCGGCTCTTATATAGCCAACATTGGGCTGCAATGAGGGCTTCGCCCGTTGCCATCGGGAAGACGCGCACGTCGCCACGTACGCCGTAAGATCCTGCGCATTTGGCAACTTCAATGAAATTCTCTGGATTTGAAATAGTCATAAAAAAACGGGCCCTCTTTAGAGTCCGTTTATTCTAGCGAGTTTCGCTAATACGCATGACTGGGTTTAGGTAGATACCGCTTACCAAAGAAGCCAAGAGGAATTTAAAACGCAATCGAGTGTGCACTAGACACGGATGGCACGACGTTTTAAAAAAGGCTCACTTTTGTTTTTAAGCGCGAAAACCCCGTTTCACGTATTAAGCCGCCGCCTTTGCCTTTGCGTCCTTTAAGAGACGAGCAACAGTGTCGCTTAACTTGGCACCATTGTCGAGCCAGTGCTGGATGCGAGCGGCATCAAATGTTAAGCGCTGTGCGCCTTCGGCGACAACAGGGTTATAAAACCCAACGCGCTCGATGAAACGACCATTGCGGCGAGCACGAGAGTCGCAAACGAGCATGTTGTAAAACGGACGCTTCTTAGCACCCGTGCGAGACAAACGAATAATAACCATAGGGTCCTCTTAAATATATTGTGCGCCCGTA
>CAVAQL010000151.1:0-2874 GCA_963590825.1 Bacteroides caccae | reverse complement strand
CGATGCCATCGTCGTCTATCTTACGATGAATATCTTCGCCAACGACGATGAGTTTACGAAAGCCGTCGTGAACTAATTTAAGCGAACGCTTTTCCTTTTTAGTTTTCTCTGCGTCTTCAAGCCTGTAGGCCGATTGAATATAGAGACGTTGGTCACCAGAATTCACAACGAAGTCAATTTCAAGCACTGCTCTCTTTCTTTTCTTCTCTTTGTCTGTCACGAGCGTTCTTACGGCACCGACATCAACCAAGTAGCCGCGGCTGCGAAGTTCGTTATAGATAACGTTTTCCATGATAGGCGTCTCTTCTTGCCGGCGCATGTTAAGAGCAATGTTACGTAGCCCCAAGTCAGAGAAATAATATTTGTTTTCAGTGCCGATGTATTTGCGCCCTTTAACGTCAAAGCGTAACGCTTCTTCGATTAAAAACGCATCTTCCAAGTTTAAGAGATACTCGTGAATCGTTTTATCCGATAGTGTTGTCTTCGAGGCGCTTTTAAAGGTTTTGCTGATACGCAAAGGGTTCGTTGATGAGCCAATTGAAGACGCAAGAATGCGAACAAGGGCTTCAATTCCTTGGCTATTTTTAATACGGTTGCGATCGATGATATCTTTGATGTATGTCACTTCAAAGATACTTCTGAGGTAGTTTATTTTTTCTGCCTCTGAGTGAATTAAGAGAATCTGAGGCAATCCCCCATAGGTGTAGTAGTCCTTCCAAGCCTCTGCGCGTGACTTTTCTACTGCGCTGTAGAACTCAGCAAACGTCAGAGGCCAAAGGCGAATCTCCTCGCCTCTTCCGCGAAATTCAGTGGCGATGTCTTTCGAAAGAAACCGTGAATTTGAGCCAGAGACATAAACTTCGACGTTGCGCCTATGCATAAGGCTCAGTAGAACTTCGGTGAAGTTTTCGACGAACTGGATTTCATCGAGGATGACGTAGTTCACTTTGCCGCTGTTCTTAACGCGATTATCGATGTAAGCGAGCAAGGCGTCAGGATTACGCAAATCCTTGTTTCGCCTATCGTCTAGAGACAATTCGATTAAATGATCTTCGCTTACGCCGTGCTCGATTAAGTAATCGTGAAAGAGCGTAAAAAGTAAGAAAGACTTACCCGTGCGACGCCCGCCCGTGACGATTTTCACAAGGCCATTTCCTTGGCCCTTTACGAGCATTTCTAGGTAATGCGGTCTTTGAATAATCATATCTCACTCCGAATATATGTAGCATGTTACACATTTTCGGAATAGAACGCAAATGCCTATTGAAATTTAAGGTAAAGGGACTTCTTTTTCAGAGGCTCATTTTGGTGCTCAAAAAATCCTTGGAAAAAATCTAACTTGTCATTTTTCCAACTTTTACTTAAAAGATTTCCATTCCCAATATGAGCACTTAACCCTAGACTCAAGAGCGTCCAAGTGGCAAAAGCCCTTCATTTTCAAAGGGTAATTCACATTTGACGACTAACAAATGACATGGAGTTTAGGGAAATGACGCAGGAAAAAACAGGATTTGCCCTCCTCACGGATGCAACTGTTACGCATGGGACGGGCTACACAGAGGCTGAGCGTAAAGCAAAGAAGCTCGAAGGGCTTCTTCCGCCCGTAGTCGCCTCAATTGAACAAGAAGCTCAGTGCGTTCTTGAGGTTTTAAGGACGTTTAAAGAGAACTATCACAAAGCGCTTTATTTGCAGTCGATTCACGCTTCAAATGAAACACTTTTCTTTTATCTACTTGTCAATCACGTCGCTGAGGTTTTGCCGATTGCGTATACACCAGCGGTTGCGGAGATTTGCCTGAATTACAGCCACTGCTGGCGTTTCCCGAAAGGCGTATTCCTTGCGATTGAAGACCGCGGTCGTGTGGGGGAGATTTTAAATAACGCTCCGCAAAAAGATGTTGACATGATTGTGATTACCGATGGCGAGCGCATCTTGGGCTTAGGAGACCTCGGCATTAACGGTATGGCAATTCCTGCGGGGAAGCTCGGTTTATACACAGCGTTTGCGGGAGTTGACCCAGCTAAGACGCTTCCAATTACGCTTGATGTGGGCACAAACCGCGAGCGTTACCTCAAAGACCCCTTCTATCTTGGCCATCGCCACAAGAGAGTTCGTGGAAAGGCGTATTTTGATTTTGTTGAAGAAGTTTTCGTTGAGTTGCATAAAAAGTGGCCGCATTGCGTTATTCAATTTGAAGATTTTGGCAATGTCAATGCTTTTAAGCTACTTGATATCCACTCACCTCGCTGGTGCTGTTTCTCCGACGATATTCAGGGCACGGGCTCTATTGTTGTCGCAGGGTTTATTACAACTTCACGCGTTAAGAAAACGAAGCTCTCTGAAGAACGGGTGCTTTTCTTTGGCGCTGGTGAAGCGGGCACGGGAGCAGCGGCGCAGCTTGCTCAGGCGATGGTAAAAGAAGGATTGACAATTGAAGAAGCTCGCAGCCGCATGTACTTATTCGACATCGATGGCCTTGTGACAACGCACAGAGCCGAACTTGCCGAATCGCATAAGCCCTTCGTGAAAGATATGCCCGAGGAAAGGAACCTTGTGGCCTGTATTCGCAAGATTCGCCCGACAGCCATCGTTGGTCTTTCTACGGTAGGAGGCGCCTTCTCCGAAGAAGTCATCCGCACTATGGCAGAAATTAACGAGCGTCCGATTATCTTCGCTTTGTCTAATCCGAACAGCAAATCCGAGTGTTCAGCAGAAGACGCCTATAAGTATTCCGATGGTCGTGCGCTTTTTGCTTCAGGCTCACCTTTTGCCGAGGTTGACTTTAATGGCAAACACTACGTACCTCGTCAGGGAAATAACGCGTACATCTATCCGCCCATTGGCTTGGCGGGACTGCTTGGGCACTGCAAGAC
>CAVAQL010000150.1:0-2896 GCA_963590825.1 Bacteroides caccae | reverse complement strand
ATGCTCAATCGTGTAGGTCAACATCAAATCTTTGGCCACCGCGTTAAGCGTCATCGATTTAAGTGCTTTCATCATCATGTGAACTCCCCCTTTTTGTGATTAATTTGTTTTGCCGTCTTTCTTTTGACGACTCTCGATTTCTTTTACGAGTGTCACGATGCCGCTTGCGAGTTCTCGAATCGCCTCGGCCTTCATGCGCGCGAGATTCGGGTCAATTACCAGAGTCAATCCCGCACCTAAATTGACGTGACTGCAGACATTGACTTCTCCTAGACGACGCTCGGAAATGCAACACGCATCCGAAATCTCGAAATCATTCTTAAGAGAATCGGCAATCTCTTCTAACGGGACATGATTTAATGCAAGGCGTCGAATCTTGAGCAAGCGCTCTAAGTGATCTGCGCTGTAGCGCGCCGCGCGCCTTTCTCCAACGGGCGCTTGAAGTAAACCAATTTGCACGTAGTAGCGAATCGTTCTACGACTTACACCACTGAGCCGAGCAAGTTCTTCAATTCCGTAAGTTCTTGGCTCTTTTTCTTCCTGAACGTCGTCTTTCATAAAAAACCTCTTCCGTCACTTTTCATTAGAGACAGTAACACTGTCGCAAAGTACTGTCAATGATTGAAGAGAAGGACGATTCCCCTATTTCACGAAGACGAGTATAAACTCATATGTTATCTTTGCATTTCTACTTCGACATCACCAGGAGAATTCTCTTTTTAAGCCCAATCTAATTCGACAGTCAGTAAGTAGTCCTTGAACGGCCCTCAGAAACCGCACGAGTGCACCAGAAAAAATGCCAAAAACTGGTTTCACAAGAAAGTCAAGAGAGATCAAAGAGGCGAGAAGCTGTTTGATTTTCTAATGCCTTTTTCGTGATTCGGCCACGACAGCTCGTAGCGTCCCCCATCTCCCTGTTTTCCACAGTTTCTGTGGAATGCGAAGAGATTTTGCTAATGAGGAAGGCTAAGTGCTTTGATTTGACTGAAGTGCTCAAAAAATGGGCACGCCTTTGGGCTTGACTTTTTGAATTTCCTTTCCTCGCCGCCCAAAAAAATGACGAAGTCGACGTTTTAACTTTTCTCCGGGAAAAATTTCCGAGATCGTTATTAGAATTAAGGTTATTGGCAATAACGTTATTGCGAATAACCAAAATTTATCTTTATTTTCAGACATATATTTTGCGACATAGAAGAAAATCATGGAATACGCTATCGTTAATTCAAATCGATTTTACGGTCGGGAAGGCGAGCTTACCCTGCTAAAGCAAATGCAAAACGATGTCCTAGAAAAGAAAATGAGCCGCTTTGTCGCAATCGCTGGGAGACGTCGCTCTGGCAAAACACGGCTTATCGAAGAGGCGCTTTGCGCAAACCCTTCAATGCCACGGATTTACCTTTATGTCGCAGCGCAACTTACCAAAAGCAATCTTTCAAATTTAAGAAAAGAAACCGCAGAAACACTAAGGATAGTTCTACCGCCTAGCGTTCAAACCTACAAAGAAATTTTCCGATTCATTTTCAAAGAATCCGAGAAGCGTCCGATTGCGCTTATTCTCGATGAGTTCCAAAACTTTGAAGCCGTCGACCCGACTGTCTTTACTAACCTTCAGGAACTTTGGGATCGCTATCACACACGTTCAAAACTACTTCTTATCACATGCGGCTCGGTTGTCAGCAGTATGCGAAAAATTTTCGAAGATGGAAAAGCCCCTCTCTTTGCTCGTGAAAGCGCCTTTATTCGTCTTGAGCCGTTTGATCCAGCGCTCCTTAAAGTTATCTTTCGCGACTACAAAGAAAATTTTTCTGGCAATGATCTCTTAGCTCTTTATTCGCTAACAGGAGGCGTTGCACAATACGTTCAAAGCATACTCACATCAGGTGCAACAACGCTTGATGCCATGGTCAATCACGCGCTCCTTTTTAGTTCGGGATTCACGGCTGAAGCGCAACTTATGATTGCCTCTGAATTTAAGGCCAACGCTGCGAGCATGAATGAAATCCTGATGGCAATATCACAAGGCAAAAACAAGAGGACGGAATTAACCTCCCTTTTTGATTTCAATATTTCTGGCCACTTAAATCAACTTGAAAATCTCTATGGACTAATTGAACGCACAGAGCCCATTGCAGAAAATAGTGCTAAACGAAAACGCATCCGCTATGAATTAGGGGACGCACTGCTCGACTTTTGGTACACGTTCTGCTTACCGAATTTGAAAATGCTACAGTCGCCAAATCCGTCTGCGATTGTCAAAGAAATCGAGGCGGGCTACCCCACATGGGCAGGACGAGTCTTAGAGCGCCTTTATCTTCGACACTTTCGAAATCTTGGACTATTTACCGACGTCGGCCCCTGGTGGGATAAAAAAGGCGAAAACGAGATTGACCTTGTGGCCCTTAACAGCACCGAAAAGAGAATCGTCTTTGCAGAGATTAAGCTCAATCCCGAGAAAATTCATCTCGAGGAATTAAAGAAAAAAGCCAACGCATTTTTCTTTTACAACCCACGCTTTTCTACGTTCGAGTTTAGTTTTATGGGACTTTCAACTAAGGAGCTCTCAAGTTCGGAATTCCTGCCTTTTGAGTAAGGATCACCGCCAAGTAGAGAACCCATGGCAACTTCTTTATCGGATTCCAAGAATTTCTCTGCGAATCCAAAGAGCGAAGAACTTCTCTGAGATTGAGTACGCTTTTTCCTTTCTTGTAATAATCCCACGTTGTAGTAGCACCTTAACTGCCGCTTGCACCGAACTTTGAGAAAAAAGCGCATGGCGTTTAACAAAGTCACCTGATGTGACGTGGCAGGCGCTCCCTTCTTTAGCAATCGCATAGAGGACTTCTTTCGTCCTGCGAGAAAGTAGCGAGAGTGTTACTCGATAGGCGCTGTCGTTTAT
>CAVAQL010000149.1:0-2956 GCA_963590825.1 Bacteroides caccae | reverse complement strand
ATCGCCTTTGTTGGACGACGTCTTCTTGGGCGACGACGGCGGCTTTCGCTTTCAATCACAGATTCCTGATCTGCCTCGGGTGCGTCGCTCGAATTAACTTGTGCGTTTTCGCTTTCCGCGTCAGACTTCTTGGCACGCGTGACTTTCTTCGCCTTTTTCGCATCAAATCGAGCAAAATCGAGTTCCTTATTGACCTCATCGATGTCGATTGTTTGACTCGAATGAATCTCCTCGGCAGCGGCTAATTCTTGAGACTTAACCTCAACCTGCACTTCACTTTGAGGAGCTTGCACTTTGACGACTGGCGCCTCTGCAACTTGAGGTTTCACGTCAACTTCTTTTGCAACAGGAGCCACATTCTGAGCTTCGACTTTCTCTTTGGCCGTTTCCTGATTGCGGCGCGTACGACGCGCACGGCGTTCACGACGCTCGGCTTCTCTTACTTCTCTAGCCTCGGATTCCTTAACCGCATTGACGGCTTCGGCGGGTTTCGCTGGAACCTCCTTGACGGGTTTCTCGCGACGCTCGTCACGAGCACGACGCCTTTCGTTTCTCTCAAGACGCTCTTCGCGGGTGTTTCGTGAATTGCGGCGCGCGCGTGGTTCGCGCTTTGTGCGCGGCTTCTTTTTGGGTTCTTCCTCTTTTTTAGCCGCACCAAGACCAAAGAAGCCTAAGAGTTTTGTGATAAATCCCGGGCCTTCATGTTTTTCCTCGGGCTTTTCTTCATGCTTGGGAGCAACATCCTTGGGAAGAATGCTCTTAATCACGGGGATTTGTTTGGCGTGTTCGGGCTTTTCTTCAGCTTTCTTAATTGCGTAAGGATCGTCGGCGACCGCGGTTAATTCTTCGGCGCGCTTGTAGCTTGCGATATCGTCGTCAAGCCGTTCGTCATCGGCACGGATTCGTTCAATCCGATAGTGCGGCGTCTCCAAAAATGTATTGGGAATCAAAACAATCGAAACACGATAGCGGTGCTCGAGCTTCGTGATTTCAGGGCGTTTTTCATTTAATAGGAACGTAGCAACATCAACAGGAACTTGAGCGTGAATAGCTCCTGTGCCTTCCTTTGTGGCTTCTTCTTGGAGAATACGCAGGACTTGCAAGGCGCTTGACTCCGTATCGCGGATAACGCCGACGCCGTTACAACGTGGGCAGGTGACGTGATTGCCTTCGGAAAGGGAAGGACGCAATCTCTGGCGCGAGAGTTCCAATAAACCAAAGCGGCTAATCTTATTGACCTGTACACGAGCGCGATCGGGACGAATGGCTTCACGCATTCTCTGCTCGATGGCACGCTGATTCTTGGGCTCAGCCATGTCAATGAAGTCAATGACAAGAAGTCCCCCCAAGTCACGCAATCGCATTTGGCGCGCGATTTCATCGGCGGCTTCGCAGTTCGTGCGAAAGGCTGTCTCTTCAATGTCTGAGCCTTTTGTGGCACGAGCCGAGTTCACATCGACTGCCACTAAGGCTTCCGTGTGGTCAATGACGATGGCGCCACCCGATGGCAACGGAACGGTTCTTGCGTAAGCTGTCTCAATCTGATGCTCGACTTGAAAGCGTGAGAAAAGTGGGGTGTCTTCTTTGTAGAGCTTCACGCGATCGATCATATCGGGCATCACGTGGCTCATAAATTGACGCGCTTGCTCGTAGATAGCCTCCGTGTCCACAAGCACCTCCCCGATATCGGGTTGGAAGTAGTCGCGAATGGCACGAATCACTAAGTTACTTTCTTCAACAATCAAGAAAGGAGCTGGGTTGGCGCGTTTGAGAGCTTTGCCGTTTTTCTCGCTTTCTTTCACGTAATGGGTGACTTTCTTCCCATTTTGTGTTGTCTCGAAAATGTATTGAGGGGTCGCGGCTTCCTGAACCGCATCCCAAAGACGTAAGAGGTAATTTAAGTCCCAGTTAAGTTCTTCTAAGCTGCGGCCAATACCAGCCGTGCGGGCAATGGTACTCATGCCGTTAGGAACAGCCAATTGTTCCATCGTGGCACGAAGCTCTTGACGCTCCTCGCCCTCAATGCGACGGCTAACACCACCACCGCGGGGGTTATTAGGCATTAAGACGATGTAGCGACCCGCTAGGCTAATAAATGTTGTTAAAGCAGCCCCTTTGTTGCCACGCTCTTCTTTTTCAACTTGGACAATGAGTTCTTGACCTTCTTCAACAGCATCCTTGATGCCAACGGTGCGAACATCAACGTCTTCTTTAAAGTAGCTACGCGCGATTTCTTTAAATGGTAAAAATCCGTGACGCTCTTCGCCGTAATCGACAAAGCAAGCTTCCAAACTCGGTTCGATGCGCGTGATGACGCCTTTATAAATATTGGATTTCTTTTGTTCGCGTCCGTAGGTTTCGATATCAACATCGATGAGTTGCTGCCCATCGACGATGCACACACGTGTCTCTTCGGCATGTGTGGCATTAAATAACATCCGTTTCAATTTAGGCTCCCTTTTTAAGCGGCATAGCGTTGCCACTTAATCGTTACGTGGGAGAGAAAAACGTACGTCGGATTAAAAAAGAGTGGATGCGGCTAAGCCTCTAGCCCCAGGCATTCGAGGCACAAGATTCATCTCGAATCTGAGCCTACGTGTGTCATTTTTAAAGGAGCTTGAAAGAAGAATACCCTTTGATGGGAATCGCTTAAGCGTGCTAACAAGCAAGAGAGTTGCGCGTTCATATTTGAAAAGCGCAGGGCACAAAAGCTGAAATAAAAATACAAAATTTGCTAGCACAAAAAACTCTTTTTTAACCCAGGGCGCGTTTTGCGTCTCCCGGCATTGGCTTGCGCTGTTCTTACAACGCAAACGAAAACGAGTGAATATCCGAAAAAATATCGAAAGAACTTTGTAGCTACCCGCAGGGCTATCGCTAAAAGCGCTTTGATTTGTCTGTCTTTTCGAAACTTCTCGTTTTACAAAAATACTTTTCTTGTTATCCAAACCCCGGG
>CAVAQL010000148.1:0-3024 GCA_963590825.1 Bacteroides caccae | reverse complement strand
AGACGTATATTACTGCAAAACCCCCGCTAAGTTTGCTTTTCAGTTCAAAAGATTTGGTGCAGTGACGGGAGGCTGGATTGAACTTTCATGCAATCGCCCTGAAAGTGAAAATTTTCTCGTTAGTCATTACGCACGAAAATCAGCGCTAGTTTAAATCGGCAGGAAGCCCCTTGCCGATAGGCTTTGCTCTTGTATTATATTTTTGTATAATACGCCCCATGAGGCTTGAGGATCTTCCTGATTTTGCGAAGCCCTACAAAAAGACGGGCTACGATGTGCGCTTATGCGGCAAGGCGTATCGCCTTCTTCGCATCTCTTCAAAGCGCGTCAAAGGGAAGAAATATCCTGTCATCTCTCAGGAGTACATCGGCACAATTCTCGAGAACGGAACGCTCAAGAAAAGCAAAGCCGAAGTCCGAGGGCCAGGATTTGTTCAGGAATTCGGTCTCAGCGATTTTCTGATGAAGCGATTCAGGCGAACGCTACAACGCTCAATTTACGGTTACGATGCAGAAAAGGGTTTCCACATCCTTCTGTTGGGCATCCTCTTTTATGTTTTTGGCACAGTCTCCGAAGAGGCGATTAAGCGCTGTCGTCTTACTTGCAAATACGCCAAAGATTTAAGTAGGGTCGCTTCGGAACAGCGCAAGCGCATTGAACGTCTCAGTCAGAAAGTTGCAGGAGAACAAGAGAAACTTTTTGGCGCAGACCGAGCCGACTTTGAGATGTTTATGCGGCTATGCGTTGTAGACTCAGTTTCAGAGAAAACGCCCGAATATCCAGAAGAAGCCTTAGAGATTCTTCATCGTCATGAAGAGGCCAGCTCATGAAAAAGAGTACGGCTCTTCTTGACAGTATGTCCTGCGTAGCAGTGTTCTTTCAGAGCTTAGACAAGCCCTACCAAGTCGGTAAACATGAGATTAGCACCCTCGTTCACATCCTCTCTCTTGTTAAAGACTTCCGCTGTGAAGGGAAGACGATTTATCGATTGGAGAATCTGCTGGCAATCCTGTTTTACCTTGCGATGAAAGGCGAACTTCATTCGTTTTACTACACGGCCGAATATGTCCGAATCAAGGAAGACGAGTTTACAAAGCTGGGGCTCATAGAAAAAGGAAAGGTCCCTTCTCACGATACGTTCCGTCGAGTCTTTGAAAAGCTCGATGCCAATGGATTGCGTGATGTGTTCTTAGAGAAAATCCGGTATTTCCTTGAGAGGCTTGTCAAGCGTGATAAAACAGCGCGCGACAAGAAGACATTAATCTCTGGCGACGGCAAGACATTTAATGGCTCAGGCCGAGGTGAAGAAAAGAACCTGAATGTTTTTAACATCTTCGATGCCTCTTCGGATATCTGTGTTTCCTCAGTTCCGCTCACAAACAAACAATCGGAAATAAAAGAATTCCAACGCATGCTCCCGAAGTACGATTTGAAAAACAAGCTCGTCACAGCGGATGCTCTGCACTGCCAGAGAAAAACAGCGGAAATCATTACGAAGAAAGGCGGCGGTTATGTCTTTACAGTTAAGAACAACCAGCAGCAGCTTTTAGACGAAGTTACGTCGGCATTTACACGCGACATAGGAAAGAAAACGAGCATCCATACAGCCGCAGCAGACTACGAGATACTTACCCTCAGAAAGGGCTACGTAGGTTGCGACTTCCCCAAGCAGAAATCCTACGTGAAGATGATTTCCTATAAGCGCAAGGGCCAACATGACTTTAATCCTCAGCCCCAATACTTCATCACTTCAGAGACCGATTCCGAACTTATTGAAGAAGCCATCGATAACCGTTGGCAAATCGAAAACGGGCTTCATAAATTTAAGGACACGTTCCTCGGAGAAGACAAGTGCGTCTTCTCCAACAAGAATGCCGTTAAAGTGATGGCGGTCATCAACAATCTGGTCTACTCGCTTTACCGCATTGCGAGCGCTATCCGTGGCGATAAATCGATGACCGAGACAAAAATCCGCTACAAAGAAGATCCGCTATCACTGATAGCGACAGTGCTACCGCTCCTGGAAAAAGAAAACCTCTCCAAACTCATTCGAGAGAACATGCGGGGCAAACCAAAGAGCAAATAGTCTCTCCAAGCTATTGAAACCCCATCCAAAGTTTGTCGATGTTCAGCTGAAGCCCGAAAAAATTACGGGCTCAGGCTAAAATTTTGCGATTCTTCCAAATTTTGAGAACTGCAACCCTTGTTTTATTAGACAAACCTTTTTAAACATCGCGCTCGTGCGTAATGACTAGGGGCCAAAACTAGCATTGGTCTGATTTGTAGTTTTGGCTTTAGTATCGAGTTCGGCAGCGGGTTTGGCACTCGAGTCGACATCGGGTTTAAGAGGCTTTTTAGTTCCGTCCATAGCTTTGTCAAAAAGATTTTTAAAGTTGTGCAAAGGCTCTTCAAACTCGGCTCACAAGGCAACGCTTCTTCAGTCCCCCGTTTCGTTTTGTCTTAGTCGCAATGGCCTTAACAAAGGATTTCTCCGAACCAAATAAGGTAAGCTCTCCAGGGAGACTTACTGAATCCTTAATACGCGTAATGGCGGTATAAAGAAGTTCTCGAGAGAGAATGGGACTGTCGTTGTTGACGGGTAAGAAGACAGCCACGTTGGCATACTCCGATCCTTGCGACTTATGAATGGTTAGGGCAAAGGCGAGTTCAAGATCAGAAACTTGCCCAAGATAGATAACCTTATTTCTGTCACCGATATAAAGGCGAGCGTTTTCATTTGTCGCGTGCGGCAAAACGACGCCAATGTCGCCGTTATAAACGTCAAGTGTCGGATTGTTGCGTGTTATAAGGAGCAGTTTCCCAAAATCTTCGCCACAAGAATCTTTCCAAGCCTCATTTCCAAAGTGTTCAGTTATTAAATCTTTGCGACAGGTGTCGGCGTATTCATTAAGGGCATCAACGCCCTCAAAGCCGCTATGCCTTGCAGCAAGCGCTCTAAAACTTGGGAAATGCTTCCAAACGTCATTTAGATTCACTTCAGAGACTTCTTCCAATAATTCCAGA
>CAVAQL010000147.1:0-3130 GCA_963590825.1 Bacteroides caccae | reverse complement strand
TTTATTACAGGCATCACGAAATACCGTCAGGTGAGCATTTTTTCAACACTTAACAATCTCACGGATATTTCTTTAAATCCGGAGTACGGCGAGCTTTTGGGTTATACAAAAGAGGAGATTGAAAAGTACTTTCCTGAATACTTAAGCAATGCTTTGACTAAAATTAATGACGCCAAGCTTCAAGATTACAAGGAGACCTATTCTTCAGAATCCTTGATGCAGGCTTTAGTTAGTCACTACGATGGTTTCTGCTTTGACGAACTGGCAAGCACTCACGTCTTTGCCCCGTGGTCGGTTCTTAATTTCCTCTCCTTTCCTCAAAGAGGTTTTAAAAACTACTGGGTCGAGTCAGGCGGTGTATCAACGTGGCTTGAGAATTGGATTGCGCTTCACGGGGCCATTAATCCAGAAAAATTTGATACGCCAACAACAGTAGATGTTTCTCAAATTGGCGCTGCATCGACCCCATCAGAAATTTCTGCAGAGATTCTTCTTTATCAAACAGGCTATTTGACCATTGTTGGCGCATTGGACTCTTCTGTCGATTTGGGATACCCGAATGAAGAAGTTTCGAGCGCTATGGCTAAGTTATATCTTACACATATTGCTAAGGCCGATTACGGAACAATCACGCGTACAAAATATGTGTTTATGCAAGAAAACACAGATACGCTTGTTAAGGCACTCAACACGCTTTTCCTATCGATTCCTTATGACAACACGCCAATTCATAATGAAGCAGCGGCTCGAGCCGTGATTCTTGTCTACGCTAGGGGCACGGGTCTTATGACACTTGCCGAATGCCACAATGCACGAGGAAGGAGCGACTTGGAAATTCACGCAGGGAAAATCCATTGGGTTTTCGAATTCAAATTTGTTGAGAAAGATAGCGAGGCTCAGGGTAAGCTCACCGAAGCGCTCAAGCAAATTCAAGAGAAGCACTACGGTGAAGAAAAAGGCGCTCAAAAACTTATTCGCCTTGGTCTTGTCTACAGCGGAGAATCTAAGCAAATCGTCGCTTACGGTTAAAGAAAAGGCGCTAAGAAAATTCCTCGCGCCTTTTACGTCGTTAGAAAATCAATCGACTATTTGTCGTGCTTTTCGTAAATCTCGTCGATTTCCTTTTTAAAGAATTTCGCGAGTGGTGTGCGCTTTAACTTGAGTGTTGGCGTTAAAAAGCCATTTTCAATAGTCCACGGCTTTAGCGTTAACAGTACCTTCCTTGGCAGGGCATAGTGAGGAAAGTCGGCTGCCGCGGCTTTCACACGCTTAAGAATTGCTGTGCGTACGCTCGTAAGCTTGAGGCTAGCTTCGTTGGCGCTTACCTTTAACTCGGCGGCGAGTTTCTTCCATTCTTCAGGATTTAGAACCGTCACCGCACTAATAAAGGGTTTGTTTTCACCAACGATGTAGGCTTGAGAGAATAGGGGGTCTGTCTCAAGCGCAAGTTCAAGATCAACGGGCGGAACTTTCTCACCCGTACTTGTGACGATGATTTCCTTGATGCGGCCCCTAATGCGTAAGAGTCCTTCTTCGTTAATTTCTCCCACGTCGCCCGTACTTAACCAACCATCGGCATCCAAAACGCGGGCCGTATCTTCAGGTCGCTTCCAGTAGCCCTTCATAATCGAAGAGCCTCGAATCTGGATTTCATTGGTTTCAGGCGCCAAACGCATCTCGACGTTTTTAAAGAGATAACCAACGGTGTCGGGTTGATTAATCTTAAAAGAGTTCCCCGCAATAATCGGAGAGGCCTCAGTCATTCCATAGCCTTGAATCGGAGCGAGCCCCAAACCACCAAAGACTCGAGCGACTTTCCCATTAAGCGCTGCGCCCCCAGCAATCGCAACCTTAAGGTTTCCACCAAACTGCTGCAACACTTTATCTGCAACCAGTTTCTTCAAAATCGGCCCTACAAAAGGATCTAAGAAACTCCAGGCAGAGGCTGGGACGGGCAGTTTATTTTTCGCGCAAAATTTGCGCCAGCCAACGTTTACAGCTGCGTTAAAAATCCAACGCGCAAACGCAGGCTTCTTCCCGAGCATATCGTTAATGCGTGCGTAAATCTTTTCATAAATACGCGGCACAGAAATCAGCACATCGGGTTTTACCGTTCGAAGATCTTCGGCTAAAAGCATAATCGAGCGGTTGTAGGTAATCGTGCAACCCATACCAAGCGCTAAGTAGTAGCCTGCGGTTCTTTCAAAGGTATGTGAAAGCGGTAAGAAAGAAAGGAAGACGTAACCAGGCTCAGGCGCTGGCGCAATATGAATAAGGGTAGCAATGACATTTTCAACAACGTTGCGATGCGTGAGCATTACGCCTTTGGGGCGACCCGTGGTGCCAGAGGTATAAACGAGTGCGGCTAAGTCTTCGGGCTTCGGGTCAGCGGGAAGGCGCTTAACAGATTCACCAAGCTTGAGCCACTTTTCTTTACTGTATAAGTGGCGTCCTTCTTCTTCGCGGTCAATATCGGTTTCGTCTGTGAGAACGACGTACTTTAAATCGGGGATTTCAAGATTGGCTTTCTCGATTAGGCTCCAGCGCTCCAATTTATTGGTAATAAGAACGGTGGATTCACTATCGATCAAAATAAAGGCCGATGACCCCGGTGTGTCAATGGCGTGTAGCGGCACAGGAACAAGGCCGTTAGCTAGGACGGCTTGATCGGCTAAGACAGCATCCACAGAGTTGTTGAGCAAAATCGCAACGCGTGTTCCACGCTCAAGATTAAGCGCAGCGAGCGCTTGGCGCCAAGCAGTAATTCTCTCGTTTAACTCTTTGTAGGTGACATCGACCCACGCTTTGGTTTTGCGGTCATATTGACGCAGTGCAACTGTATCGGGGATTTCTTTCGCACGAAGCGGAACGAAAGCGTTTAACGTCTTGCATTTTTTGAGCGAAGCCAGGCGCGTTGCAGAGATGTCTTCGGTTTTTTCAGATTTCGTCATAACAAAATTCGTGTTCACAAATAGCTTGCGTAGCCCTTGTGTGGTTCTACGCTACGAGGCGGAAAATTTTAATACGGAAAACCCGAGAAAAACGGGCCAAAAAATCCGACTTTTGGACGATTTGGGGTTTGCCTATTCTTCATCTTCGGTACTGACGGGGCGCTTGGGATCCTTAATCC
>CAVAQL010000146.1:0-3141 GCA_963590825.1 Bacteroides caccae | reverse complement strand
CGACAGTCCCGAGATTACACGCCTCGATGTTGGGCAGGGATTCATTGTTGCAGCCACTGACTATCCAGAAAAGGGAAAACTTTATCGAGATAGGAAATTAAAGTTTCCAACCACTGTTGGAGCCAATAACACCCACCTTGGATTTAATTGGTTAGATCCTGTGGTAGGCGAGGGAAAGACACCAACTGAGAAAATTCGCAATCGAAAATTGCGTCAAGCCATTTCCATTGCCATCGATTGGGAAGAGAAGCTTTCGATTTTTAATGTCGGTCAAGGAAAAGTGGCCGCAGGTCCCATTCCACCTGGAATTTTCGGATACAAAGCGGGAAGCCCCGCAGACTTTAATCCCGTGGTCTATAAGAAAGACAAGGATGGTGTTGTTAAACGCCGCTCCATTGATGAGGCCAAGCGCCTGATGCGCGAAGCAGGGTACCCCGATGGGCGTGACGCGAAAACCGGAAAGCCCCTAGTACTTAATTTTGATTGGCAGGGATCGGCTGCGGGCTCTCGCTCCTACCTTGAGTGGATGACACGACAATTTGCCAAATTAGGAATCCAATTGGAGATTCGCGCCACTGACTACAACCGCTTTCAAGATAAGATGCAAAAAGGAGCCGAACAGATTTATGTTTGGGGCTGGCTTGCCGATTATCCCGACGCGGAAAACTTCCTCTTTCTTTTGTATGGGAAAAACAGCAAAGTCGCCTATGGTGGAGAAAACGCCTCAAATTACGGTAATCGCGGCTACGACCGCCTCTTTGAAGCAATGCGCTACTTAGAAGATGGCCCCGAAAAACAAAAAGCAATCGATGCGATGATTCGGATTGTGCAGGTTGATGCCCCGTGGAGTTTTGGGACATTTGCCACAGCCGCAGCGGCTGTTCATAACTGGGTTGGAAATGTGAAGCCTGTGCAGATTATTCAGGATCGCTTGATGTATGTGAGTATCGACGCCAAAGAGCGAAGCGCTGCGATTCGCGATTGGAATCAGCCGATTTTTTGGCCTCTCATTTTGGGTGCCGCGCTTTTAGTGAATTTATTTTTTGCCGTGCGCTTTGTTCTAGAGCGCCGCAAGACGCGCCGCGTTACGTTTAGGAGTCGCTCATGATTGGCTATGTCATTCGGCGCTTCTTTTACGGCATTCTGATTCTTTTGGGCGTGAATCTATTAACGTTTGCACTCTTTTTCTCCGTGAATACCCCAGAGGATATGGCGCGTCTTTCCCTAGGGGGAAAATACGTTTCCGAAGAAGTAATCGAACATTGGAAAGTCGCGCACGGCTATGACCTGCCGCTTATCTATAACGATGGGGCAGAAGGCGCCGAGAAACTAACGCAAACCGTTTTCTTTAAGCGCTCTGTTCCGCTTTTAAAAGGCGACTTCGGGTTATCCGACGCTGGGCGCAACATCAATCGAGAAATCACTGAGCGCATTGGCCCCTCATTGGCTTTGGCGGTACCGACCTTTATCTTGGGCGTGGTTGTGATGGTGATTTTCTCTTTGGGACTTGTCCTTGTACGACGAACGAAATTAGAAGCAATCGGGGTTGCCACAAGCGTTACTGTGATGAGTGTCTCAAGCCTTTTTTACATCATTCTCGGGCAATGGCTTTTCTCGCGCACGTTGCGCCTTGTGCCAGTGTCGGGATTTGCCGATGGCTTTGGGATGGCAGCTTTCTTAATTCTTCCCGTGGCAATTGGTGTTTTCTCTCGCTTAGGTAGCGATACGCTTCTTTATCGCTCGATGTTTCTTGAAGAGGTGGGGAAAGATTACGTGAGAACAGCAAGAGCCAAGGGCGCAAGCGAAGAGCGAGTGCTTTTCTCGCACGTCTTGCGTAACGCAATGCTTCCGATTTTGACGAGCACAGTTTCTGTGATTCCGATGCTTTTTATGGGCTCGCTTATCATGGAAAACTTCTTTGGCATTCCTGGACTCGGTTCTTACACGATTGATGCCATTAATGCGCAGGACTTTTCGATTGTGCGAGCAATGGTTTTCTTGGGAACAGTTGCGTATGTGATTGGTTTAACGTTAACCGATCTCACATACGCGATAGTTGACCCTCGGATTCGTTTGAAATAGGGGGGAAGACGCAATGCCACGCTTTGTTTTCCTCTGGAGCGATGCCGTTATCTGGGCACTGTTTTTGGTAATCGTGCTCGGAATCACGAGCGCCTTAAAGAGATCTTCGTGGCGCGCGAAGTGGGCTAACTTAGGAAAGAACAAGGTAGCCATCTTTTGCGCAGGCATTCTTTCGGTTTTCTTTGTTGTTTCTCTCGCCGATAGCATTCATTTCCGCCCGAAACTCGTGCAAACAGAAAACTTTGCAGCCGCTTTTTCGCCCAAAACCGTCTCCGCTCTTGACGCTCTTTTATTGCCCCATATTGCGGCAACTGAGCGTAGTTATTCTGCGCCCTTTGCCCTGCACGACTTTGATAAGACAACCGTGGTTCGCGATGGAAAGCCGGAACGTATTTTTGCGCGCTTAAAAGGGGCGTCTCCTAACGTGGCGGAATCTCAAAAAGAGGCCGCCCTCTTAAAAGACGCCGCTAAGGGTTTTGGTTATGGCATAGGTCTCGTTGTGCTCGCACTCTTTATGGCTTCTGCTCTTTTTGGAGCGACGAAGAAATCCCTTGGCCTCGGGTTTAAATGTGTTCTCTCGAGCGAAAATAAGATGAGGCCATTTCTTTTCGTTTGGTTAATCTTCGTATTTTTTGTCGGGCTTCTTGCGGCCCTATGGCCTAACTGGCATATCTTTGGAACCGATGCGGTGGGTAACGATGTTCTCTATAGCGCCGTGAAATCGATTCGTACGGCCGTTGTGATTGGCTCACTTGCGACATTTTGCACAGTGCCTTTGGCGATTTTCTTTGGGATTAGTGCCGGGTTTTTTAAAGGAAAAGTCGATGATGTGATTCAATACATCTATACGACAATTACTTCGATCCCTTCTGTCCTATTAATTGCGGCGTCTGTCTTGATGATTCAGGTCTATATCGATAAGAATCCGACGCTATACGAAACAGGTCTTGAAAGAGCAGACCTACGACTCTTTTTCTTATCTGTGATTATCGGCTTAACGGGGTGGGCGGGATTGGCGCGTCTTTTGCGAGCTGAAACGATGAAGTTAACGGAAGTCGA
>CAVAQL010000145.1:0-3145 GCA_963590825.1 Bacteroides caccae | reverse complement strand
AGAGAGGGCCGTGACTTGAAGTTTGTCTTATTTATCTTGAGTTCTCGAACAAAAGGCTCTGAGGACAACAAAAGAAAGCGGCCACTCTCATTTCTCACTTCGATTTTTCGTCATACGCACCTTACCCCTAGGGTCTAATCCTTAGATAAGGTTTGTTTTAAATAGATTTTTTCTTCTGTTTCTGCTAAAATAGAGCTATTAATTTCAATATGAGTACATGCCTATGAGTCTTACGACGCAGATCCTTCTTTTAATCGTGATTATTCTCATCAGCGGCTTTTTGTCGATGTCGGAAATCTCTCTTGCCGCTTCGACCAAAGTGCGCCTTCAAGTCTTAGCCGAACGTGGCGACAAACGCGCTGAGCGCGTGCTTCGCATCAAAGAACACCCCGGACACTTTGTCACAGTCGTGCAAATCGGTATCAATATGTGCGCGATTATTTCTGGCTTTATTGGTGAGGATTTATTCTCGCCCTACATTGCTTGGCCACTAAAGACTTACTGCGGCATCGCTTCAGACTTAGCCGATACGATTGGATCTTGCACGTCGTTTTTCCTCATTACCTTTAGTTTGGTGATTTTCTCGGACTTGATTCCGAAACGCCTTTCTTTTGCGCATCCAGAGAAAATCATCCTCGTTTGCCAGATGCCGATGCGTTTTTTATTAACGCTCTTTCGGCCCTTCGTGTGGTTATTGGAGACGGTGGCTCTCGCTGTGATTCGCTTGTTTGGTTTGAGCCTTGAGCGTGATGACAAGATCACAAGTGAAGATATCTTAGCGAGCGTTGTCGCGGGAGCGGAAGAGGGCGTTATTGCGCCAGAAGAGCAAGCGGTGATTCAAAACGTTTTTAGTTTGGAAGATCGTTTAGTGCCAGCGGCAATGACAGCGCGTGAGTCGGTCGTCTACTTTACGCTTGATGCGACAAAAGAAACGATTCTGAAAATCGTTTCTGAAACCCCGATGAATCACTTCTTAGTCTGTGACAAGAACCTCGATCACGTCATCGGCTACATCGAAAGTGGTTCACTCTTACGCTACCTTTTAGAAGATAAAGCGATTTCCTTTAAGGATAAGGCGTTACTAAAGCCCGTGCAGATGATTCCCGATACGCTTTCTTTATCGGAAGTCTTAGAGCTCTTTCAAAGGACGCGCTCTGACTTTGCTGTTGTCTTAAATGAATATGCGTTAGTCGTGGGTGTCATTACATTAAGCGATGTGATGAGCTCGGTGATGGGAGACCTTGTTGCGATGCCAGATGAGCAGCAAATCGTTAAGCGCGATGCTTCAAGCTGGCTTGTCGATGGCGCAACGCCGATTGTTGACATGATGGCTGAACTCGAACTTGACTCGATGCCCGATAGTACAAATTACGAAACGATGGCCGGATTCATGATGTACATGCTTCGTAAAATCCCGAAGCGCACCGATAAATTCGATTGGAATGGCTATCGCTTCGAAGTGGTCGATGTTGAAGCCAACAGAATTGATCAAATTCTTGTGACAAAACTCTAGAGCTTCGTCTATAATCGCGTCTTCCTGCGTTGCTTGAGAGCTTCTCTTAAGCAAAGAGGGGATAGCCCTATAACCACGGCTTACCCTTCAATGGCGCACGGGCCCCCAAACGGAAGGGTGGCAGAGTGGTTTAATGTACCGCCCTGGAAAGGCGGCGTATCCAATCGGGTACCGAGGGTTCGAATCCCTCCCCTTCCGCCAAAGACGTTTTCAAGCGAATCATCCCCAAAAATAACCGCTAAAATCCCTTTATTCAATGCGTTTTAGATTCAGTGGAGGGGGAAATGAATTGGGATGGCGCTAGTAATTATTTGATTCTTATGGGGCTTGTCGTTATCCTTGGAATCATCGGACATTTCATGAAGTAAATAAATTATGGCTAGCAACCATTTCATTGTCTGTGGCTTCGTCATTATTCTTGGAATTATCGGTTACCACATGAAGTAATCAGTGGTGGAAATCCTTTGAAAGCCTCGTTTTTTCAGAAGCAGGGCTTGACTTTGTATTTTTCCCTTTCTTTGTTTCCTCTTGTTTCCGCGGGAAAACACGTTCCTCGGCCGTGTTAGCATCATCGAAAAGAAACCCGAAATTTTTTTATAAGGATTCGGAATCGATGAAACAGTTCAAAACACTCATGCTCGCCACAACCCTTGCTCTTGGTTTAGCAACAACGGTTTTCGCCGCTGGCCCAACGGGGTTTGACGGCGCACAGGCGAATTCAGGTCGCCCCACGGGCTTTAATCACGAGAAGGTGATGACAGTTAAGGAAGTGAAAGACACCGCACGCGACAATCAATACGTCATGGTTAAGGGCAGTTTCACAAAGCATATTCGTGGCGACAAATATGAATTCACAGGCACCGACGGCGAAACGATTACCGCTGAGCTCGATGACGATTATGATTGGTCGCATGTGAGGCGCGGAGACCAGTACCTTATTAGCGCAAAGGTCGATAAAGACTGGACCAAAATAAAGCTCGAGGTAAAAAGCGCACGACCTGCGAATTAATTTTGCTTCGCCTTAAAGAATGAGAGCCTTCGAATAATTTTTGGGGCTCTCTTTTTATGGTGTTGGATAAGAAACTTGGCGGCCTCTAGTTCTCTGAGTCGTACCTCTTAATAGAGGAGACGTCAATTCGATGTTCTGCCTGCCACAAGTCGTAGTCTGCCTGCATCGCAAGCCAAACTCTAGGTGATGGCCCAGGCAAGGCAGCCGAGATTCGGACTGCTATATCAGCGGTAATAGGGCCTTTTTCACAAAGGATACGGGTAATAGCGCGAGTGGGAACACCAAGGTTGGCTGCAAAGGTTTTTGCGCTGAGCCCTAAGTATTCCAACGATTCCGCAACGATGCCGCCAGGGTGTGGTGGATTGTACATTCGACTCATTCGTATCTCCTGATAGATGAGACATCAAAGCGATGCTCTTATTGTTTTACCTTCTTTTTGATTGTCTTTTCGGCGGCTTGAATTGTTCTCAAATAAGCCTCTTCGACAGAGGAGAGTGTTTCTCTTTGGTATTTGCGGTATTCTCTCTCGGCTTTTTCCATTGCTTCTTTGTGACTTATCGTTCCACTCCCTTCTAAGAGTTTTTCTCCTGAGGCCAAAAGTAATCTATCTAGATGTTCAATGT
>CAVAQL010000144.1:0-3229 GCA_963590825.1 Bacteroides caccae | reverse complement strand
CTACGGTATTGTCGCCTCAGGGGATCAATTTATTTCAAGCGAAGAAAAAGCCTCGTGGATTCGAAAGACATTTAACGCAGTAGGTTCTGAAATGGAAGCCGCTGCGATTGCGCATGTGGCTTATATGAATCACTGTCCATTTGCGGGACTTCGTGTAGCCTCTGACGAAGCAAACGGGAAGTCTCCATCTGATTACGAAGCCTTTAAGGCAAAAGCCGCAGCAATATCTTCATCGATTGTTCTTCAGTGGCTTGGCTCTCTCTAAAGAGAGATGCCCTTTCGGGCGAAAAGCCGTATTGAAATTTGGCGAATACATAGTGAAAAAGCAATATCTATTTGCAAAAATCAATACGCACTTTCCGAGCCTTCGACTCTCCTAAGGCTTAGGCTTCTTGCCTAAAGTCAAAAGTTTTTCCGATTGATGAATTTGTAGAAAAGGCTTGATTTTCTATAACAAACAGTTACATTCTTCTTTCGAACCCCGATTTTTCTACAGCTTTTACTTAGAGGGTTTCGCAACAGCGTCTTTCGACGCGCTACAGTTTTTGCGGAGGGAAATAAGTTTTTTAACTCAAAGGAGAAACTATGTCTACAGCATCAATGATTGCTCAAATCATTATGGTGGCGACGCTACTTTTGATGATTACGGGCAAAACACCGATTTACATCACCGCTATTTGCGGCGCGATGATTGCCGCACTCGTTGCGGGCTTCCCGATTACGGGTGGCAACGGTATGACGATTGCCAAAATGGTCAATTCGGGCTTGAACCCTGTGATTGCCGATATGACGGGCATCTTGCTCTTTATTGGCATTATGCAGGCCACGGGCTTTATGGATGTCATCATTCGCGATATCGTCCGCATCGGCAATAAGTTAGGCGGCGGCACGGGCGTTTGCACAGCTGGCGGTATTGCTGCTGGCGTTATCGGCGCCTTAACGGGTTTCACACAGCCTGTGATTACGGCTGTGATTACGGGACCTGCTGCCGTTCGTTTGGGCGTTGACCCCAATAAGTGCGCTGGTATTCAGGGCCATGCAGGCCACATCGGTAACCTTGCCGGTTTCACACACCCGACACAGGTTGCATTAATTGCCACCGCAGGGATTAGTTTCGGTCTATTTAATGTTTTAGGTTTAATCGCCTGTTTGGCCATCTTCTTTGTTTCTGCCGTTCGTTGCAACGCCGATATGCGTCGCCGTGGCGTGACAATTACAGCTGAAGATCGCGCCAAGATTATGGCCGAAATCGAAAATCGTGAATACGCAACAAGTTCTTTGAGCGCCTTCTTGCCGTTCTTAATCTTGCTCGTCGGATTCGTTATGGGCTTCCCAGTCTTCCTCGTTGGCCTCGTCTCCGCGATTTGCTGCATGCTTCTTGCTCACAAGCCTGCTCGCGAAGCAGAAGCGGCGATGATGAAGGGTGTTTCCTTAATCGCGACACCGATTGTTGCGACGATTGGCTTCCTCTTTATGTCGACAGTCATTAAGCAGATTGGTCTTGTGCAGACAATGAGCGATGCCGTTGGTCCTGTTCTCTCGGTTTCACCAGTTCTCATCCTCTTTGGTGTGGCATTCCTCACGGGCTTTTTAACGCAGTCCTATGCGGCATCTGTTTCCGTGTTGGTTCCGATGCTTCAAGTGGTTCTTCAGACTGGTGCTGATCCCTTTGCGGCGTGCTTTGCCGCGGCCTCTGGCGCCTCTCTGATTCAGTACTTCTTAACTGGCGGCCCCGTGGCAGCGCTTGCGACGGTTATTCCAGTTATTCCAGGTAGCGACTTAAAGACGGCGAACGCTTTCCAACGTCCATCGATTCTTTCTGGTTGCTTAGTGGCGTTCCTTATCACTGTTGCGTTAACGATTTTCTAATTGACGCCTCTATTTAGGAATGAATTCTCTTCAGTGTTGGGCTCGCACGAGTCCAACCTTAGAGAAAAGAAGGATGAAAAGTAAGGAGTTCGCAAGGTTTTGAATTGAATTTCATTGCCTTGCGAAAAGCTTATGAAAGTTCAATTCAGTGATGCCGCATGTGGTCAATTGGGCCTTGTCGGTCATGTCGGTTGCGGACACGCCAATAGCCACTGTGGCTTTATTCAAGATGATTCGGGCGGCTTTGCCGCATTGATGCGGTTATTTCAACGCATCACAAATCTCGATCTTCGTATTCGTGAAGTAATCCCAACTGTTGGTCAAACGGGCGGCTTTGAAGTCAAGCTCGCTAGTGGTGGCCTCGCTTACGCGGCGGCGCGCCGTGGAGTGACGCCTTTTGAAGCCGAGCTAAGTCAAAAAGCTCTCGGGATGAGTGCTGTGACAACGCAAGCGGATGCGATGAAAGTTTTTGGTCGTGTCTTAGGGCAGGGTGCGATGGAAGCGCCTGTAGCACTGCAAACGGCAATAGCCAAAGCCGCAATCGATAGTTTTATCCGAAACTATCCAGAAAACTTTACCGTTGGCACGGAAGACGTTCCTGGTAACGTTGGTTCATGGATTAGCACAGTCTTAAACATCGATGATGGTATCGATGTTTCTGTGATGGCTTTGATTAACGCAACCGATGGCGGTTTAGGTCCTAACGAGGACATTGAAGGCAATGTCAATCTCGCCGGTAAAAAAGACGAGATGCATCGCTTAGGACTTGATGCAATGCCAACGATTCTTGTAGAAGGAAAGGTTTTTTCTAATCCTATTTCTTCTGAGATTTCAGAGCCGACATTTGTCACGCGCGCCTACGTTGGTGACGATAACGTTACGGTAAGTGAGTGTCTATTGGAGGCTGCTAAGCGTTTAGGCTATCCCATTGTCTATCCAAGAGAACTGCTTGCACGAAAGAAGGGCGCGATGCGCGACTTGACGCGCCAAATGGGTGAACACGTCAAAGCGCTTGGCGAGCAGCTTTCGCAGGCGACGACATCAGCTGAGAAGGTTCGCATTGCCTCTGAAATTAACCGCTTTGCCTCCGAAGATCTTGGTGGCATCACGTTTATGAGTGATGATATCCATGAAGTGATGGGAGGCGTGGGCGCTATTCCTGGTACCACAGGGTGCTTGTCGCTTTTTGTCTCAGAATCTGAGATTAAGAAAACGGTGTACCCTGCTTTGACGCTAACCGATGTTGACCGCTATGTGGATGTGATTTTAGAAGCGCTCCAGCTTTTGAGTGCTCGTCAAAAAGAAGCCTACGATGAGGTCATTGCCGCGTCGAATCGCGCTAAAAATCACGGATTAATTG
>CAVAQL010000143.1:0-3246 GCA_963590825.1 Bacteroides caccae | reverse complement strand
TTGCGTGCCGTTAGCGGGTTTCTCGGATATCACGGCACTGAATATGGCCCTTTTTGCAAAATTAAAAATAGCGAGTTGGCAAACGCCCTGTGCGTCAAGTTTTGCTGAAAGCTCAGCGCTTCGCGATCTGTTTTTCATGAGCGCGATGCGCTCTGAAGAGTTTTACCTTACTTTTAAGGCTTACGCAGTTGACGCGAGGAACGTGAAATCCTTTGATGCGAAGGGGTATCTTTGGGGTGGAAATTTATCGACGATTGTGAGCCTTATTGGAACGCCGTATTTTCCCAAGATAAAAAAGGGCATCCTCTTTTTGGAAGATATCGGTGAGCCCGCCTACCGCGTTGAAAGAATGCTTTTGCAGCTCATGGAGGCTGGAATCCTTAAGAACCAAGAAGCCCTTCTTATGGGTGATTTCTCAGGAGTCGAGAAAAACGAAGGCGTTGGCAGAGGTCGCTTTACGTTAAAAGATGTCTTAACCTATATTCAAAAACGAGTCGATATTCCCATCGTCACGGGTTTACCCTTTGGGCATATCGTGGATTCTGCGAGTTTGCCGTTTGGTGTCAAAGCTCGAGTTTTGTTTGAGAAGCACCATTGCGAAATTAGAGCGAATGTCAGAAGCATTCTCCCGCGGCACGTACCTGAGGTGGGATTCTGATGCGTATTCCACTTTCGATTAAGAGGCTTTTTGGGTGGACACCTGTACGGTACGCCTCACGCGTTTTGGTCGCCCAAATTTCACAATCCTTACGCCTTCAAGCCGTCAGTCTTGCGAGTCAGACATTGGGCGTCATTGCAATCGTTGCGTACTTTCGTCAATCCATTCATGCCAATATGCTTTATAGCTGGGCGATTATCTCGATTTTTGCAATTTGGTCGGCAGCGGTGTTTCGCCGCAGTTTTAGGGGCGATCGATATCGAGAAAAGCGTGTGAGAGTTTGGCTACGTATCTGGATGGCCGTTGCGATTGTTTCAGGACTTGTGTGGGGCTTTGCAGGAACCGCGTTTTTAGATCCCCAACATGCTATCGATGAAGTGGTGCTTGTCACCGTGATTGTGGCCATTGTCTTTGCGTCCTGGCCCGTGTATTCCTGTTGGTTACCAAGTCTGACGGTCTTTACGCTTTTATCGTTAACGCCCGTCTTTTTTGGGATTTCAGCCGCACACGGAATCGATCACATTGTCACATCCGTAAGTCTTATTGTGATTACGTCATTTGTCCTTTATTCGGGGCGGCGCTTAAATGAAATTGTGGTTCTGTCTGTTTTTCGAAATGCGCAAAATGAGCGTCTTGTCACGCGCCTAAAGGCTGAGAAATCGCTCTCCGATAGTGCGCGTCGCGCCACGGCAGAAGCCGCGCAAATGAGGAGCCACTTTTTCGCAGGCGCTAATCACGATTTAAGGCAACCTTTGCAGGCCTTGGGGATTTATCTACAAATTCTAAAAGGCTCTTTAAAAGGCAAAGATCGCGAAGCCCTCGAGCAAATCGAGGTGTGTGCGACAAACATCTCCACTCTTGTTGAGCAGATCTTAGAAGTAAGCCGTATTGAATCGGGTCAGATTGCTGTTAATTTGGAAGCGGTCTCAATCCCCGAAGTTTTTAGTGAGCTTGCCTCGGAATTTTCTGTTCTTTGCGAGAAAAAGGGACTGACATTTCAAGTTAAGCCTCTAAACGCAGCCATTGAAACAGATAGAACACTTCTCGAACGCATTCTTCGTAACCTCTTAACAAATGCTGTTCGTTATACAACGCACGACGTGACGCTCTTTGCGAGAAAAGGCGAAGCCGATTGGATTGAAATTGGCGTCAGAGACGACGGTCCTGGTATTAGCGACGAAGAAAAGGAAAAGATTTTCGATGCCTTTTATCGCGGAAAAACGGGAAAGTCTCGCTCGGCTGGCTACGGCTTGGGGCTATCGATTGTAAAGGGGTTAACCGCAAGACTTTCTGTGCCGCTTCGTGTTGCATCCACTCTCGGTAAGGGTTCCGTATTTACGCTCACATTCTTAGCAAAAGAGATCAATCAAACGCGGACGTCAGAAAAACTCCCAGCTCAAACGACTCCCATCAAAATCACTGGCACTGTCGCTTTACTTGAAGATAACGACATTGTTCGAGAAGCACTCGTTGCAATGCTGAAAAGCTTTGGTGCCGAGGTGATTGCCTCTGCAAGCCCAGAATCTGAATTTGTCGAGCGTGTGATTCGTGAATCGCAAGCAGAAAAGCTTGCCGCAATCGTCAGTGACTTTAACCTTGGAGATGGTTTCCCCAATGGACTCGAGACGATTTACTTTGTCACAATGACTGCGAAAAAGCCCGTGCCGAGTATCCTTCTTACGGCTGTTGCTGAGGCTGTTCTTTACGAGGCTTATGACAAACTCGAGAAAAAGCCCGATGCGCCCGATTTTGCTATGCCGCTCTTGCTGCAAAAGCCCGTGAGCGCTGCGATGCTCTCTGCGGCACTGAAAATGGTTACCCGAGAGGTGACGAGCGACTCTAAAGCGTGATTTCGTAACCAGCTTTTTGCGCAGCAATTAAGGCTTGTGTGCGATTGTTGGCATCAAAGGCACGGTAAATGGCTGTGACATGCGTCTTGACGGTTCCTTCAGACAAATTGAGTTCTCGGCATATCGCTTTAATCGGCAAGCCGCGAGCTAGACACAAAAGAACATCTTTCTGTCGGTCCGTAAGGCGCACATTCGGCGCCTTGTCTTGAAGGGTTGCGGTATCGATAAACCATTTTTTTTGCTGGCTTGAAAGCAGTTTCGTTGGAACGTAGACACCGCCACGTAAAACTAGATTAATGGCATTCGTGAGAGTCTCTGTTTCTAAGCTTTTTGGAACAAAACCTGCTGCGCCAAGCTTTAAAACATGCGTGATTTCTTCTGCACTCGTCAGGCCCGACAAAACCAAAATTTTCAATGTGGGATTTTTGGCAACAAGCTCTTCAAGAAGCCCCGTGGGCGTTTGAACGCCAGGCAGTGCCAAATCAAGAATCAGTAAATCTGTGTGTTCACCGTAAAGTTCAACAAGGCTCCGTGCCTCCTGCGCGCTCGTGCCAGTGCGGACAGTGGCGTCTGGAAACTGGTGGCGCAGTAAGAATTCGAGACCCTGAAGAATCAAGGCATGATCGTCAACAACGAGAAAATGACGGTGAGACATTCGCTTTTAAGTCCCTCACAGTTTCTTTGGGGTCGCCCCCATTTTTTAGTTCTCTAGGCGAAGTTCATTGTAAACCTAGATAG
>CAVAQL010000142.1:0-3285 GCA_963590825.1 Bacteroides caccae | reverse complement strand
GGCGGCATCCTTTTTTGTTGCTGTCCCCCAAACAGGGCCGACGCCGAGGTAGTCGATGAAACTGTAATCGACAGAAGTGAGTTGCTCTTCCTGAGTAATCGAAAGGCCAATGACAACATCCTCGCCTAAGATTTCTCGAGCTTTCTTGGGACTTATATCACTTTGTCCGACGTGCAAACCCGTTGCGCCAATGGCTTTGGCGGCTAGCGCGTCGTTATTGACAATGAGGGCTACGCCAAGGGGATCTAAAACTTTTTTTAGTTTCTTACCGCACTCAGTGAGTCTTTGCGTATCCCAGCCTGGGGCTCTTAATTGAATAACAGTGGCTCCTGCCTTCGCAGCAATTTCTGCTGTGCGAATCATCCCGCGTTCTCCTGCGCAGAGCACAGGATCTAAAACAAGGTAAAGCGTAAGGTCAAGTATGGGGCGTGCCATTAATTAAATTCCAGAGCTAATCGTTTCAATCGCATCTAGGTAAGCGATACGGTAACTTGCGTAGGGTTGACCTTTGGCTTTTTCTGCCGCTCTCTTACAAAGCGCGCAGGCGCTTGCTACGGCAATGAGTGGCTCGGGAGCGTTAGCAACGTACGCTGCGCAAAGGGCAGAAAGCGCGCATCCCGTTCCTACGACGCGTGAGGCACCACGGTCTCCCCCTGAAACAGAAAGTGTTTCTGTGCCATCTGTGATGAAATCGACTTCTCCTGTGACAGCAACAATGGCGCCTGTGTTTTTCGCAAGAGTCGTTGCAGCTTCGAGTGCATCGTGACTACCTAAGACACTATCGACGCCTTTACTTGTTTTTTCGCCACCGCTGATGGCGATGATTTCAGAAGGGTTCGCACGAATGACTCTCGGAGACTCCAATAGGAGCTTTGCAATCATCGCATCGCGCCAAATCGTAATACCAGCGGCAACGGGGTCAAGGACCCAAGGGCGTTTTGCGTAGCCTGCGGCTCGTGCTGAAAGCACCATCGCAGAAAAGTCCATACTCGTTAATGTTCCGACATTAATCAAAAGAGCCGACGCAACACGGGCAAAGTCAGGCGCTTCTTCTTTGGCGGGAATCATCGCAGGGCTCGCTCCCGCTGCGGCAAGTAGGTCAGCTGTAAAGGCCGATGCCACAATGTTTGTTAAGCAGTGCACCAAAGGGGAGTCGTTTCTGACGCGCGAAAACTCATTTTCAGCGCACTTTTGACTGAGTTCTTTAACTGACATGGCGAAATAAATCCTCAAAAAAGAAGTTTGCGCGATTATGGAGCGCTATTGACGAAAAAACAACAGGAAAAACAAGTCATTTCATTTTGAAAAGCGTGTTACTTTCTAGCGACGTGGTTAAAATGAGGCCCGAAATCCTGAAAGAAGCCGCAATTTGCGCTTCTTTTAGGGTAATTTTTTTATAACACAATACGGATTTATGGCAAAAGAAGACCTAATCGAAATGGCAGGCGAAGTGCTTGAAGTGCTTCCCGATGCGCGTTATCGCGTGAAACTTGAAAACGGGCATGAGCTCATCGCCTACACAAACGGCAAGATGCGTAAGCATCACATTCGCATTTTGGCTGGGGACAAGGTCTCCTTGGAGCTCTCGCCCTACGACTTAACCAAGGGTCGTATTACGTTCCGTCACATCGACGGGCGTGCGCCAGTAGCAGCAGCTCCTGCGCGTCGCCACTAAGATAAGATAGAGTAGTTTTTTCTTAGACTATTCTCTTTTCAGTGAGGTTTTGTATGGTCGAGGATGATGATTTCTTCTTTTCCGAGACCAAAGCGCCTTGGCAAGAGCCAGTACTGAGCGTATCGGCTCTGCTTACTCGTCTACAAAACACGCTCACAGCCGATTTCTCTGAGGTTCGCGTACTCGGAGAGGTGCACTCATTTCACCCAGCAACTTCTGGTCACTGGTACATCGATTTAAAAGACGAGAAGAAAGAAGCGCTTATTCAGCTTTGCTTCTTTCGCTACGCAAGGCGTGCCAATAGTTACGAGCCCAAAGTCGGCGATTTGGTTGAGGTGCGCGGCAAACTCCAACTCTATGAGCCTCAGGGAAAGCTTTCTCTAATTGTTTCATCGCTAGAGCCAGCGGGTGAGGGTTTGCTGTATGCCAAATTTATGGCATTAAAAGCAAGACTCGAAGCCGACGGGTTTTTCGATGCCTCTCGTAAGAAACCGATTCCGCCATACCCTAAGCGTGTAGGCATTATCACAAGTGAAACAGGAGCGGCTCTACGGGATGTTGTGAAAACAATTTCGCTACATGCTCCGAATATTGCCTTAACGCTTTATCCCGTGACGGTTCAAGGCGAGGGAGCCGAAAAAGAAATCATTCATGCACTCAAAGTTGCCGATGACCTTTATGAAGTTGACTGCCTATTGCTTGTCAGAGGCGGCGGGTCGCTGTCGGATTTATGGACCTTTAATAGTGAAGAGCTTGCGAGAGCTATCGTTCGTACGAAACTGCCAATTATTAGTGGTGTCGGTCACGAAACCGATACGACAATCGCTGACTTCGTCGCTGACTTAAGGGCGGCAACTCCTACGGCAGCTGCGATGGCTGTCGCTTCAGGCTGGGAAAAGGCGGCGATAACGTTTGAGGCTCTCCTAAGACGCCTTGGTTCTTCAAAAGATGCCAAGCTTCGCGAGTTGCAAGCTAATTTACGTGTGTGCGATCAACCCAAGCGTCTTATGAAGCAACTCTTAGCCCATTTCAAAGATGAGCACGAGAGAATCCATCAGAAGTTATTAAGAGCCACAGACGACGTTTTCGAAGAAAAGAAGAATCTGCTCGCTCTTCTTTTTGCTCGCCTAAAAAGCGCAAAGCCTTCTTCGGGTATTGCTCAAGAGCGATTCAAACAATTGAAGGCTCGCCTTGTTCGGGCTGCCGAGAAGAGCGTCGAGGAAAAGAGACGGCTTTCTACAGAATTTCAAGTTCGAGTTTCTCGCCTTAAGCCCGATTTTGAAGCGCGTCGAGAGCGTGTAGAACTCATAGCTTCGTCTATGGCAACCTCTTTTAAACACGATTTTGAGAAAAAGAATGTTTCATTCTCCGCTCTTTACGCGAGGCTTCGGTCTCTTGATGTCAATCGTGTTCTTGAAAGAGGGTTTTGCTTAGTTCAAGACGAAAATGGTCATATTTACACGGGAATTAATCAACTGACTGCCGGATCTGACGTTGAGATGGTTTTTTCTCAAGGTAAAGCCCTTGCCAATGTCAAGAAAATTTCTCAGAAATAACGGTTTACTTTTTCTTGCCGTCTCTAGGGAAAATAACGATGAGCACTCACATTT
>CAVAQL010000141.1:0-3293 GCA_963590825.1 Bacteroides caccae | reverse complement strand
GCGAAGAAGTGATTACCGATGTTGTCCGCTCAGAAATTAAGAGTTGGCGAGAACTTCCGATTAATCTATTTCAAATTCGCACCAAGTTTCGCGATGAACGTCGCCCTCGCTTTGGTGTGATGCGTGCCCGTGAATTCATCATGAAAGATGCCTATAGCTTCGATAGGGATAGCGAAGCCGCAGGCAAAAGCTACGAAATCATGTATGAAGCCTATCAGAAGATCTTTTCTCGCTTAGGCCTTACATTTCGTGCTGTGCGCGCTGATACGGGTGCCATTGGCGGCTCACGCTCGCACGAATTCCAAGTGATTGCTGACGTTGGCGAAGACCTCATTTGCTACTGCCCAACAAGCGACTACGCGGCAAATATTGAGCTTGCTGAAGCTGGTTCCGTTTTAGATGGCCGCCATGAGGCCAAAGAAGCGCTCAAAAAGAACGCCACCCCTGGGAAAGAAAAGTGCGAAGAGGTGGCGCCCTTCTTAGGCATTGACTTGTTACGCTGTGTGAAGTCAATTGTCTTAGCTGAAGATAAATTTGACGAAAATGGGAATCCTCTTCCTGCGCAGATTGTTCTGATACTTTTGCGTGCTGACCACGACTTAAATGAAGTGAAGGCGAGCAAATTACCGGAATTGAGTGACGGCTTTCGCTTTGCAACCGAAGCCGAGATTGCCGAGCACTTTAATGGCGCTAACCCCGGCTCCTTGGGCCCCATTGGCATTCGCGAAGATGTTGTCGTCTATGCCGATAAGACCGTCGCAGACATGAGTGATTTCTGTTGCGGAGCCAACGAAACGGGATTTCACTACACGGGTGTGAATTTCGGACGCGATCTACCTGAACCCAAGGTCGCTGACCTACGTAACGTTGTCGCAGGCGACAAGAGCCCAGATGGGAAGGGCGTCTTAGCCCTGCAACGCGGCATCGAAGTCGGTCACGTCTTTTATCTAGGAACCAAATACTCCAAGGCGATGAATGCGACATTCCTCGATGAGTCGGGAAAGCCACGCGTCATTGAAATGGGATGCTACGGCATTGGCGTGACGCGCCTATTAGGTGCTGCGATTGAACAGCGCCACGACGCCAAAGGCATGATGTGGCCTGCGCAGATTGCGCCATTTGAGGTTGTGATTTGCCCGATGGGAATGGCTAAGAGCGAAGCCGTCCGAGAAACTGCTACGAAACTTCATGATGAACTTCTCGCAAAAGGCGTTGATGTGATTCTCGACGATCGAGAAGTGAGAGCTGGCGTCATGTTTGCCGATTGGGAATTAATCGGTGTGCCACACCGCGTGGTTGTGGGCGATCGGGGACTCAAAAATGGCGAACTCGAGTACACCGATCGCACAGCAATGGATAAGAAAGAACTCGTCAAAGTCGATGAAATGGTCGATTTCTTACTCAAAAAGCTTCACCCATCAAGCATTAGATAAGTGAAATAAGCCCTTTTCCTTATGGAAAACAAGGCCCTTGTGTGAAAGAATTGCTCATTACCACCTTCTTGGAGAATCAGGATGCAAGAGCTTAGACCTTTAGTGCGTGTAATTGATGATGACGACGCGATGCGCCGTTCTTGGGCTTTTTTAATCGAAGGCGAAGGTTGGAATGTCGTCACGTATTCGGACGCATTGGATTTTCTTTCGAGTAACGACTTTCACCGTCCTGGCTGCATTGTTCTCGATGTGAGAATGCCCCGTATGAGTGGTCTTGAATTACAGGACCGCTTAATTAAGTTAAAGGTCGACCTCCCGATTATCTTTATTTCCGGTCACGGCGATATTGATATGGCGGTGCACACCTTAAAGATTGGTGCTGTGGATTTCTTACAAAAGCCTGTGGATGACCAGCGACTATTGAATGCGATTAGCAAAGCGGTTTCCACGAACTTACTGCGTCGCCGTAATGAAAACGAGCTCTCGAACTTTAAGAGTCGCTTGGAAAACCTCACGGCACGCGAACGTGAAGTCATCCGCATGGTCGCACAGGGCATGAGCAATAAGGCACTCGCGGATACGCTTAACATTAGCGAGAAGACCGTTCAGGTTCACCGCGGTGCAGCGTACCGTAAACTCGGGATTCATAACGCAGCTGAAATTGCCCGTATGTTAATTCTCTCGGGCGATCCGCTCTAACAACACTCTTTAAGCGGCGCTCTTTATTGCGAGCGCCGTTTTTGTTTTTTATGCGAATCCAATTTGTTCGTTCGATGTTGCTTGTTATCACAGCAAGCATTTGGGGATTGGCGTTTGTTGCACAATCGGTTGGCAACAACTACGTCGGTCCCCTCACGTTTACGGCTTCGCGTTCGATTTTGGCTTTTATAACGCTTTTCCTTCTCGCAGGTCTCTTCGATCACTTTGAACCGAGCAAAAATGGGGCTACAAAAAAGAGTGCATTTCTCGCACGTTGGAAAGATAAAAAGCTCTGGCTCTCGGGTTGCGCCTGTGGATTTTTCCTACTTTCGGGGACGCTTTTTCAGCAGTTTGGACTCCTTTGGACCTCTGTTGGTAAGGCGAGTTTCATTTCAAGTCTATACATTACCTTTGTCCCAATTGGCGCAATCCTCTTTGGGCGTATGCCAACACGGTTTGCGCTTTGCGCTGTGCCCTTGGCTTTGGCAGGTCTCTTTTTCTTATGTGTCAATGAAACGCATTTTTTTTTTTTTTTTTTCGATGCGATTATGCTCTGTGGCGCTGTGTGTTTCGCAGGCCACATTCTTACCATCGACCGCGTCTCCTACGGGCTAGACGCCATCCGCATGAGTTGCATTCAGTTTTTGTTTTGCTCAGTTATTGCTTCAACGGGGGCCTTTATTTTCGAAGTGGTGCGCTTTGAAAATATTCTTGCAGGCGCCATCCCAATTTTGTATGCAGGTATCTTAAGTAGTGCCGTGGCTTATACCTTACAGATTATTGGGCAGCGCGACTTAAACCCAACGGTAGCTAGCCTTATTATGAGTCTTGAATCTGTTGTAGGCGTCCTAGCGGGCTGGATACTTCTTAATCAGACATTAACGCTTCGGGAAATCGGTGGCTGCGTCTTGATGGGCTTTGCCATCGTTTTGGCGCAACTACCCGATAAGATTTTCAAGCGAAAATCTGAAAACTAAGGCCTCCTAAGTGTGGCGCAAAGCCTAAGCCCTGCGCCCCACTGCAAAACCTAGAAGCGATACGTTAAATTCACCTTCGCGCCAATCGCGGATGTCCCGCGGTTACCAACACCCGCGTTAGCTGTGGCATCAATAACGCAATGGTCCTTTTCAAAGTGCATACCGAAGGCACCCTCTACGTGAC
>CAVAQL010000140.1:2951-3324 GCA_963590825.1 Bacteroides caccae | reverse complement strand
TCCAAAAGATAACCGATATAGGTGCTAATCGTTTTATCGTTGGCGGCGATGCCTTTACTTTTAAAGGTATTGGCTAATTTCGTTGGGTTCGTCAGAGAGCCCACGGAGGAAGCCAAAATACTTAAAAGCGTAGACATCACGAGATTGCCTTTTAAACTGTGGCGCTCTTCAATATCCTTTAGATAGAGTTCTTTACACAAAGAAGTGAGGTAACTCGCTTTCAGTTCGTCGGTTTTTCTCGCTAGTGTCAAAGGTAGACCACCATAGGTGTAGTAGCTTTCCCATGCCTCACTAACGTCTCCAGCGTAAGCCGCAGCATATTCAG
The DNA here is from genome assembly GCA_963590825.1 of Bacteroides caccae. Classification (GTDB taxonomy): domain Bacteria; phylum Pseudomonadota; class Gammaproteobacteria; order Burkholderiales; family Burkholderiaceae_F; genus Duodenibacillus. The sequence goes on along the minus strand of CAVAQL010000140.1, from coordinate 2,999 downwards.
AAAACGAGAGTGGATAGACCCTTACCTCATCGCCTCGTCCTCGAAACT
>CAVAQL010000140.1:0-2941 GCA_963590825.1 Bacteroides caccae | reverse complement strand
GGTTAAAACATCCGTGGAGAGAAATTTCGAGTTGCTTCCAGTGACGTAGATATCGACATTTGAGCGACGATTTAGTCCGTTTAAAACGGCTTCGAAGTTTTCACAAAGCTGCACTTCGTCTAAGAAGACGTACCATTGCTCGTTATCGGTCAGGCGCTTTTTGATGTAGAGGCTAAGTTTTTTACTCTCGCAAAGCTCCTCATAGTCTTCATCGTCAAGAGCAATCGTGATGATTCTCTTGGGATTTACGCCTGAGCGCACGAGGTATTTGTAGTAGAGGTTAAATAAAAGATACGACTTTCCAGAGCGTCGAATTCCCGTGACGACTTTAATTAGGCCGTTTTCTCGTCGCTCGATTAATCGATTCAAATACAAGTCGCGTTTGATCTCTTTCATTTCTCTCTTTTCCTATTTCGGGAAATTGCAACCATATGCATTTTTCCGAAATGAAATTGTAGTAGACATAATTGACGCTGACAAGCCTTTATCCGTCGTTCCTGTTAGGATTGTGTTTAATAAAAATCGTTAATTTCGAGGTGTTGCTATGCGGGAATTTCAAGTTCGAGAAGTTGGACCATCGCCTTTTATTGAGGGTTTCACGCTTTTTGATGCTCAGTTAGGTAATGGCATCACGCTTCGATTTGCTCGAGGCGGCACGGGGTCCCCTCTTTTAATGGTTCATGGTCACCCGCACAATCATGTGATTTGGCGAAAGGTCGCGCCAAATCTTGCGAAAGACCACACAGTAATCTTGCCAGATATGCGTGGCTACGGGGACTCGAGTAAGCCAACAAGCGACGCTGAACATCGCCCCTATTCCAAACGCGAGATGGCTAAAGATCTCGTCTATTTAATGAAAGGCCTTGGATTTAATGAATTTCACTTCGCTGGCCACGACCGAGGTGCTCGCGTTGGTCACCGCTTGGCGCTTGATTACCCCGAAGTCGTCAAAAGCGCCGTCTTTCTTGATATTGCGCCTACGGTTGTGATGTATGAACGCACGAATATGGAATTTGCGCAGAAATACTTTTGGTGGTTCTTCTTGACGCAACCTGAGCCGCTGCCTGAAAAGATGATTCTTTCAGATCCTGAGTTTTTCTTAAAGCGCCATATCTCAGGGCAATTGAAAACACCAGGAGCAACAGAGCCCGAAGTGATGGCCGAATACTTGCGCTGTTACAGGAATCCTGAAGAAATCCACGCGATTTGTGAAGATTATCGAGCCGCTCAAACAATTGATCTTGTTGATGATGCACAAGATCGCGAGAAAAGAATCGTCTGCCCTCTTCTCTTACTTTGGGGCGCGAAGGGTACCGTTGGAAAACTTTACGATGTTGTTGAGACTTGGTCAGATAGAGCTTTAAAACCTGAGGGCGAAGCGCTACCTTGCGGGCATTCTCCTGAAGAAGAAGTTCCTGAGATTTTTTTAGAGAAATACCGAGCTTTCTTAAAGAAAGTTTCTTAAGACTCTCTAGCGGCTTACTATAATTTCCGAAGATTTCACTTGAGAGAAGCAACATGACTGAGGCTACAAATCAGAACGCAGCGTCGAAGGATTCGTGCGCAAAGGGATTTTTTTTGCTTCATCCTTCAGATCGAATCGATGAAAGCCTAGAGGTTCTTTGTGCGTCGCCAAAATTCACAACAAGGCAAGCCGAAACGTTCGGTGAAGCAAGGGCGCTCTTATGTGACTCGATTGTGAAAGCTGGCGGCAATGCTGCGCTTGATTTTGAAATGGGGCGTGGTGATATGTCGCTACTTTTTCGCGGAGGCTGTAAGCCGCTCCCTTTCGTTGCGAAGGCTAGAGCGGCGTTTCTCATCGATAAGAACGCAGATCGTGAAAAAAAAGACGAACTCAAACTTAAATTCTTAGAAGCAAATCTTAAGGAGACTGAAGTCGATCAGGTGAAGGAAACGAGTCTCTTTAAGATTCCATTGCACTCGCTCGGTCTTATTCTTGCAGCAGTCGTTTTGGTCTTTGTCACGATGCAGTTCATGTAAGAGCTTGGCGTAGTTAACGCTCCCTACCTCTTACCAAGTCAAGAAACTTCTCGTGAATCCGCGCGTCTTTCCCAAGTTCAGGGTGAAACGCAAGAGCAATTTGATTTTCAAAACGAACGGCAACAGGTTTCCCTTCAAATCTCGCTAAGCTTTTAACAGCCCCGCTTGTTGATTCAATCGAGGGTGCCCGAATAAAGGTCATGGTAAACGGACCGAGGCCTTCAAAGGGAACAGTCTCAGTAAAGCTTCCGAGTTGTCGTCCGTAGGCGTTACGCCTCACAGTAACAGGAAGTGTTGCCAAGTGAGTGGCCGCATCGTTTGTAATGTGTTTGGCTAAGAGAATGAGACCCGCGCAGGTTGCAAGTGTAGGAAGGCCTAAACGGATTTTCTCCTGCAAAACCTCAAACATCCCAAGTTCGTGCAGTAATTTGGCTTGGACGGTGCTTTCGCCCCCAGGCAAGACAAGTCCATCAATTTGATTGATGTCGCGCTTTTCTCGTAACTCAACGCAGTCTGCTCCAAGACTTTTTAGAACAGTCTCGTGCTCAATAAAGGCCCCCTGTAAGGCCAAAACACCGATTCTCATTAGATGCCCCGCTCTTCCATAATCGTTTTGATTTCTTCGGCGTTGATGCCTACCATCGCGGCTCCAAGGTTTTCGGAGAGTTTGGCAATCAATTTTGCATCTCGATAGTTCGTCACAGTTTTCACAATAGCGTTGGCGCGTTTCGCTGGGTCCGAAGATTTAAAGATACCGGAACCCACAAAGACGCCATCGGCCCCAAGTTGCATCATAAGAGCCGCATCGGCAGGAGTGGCCACGCCGCCAGCGGCGAAGTTCACCACAGGGAGCCGCTTATTTTCGTGAACGTAGCGCACGAGTTCAATAGGGACTTGAAGCGTTTTAGCCGCTTCAAAGAGTTCATCTTCACGCATGGAA
>CAVAQL010000139.1:0-3379 GCA_963590825.1 Bacteroides caccae | reverse complement strand
AAGTCTCAGAAAATACCAATGTAGAAAAAGCGCAAGTTACGGACAATAAAGCCGCTCCCGTTGAAACAACGGTCGCGAAAAAAGCGACAAGCAGTAAAAAGCCAATTTCGAAAAAGACACTTGCCTTAGGAGCTGGTGCCCTTGCTCTTATCGTTGCAGCGCTCTTTTTCTGGCGTCGTACGCGTCGTAAGGATGAAAAAAAGCCAGAAACGAAAACGGTAGAAACACCTGTCGTTTTCCACGATAAGCCCATTAAGATGGAGACCGAGCAGCTTGAAGCCATTGAAAAAACCGTAACGCAGCGCATCGAGTCTGATAGCTACGCAGAGCGTGGTTTTGAACTTAAGGGAGAGCAATTTGATGCGGATGCTCGAACTCAAGTGCCCGTAGAAAGCGCTACTTCTCTATCCGACAATGTCACGCAAGAAGTAAAAGCAGAGCCAGAAAGCCCTGTAACGGCGAATCAATCGACAGTAGAGCAAAAGGACCAGACGGTTCAAGCCTCAGACGGACGGATTGAACCAACACTTGGCATTAATTTGGGTAACGTCAGCGCAGAGGCAAAGCCTCAGGAAGAGGCGCCTTCAACTAAAGTCGAGCCTGCCCCTGAAGCAAAGCCTAGCGCCTCGAATCCAGATGAAGCTCTCGAGCTCAAACTCACAGAAGTAAAAGCGTTGTTAAAAGATTCACTTTCTGAAAGGGCTTTAGAGATTCTCGAAGAAATTGCGCTCAAGGGCGATGAAAAGCAACGTGCCGCCGCTTTGCGTCTTTTAACCATTCGAGATCAGAAGTAATGCGACTTGCGTTAGGCATTGAATACTCGGGCACGGCGTTTTTTGGTTGGCAAAAGCAGCCCAATCAACGCACTGTTCAGACCGTTCTCGAGAAAGCGCTCGAACGCTTTGTGACTGTTCCTGTGCCAACGATATGCGCGGGACGAACTGACACGGGTGTTCACGCTCTAGCGCAAGTGGTTCATATTGATGTCGATTGCATTCGCCCAATGCCCAATTGGATTCGTGGGGTAAATACTTTTTTACCTGAGGATGTGGTTGTGCGTTGGGCAAAAGAAGTTGACGAAGATTTCTCTGCACGTTTTTCTGCATTGAGCCGCACGTACGAATATTGGGTTTATAACGATGCGATTCGTTCACCTAAATATGCGCAATTAACGGGTTGGGTTTGGCGCGATCTTGATGCAAAGAAAATGCACGAAGCCGCCCAAGCGCTTTTGGGTGAGCACGATTTCTCAAGCTTCCGCGCCGCAGACTGTCAAGCTGCAAGTCCCGTGCGAACTCTAGAAGCCATTGATGTGCGCCGCTTCGAAAAGCTCATTTGTATTCGCATCCGCGCCAATGCCTTTTTGCAGCATATGGTTCGCAATATTGTTGGTACTTTGGTTTATGTTGGCACAGGCCGTGAGAGCGTCGGTTGGGTTAAAGAGGTTTTAGAAGCGAGAAAAAGAGCTCTGGCAGCTCCTACATTTGCGGCTTCGGGTCTGTACCTCACAGCAGTTCAATATCCCGAAAAATATGCTTTGCCTTCAGTTGGAAAGGCTCCATTTCTTGCTGCCAATTGAGCTTTTCTTTTCTATTTCTCAAAAGACATTCCAAATCGAAAGTTTGTGCTCCTTATAATGGGGAAAAACTTTTTTTCGAAGGATAAATTCAATGTCTGAAAGAGTGCATACACGAGTTTTGATTGTGGGTTCAGGCCCAGCCGGATACACGGCTGCTGTCTACGCGGCACGCGCGAACCTCTCTCCGGTTCTTGTTACTGGAATGGAGCAGGGCGGCCAGTTAATGACGACAACAAAGATTGAGAATTGGCCAGGAATTGCCGATGGAATCGATGGCCCTGAATTAATGAGCAACATGCTCAATCACGCAGAAAAATTCGGTACCAAGATTGTCTTTGATGTAATTCAAAAGGCGTTCTTACAAGAAAAACCAATGCGACTCGTCGGGGACTTGGGTGAATACACCTGTGATGCGCTCATTATTGCCACGGGGGCAAGTGCCCGTTATTTGGGCCTTGAAAGTGAACAGGCCTATCGTGGTCGTGGCGTTTCTGCATGCGCTACATGTGATGGGTTCTTTTATCGCAAAAAGCCCGTCGCCGTTGTCGGTGGTGGCAATGCCGCTCTTGAAGAAGCGCTTTACTTAAGTCAGATTGCTTCTGAAGTCCACCTTGTGCATCGTCGCAATGCGTTTCGTGCCGAACCGATAATGGTCGATAAATTAATGGAAGTCGTTAAGACTGGGAAGATTATTCTTCACACGCCACGCACGGTTTCTGAAGTCATCGGTGACGCCAATGGCGTTACAGGACTCGTTATCGAAGGTGAGGATAAGAAGGAAACGCTTCATGTCGATGGCGTCTTTATTGCTATCGGTCATGCGCCAAATACGGCTGTTTTTGCCGATGCCATCGAAATGGATCACGGCTATATCGTCACACACCGCGCAGGGACTCGCGCGCAAACAGCGACAAATCTTCCAGGAGTTTTTGCCGCAGGCGATTGTGCTGATTCTGTGTATCGACAAGCCATTACGAGTGCGGCCACAGGCTGCGAAGCCGCTCTTGATGCGCAGCGTTATCTTGAATCATTAGGCTAAATCGAGCGCATTATGGGAAACAATTTTGATGCCTTAAAAGGCATAGCAGGCGAACTTAAAGAAAACGCCAAGCGCCGTCAAGAGCTTGAAAGCCAAAAGGATCGAGCCTGTGCTCGGATAGCGCGAGAGACACAGGAGTTTTTACGCTCAATGCGTAAAAGCGGTGTTAAAAGCGCACCTGATGTTCGCCTTAAGGCAGACACTCGAGATGTGCCTATCGATTTTGCTCAAGCGATGCGTGAGGCAGGTGTTGAGCCCTTAGGAAGCGAATCTCGTCGCGAGAAGAAACCGAATCTTTGGAAAACACCACAGAAGGCTTTTGCTGAAAAGGAAGCTCCTAAGCTTTCGACTCTTAGCGATGAGGAAGACTCACAGGTGGACTTTGTTACCGATGATGAGGGATTGTCTTTTCGTCGCCCAGATGTGGGGCCTGATGTTGCGCGAGATCTGCGTCGCGGTAGGTGGCCTGTTCTTGCTCAAGTTGATTTGCACGGGATGTTTGTTGAAGAAGCGCGAGAGGTTGTTGCAGATTTTTTAAAAAGAGCGCTTACGCACGAAATTACTTGCGTCCGTATTGTTCACGGTAAGGGTAACGGCTCACCACAGGGGCATTCTGTCTTACGCGAGAAAGTGAGACGTTGGGTTAAACAGTGTCCCGAGGTGATTGCTTTTGCAGAACCCTATGAAAGAGATGGTGGTGCGGGAGCCACAATCATTCGATTGCGTCTTAGGGTTCAGAGCTAATAAAAACGCGGCTCTCG
>CAVAQL010000138.1:0-3400 GCA_963590825.1 Bacteroides caccae | reverse complement strand
CGACATCCATGTTTGGCGCCATGATGCTCTCGTTATGATTTCTGACTACACGGGAAAACTTCGTGCCGAGGGTCGTTGGCTTAATTACATTCTTTTCCCATTTCTGAAACGGACACCGCCGCAGGTAGCTATCTTTCTATGCCTCATCTGCTGGGGTTTCTTCTCTTACATCGTTGCTAGCCGCTACACTGAGGATTGTCGGCTTCGCCTAATCTACATGCTCGTTTCGTTGCAACTGCCTGCGTTCTATTCCATCATCGGTTGGCCATGCACCGTGCTCCCGTCTTATGTGTTGCTCGCTATCATCGCTGTTCTCGCTGAACGGCTTGATTACCGTAGCGTATTCCTTTTCTCTGGCCTTCTTTTCTTTGGTGGCTATAACAATTTCTACAACATAGTGCTGCTTCTCTACATCAAGGAAGCGAGTGAAAGTGACTGGAAGAAATTGCTTCGAATGTTCGGCTGGTGGGTGGGAGGCTACCTCGTAGGCTACCTTCTCATGCTGATTTTCACTAAAGCCATCGGCGGACACTGGGGGTTGCTTATTTCAGATTGGCGTCATCCCCACAAGATTCATTCATTGAAGGATTTATTTTTCAACCTCAATACTGTTTGGCATAGCCTTAAGAGCAATGCAGTTCTCATCTCTCGCGGGGCCTCGCTAGTTCTTTTGACAATCTGCCTTGTCTTTGGAATTGTCGGATGTTTCGCCAAGAAAAAAGCGGGAAAGCCCCTGCTTTTGGCTGTTGGAGTGGTTGTTGCCGTCTTGTTGGCAGGCTACGCTCAATCGATTCCTTATGGGCTCCATGTTGGGGTTCGTACGGCGATTGGACTTTATGCCGCCGTATTCACGTTGTTGCTGATTCTCTGCTGTCGGAGCCGTAACCTTGGTCTTATTTTTGTCTTGTGGATTGCTCTTTTCACGAGCTACAGGAACGCTGACTCTATTGGCTACTACACTGGCGTTACCAATACATGGCGCGATTCGATTATTTCAATGAACGTGCCACCAGCCGCTGCAAACGCTGTGCATGTTTGCTCTACCTCTGCAGAGGTCGCAGCGTCTGAGCGGATGATTATGAGCAATATGGGGCTCACTAATTATCATCAGGAAGGATTCGGTGTAAATTGGCGTCAAATGTCCGTGCTAAATAGCCTTGGCTATCGCCATTACGACACCAATCTCAACGTTTGTGCGAAATATGCCAATCGACCTCGTGGCGACACGAAGATTCATACTTGGCTCTATGCTGACAAACAGCTCTTTCTTTGGTACAAGTAGTTGTAAGCCCTTTTGGCGTAACTTTTCTGTTTGGTTTCTTCCGACCGAAAGTAGCCCTGTATAATCAAACCCCGTCAATGACCTTTTGATTCTGTGACGGAACTATGCGATCGAATATGGACTTTAAGATGCGGCTATTTCGCATCGACCAAATCATCCACGATGGCGGTTCCGTTTCTTTTGAAAAACTGCAGCAGGCTCTTGGCTGCTCGGCTCCGACTCTTAAGCGGGATTTGAGATACCTTCGTGAAGTTCTTCATGCGCCTATCGTTTACTCTCGCGAAAAGCAAGGGTATTCCTATGAGACTGGCGATGCGCCAGCTCTTCCCAAGGCTTGGTATACACCGACGGAGCTTTACTCACTTTTAGCAGCCTTAGATCTTTTTGAACGGGTGGAAAATGAACCAGACGGGCTTTTACGCGGCGAAATGTCTGCGATGAAGGCGCGGCTTCTTTCTCTAGTTCAAGACGATAAATTACCTGCTCGAGAGTTGCGTAAGCGTTTTCGCGTTTTTCTTCCCGCGTCACGCGTAAGAACAAGTGCGTTCTTTGAGGTGATTGGAAGGGCTCTAGCGCAAAGAAAGCGCCTGCAAATCGTCTATTACAGTAAGTCGCGCTCTAGCCAAAACTTGCGAGAAGTAAGCCCTATGCGTCTTGTTAACTACAAGAATCGCTGGTACCTGGATGCGTGGTGTCATGTCACGGATGCTTTAAAGACGTTTAATCTTGAAAACATCCGCAGCGCAGAGATGCTCTCAAAGCGCTGTAAGAACGTGGCCATGCGTGAGGTTGAACAGGCGCTCGATAGCACGTATGGGCTCTTTTCTCGTGGCGTTACGCAAACAGCTGTAATACAAATTGACGCGACAATGGCTGTGTATGTCAAAGACGAGATTTGGCATGCCAACCAAAAGATGACGCGTCACGAAGACGGAACACTCACATTAGAAGTTCCTTATGCGCAGGAAACCGAATTGATTGGTCAAATTTTAGGATTAGGCGCACATGCGAAGGTTCTTGCCCCCGCGAAGCTGCGCAATAGCGTACAGAGTGCATTAAAAGAAATGCTTGCACTTTACGCTAAGACCAATCATGAGGATTTCTGAGGATGTCGCATTCGGGAAACTCATCACGTAAACGTCGCAATCACTACCGCCGCAAGACAACACTGAACACGTTGCCAAAGATTTTCTTTTGCGGCGATCCACACGGTAAATTCGATCACATCAACGCCGCTGTTCGTAAGTATCGTCCCGATGCGATTGTGATTCTCGGGGACTTGCAACCGAATGCTCCGATTGAAGAGCTTCTCGGAGAATCGCTTTCTTTGACGCAAGTGTGGTGGATTCCTGGCAATCACGATACGGATACCGAAGAGTATTACGACCGTCTTTGGAATGGGCCGCTGGCGTCTCACAATTTGCACGGTAAGGTTGCTGTGGTCGCTGGCGTTCGAATCGCTGGTCTTGGTGGCGTCTTCCGTGGCCAAATATGGATGCCTGAATCGAACTTAAATTACCAATCGGCAGCGGCTTTTATTCGGAAAACTTCGAAGATTAACCTTTGGCGTGGTGGTCTACCTAGACGGCATCGCACGTCGATCTTTCCAAAGACATACGAGTCCTTAGAGAGACAACGCGCGGATATTCTTGTCACGCACGAGGCGGCATCAAGTCATAGAAAAGGTTTTCTTGTTATCGACGAGTTAGCTAAGCGCCTACACGTGCGTTGGCACTTTCATGGTCATCAGCACGAAGACCACGACTATGGTTTACACAACGGCATCTATGGTAGAGCCGTTGGCTATCGTGGCATTGTTGATCTTGAGGGGCACGTGATTGTGCAAAGTGAACTCGATCCCCGAGATCAAATCACAATGCAGCAAGCAGGAGAAGAACCTCCGCTTGAAGTTCTCGATAGCGTGGAATTTGCGCTTGATAAAGAAGTCTTTTACGGGAGGCATCGCCCCTGTAGGAGGCCGACTCGTAAGGGCGCGAAAAAGGCTTAGTCAATGGCTTCGTTGCTTAAGCGCAACATCCTAGGTAAAAAGTCGTGCGAGTGGGTATTGACAAGCCAAAAAACATTGACAATAATTCGCCCCCTCGCTTCTGAAGAGGT
>CAVAQL010000137.1:0-3409 GCA_963590825.1 Bacteroides caccae | reverse complement strand
CTTAAAGCCCGTGCAACGCCGCATTCTTTATGCGATGAACCGCATGAGATTGGCCCCTCCAGCGAAAGCTGTGAAATGCGCCCGTGTCGTAGGTGACGTCCTCGGTAAATACCATCCACATGGAGATCAAGCCGCCTATGAAGCGATGGTTCGTATGGCGCAATCGTTTACGTTACGTTACCCCTTGGTGGATGGAGAAGGAAACTTTGGCTCACGAGATGGCGACGGACCAGCGGCGATGCGTTACACGGAAGCGCGCCTAACGAAGATTTCCGAGCTTTTGCTTTCTGAAATCGATAGTGAAGACGTTGACTTCGTTCCCAATTACGATGGCTCTTTTGAGGAGCCCACATTGCTTCCTGCTCGCATGCCCTTTGTTTTATTAAATGGCGCAAGCGGAATTGCTGTCGGGTTGGCTACCGAAATTCCCCCACATAACTTAACAGAAGTAGGAGAGGCGGTTTTACTTCTTTTGGAGAACCCTGAAGCGTCTTTGGATGATGTCCTTAAGGTCCTTCCTGCGCCTGATTTCCCAGGCGGCGGTCAGATTATTTCCTCTGCCGATGAAATTCGCGAAATCTATCGCACGGGCCGTGGGAGCTTGAAACTTCGTGCACGCTGGCACTTTGAAGAGTTGCAGCGCAATCAGTGGCAACTTGTTGTCGATGAATTGCCACCAGCGGCAAGCGCTGAGCTTGTGCTCTCAGAGATTGATGCCATCACGAATCCCAAGCCCAAGGCAGGTAAGAAGGTGCTTTCCGCAGATCAACTGCAAACGAAAACGCAGATGCTATCGATTTTGGAAGGTGTTCGAAACGAATGCGACAAAGATACGCCGATGCGTTTGGTTTTTGAACCGAAGACTTCAAAAATCGACCGTGAGCTTTTTGTCAATGTCTTACTGACTCAAACCTCTCTTGAATCCAATGCGCCGATGAATCTTGTTGTTGTGGGTACCGATGGGCATCCAGGACAAAAGGGACTTTTGCCGATTCTTTCCGAGTGGGTTGTTGCTCGTATTCACACCGTGAAACGACGCTCCGAAGCGCGCCTTGCGAAATTAAATAGTCGCTTGCATATCCTTACTGGGCGAAAGATTGCTGTCGACAATCTCGATCGAGTTATCGAAATTGTTCGCTTTGATCCCGAGCCGAAGGCGCGCCTTATTGCCGAATTTAATTTAACCGACGTACAAGCCGAAGACATTCTTGAGTTGCGCTTGCGGCAATTGGCCAATCTCGAATTTGAAAAACTCATCGCAGAGATGGGTAAGCTCACCGATGAAATTAAGAGCCTTGAGCGCCTAATCGCTAGCGAGAAGCTCTTGCGTAATCTCGTTGCCCGCGAAACGCGTGAGGCGATAAAAAATTATGGCGATGCGCGTCGCACCCTTGTTGAAGAAGCTAAGCGCGCCACCGTCGAAATGAAACCTGTGACAGAACCCGTTACTGTTGTGCTCTCGAAAAACGGATTTGTCCGTAGTCGCGCAGGTCACGGGCACGATGCCACGCTGATGAACTATAAGATTGGCGATGCCTTTGGCGTTGCCTTTGAATGCACGACAGACGATACGCTTGTTGCCTTTGGTGACAATGGGCGCGTTTATTCTGTTGCGGTTTCGCAATTGCCGAGTTCTCGTGGGGACGGATTGCCTGTTTCAAGCTTTTTTGACTTAGAACCCGCCTCCTCAATCGTAGGCTACATTGCTGGCGAAAAGAGCGCTTGCGTCACAATGGCAAGCAGTGCAGGTATGGGACTTACTTGTCATATTGCCGACCTTATCGCTCGCGTTCGTTCGGGCAAAGCCTTTATGAAGCTTGAGGGCAAAGAAAAACTCTTAAGGCCGCGTTTGGTTACGGGCGCTGACGATCATTTAGCCTGTTTATCCTCGGAAGGAAGGCTTCTCACATTCCCGCTTTCGCAATTGCGCACATTAAGCGATGGCGGTAAGGGCGTTACGCTCATGCAATTAAATCCAGGTGAGAAACTCCTTGATACCTTGCCGTGCTCAAAACTTGGATGCGTTATCGAGGGACAGGGACGCACCACGTTACGCGAAAAGACACTAACGCACGCAGATTGGGAGCGTCATTGTGGGCAACGCGCAAGAAAAGGCAAAGCGCTTGATATTCGCTTTAAAGCCACAAGCTTGAGGGCGGTTACCATCGACGAAAAGGGCGAAGCCAAAACAGGGGATTCCGAAGAGAAGCCAGAGCCTATGCTCATCTAAAGGGAAAGTGTGACGAAGAGCGATGAAAGAAAAGACGCAACAGATTAACGGCCTTTTTTTTGAAAGTGCCAAATCTCAGTCTTACAGGTTGCCCTGGAGACTAGCGACGCTTTTCTTATTTTGGATTGCCCTTTTAACGGTTTCGATTAGCTACACCTTTGTTTTAAATAAACGCATCGGCGACTACTACGTCTCGCTTTCTTTGGTCTCGTCGATTCGTTCGGACATTTATAAAGCGAACATCATGACCGATGATCGCTTCACCCGTGTCGAATTCAAAGAGCTTACCGATTCAGTGGGCGCTTCGATTCGCAATCTTCGTGTCTTAATTGAGGCATCCAATAGCCCAAGCAAAGAGCAGGCACTCGAATACGAGAGAAATATACGTCTACAGTGGCATACGGTTTTAAGTAAGATGCTTACGGACGCACGAGCGCTATCTACGCCAATTAATGTGCCAACAATCGAAGGATTAATGCCCGATTTGCGTAGCCTTGAGTATCTACTGCAGAAAGATCGCAATGTCTACGCCACAGTGGTGCACACGGTGCAGGTTGTTCTTGTAATCTTGTGTATCTTTGGCTTTTTTGTCATTTTGTATTTCTTATTTAAGTGGGTGATTCGTCCGATTGATATTGTTGCCGATACGATTGAAAACATTACGCGAGGCAATCTTTCAACACGTATGGATTTACATGGGAGCGCTGAGTTTGAGAAAATCTCCGAGGGCTTTAACCGAATGGCCGCGCGTCTACAAAGCCTTGTGCACGGCTTAGAGACAATCACCCAAGAAAAAACGGCAGCTGTCGAAGAACGCAACAGAAACCTTGCGCAACTCTATGAGATCACATCTTCCCTCTCGCGCACGCAAAGTGTTGGGGAAATTTGCGACAGTTTCACATTGCGGTTGATTCACTACACGGGCGCCTATGCATCAGCTGTGTTTCTTTTGGATGAAAAAACGCAACGCTTGGAGCTTGCAGCGCAAACCGATTTGCCTACGCAGGCGATTGACTTTTTACATAAGCAAGAGCTTTATTACACCGATGCCGAGATATTTTCGTTAACCGAAATTGGCCTCAAAATCTATCCGCATGGGAATCGGGAGGCTCTTTTTGATGAGCTTTTTGTTCCGAATTCTGAATTTAAGAGCGCCTATTGCTTTCATATACGTAGTGG
>CAVAQL010000136.1:0-3505 GCA_963590825.1 Bacteroides caccae | reverse complement strand
TTAGGGACCGCTTAAACCGAGCGACAAGAAAAAACACCTAAGTCCTAAAAATATCGGGCGCTTTAATTTAAGCGCTTCATAAAAAGGGAACTTACTTGGCGGAAGGGGTGGGATTCGAACCCACGATACGGTATAACCGTATACCGGATTTCGAGTCCGGCGCATTCGACCTCTCTGCCACCCTTCCAAGAAAAAACGGCATTTGTCGTCGCGAGCGGGCCGCAGTTTAGCAAAAAATTCACGTGCGTCGTTTGCCGTCAGCATCGTCTCAAACTTCAAACACACCAAAATCCAAAAAGGAAGAACGAACGCTTCTCAGTAACTTTGGTAAAGCGCATTTGGAAAAACCATGCGCAAGAGCTTATGAAAAATTTTGACAAGAACACCGCATGTGACAGTGCAAGAAAGTCGCAGATTTCTTTTAAATTTATTTCCTATTTTTTTTGAGAGGTGTTAATCTTGCGACTGTCAGATTTTCTCCTCGGAGACAACACATGCCCATCACGAAAAAGACGGATGAGTTACGCATCAAGGAAGCAAGCGACAGACTGTTTAAGGCTGCCGTAGCTTTTCATACCGAATTAACCTCTGACGCGCGACGCATCAGCGAGCCTGTGGCCAAGGAAATGTACGAAGCTTCCACTTCGCTACTGTCGGAAATCTTGGACTTAGTTTCTCGTCAAACCAACGTAGCCGTTGCTACACAACCAAAGGAAACAGTAATGACGAATGCTCCTGAGACACCGGCCGTTGCGGCCGTGAAACCCGCAGAGAAACCGGCTGAGAAAGCCGCTCCCGCGAAGAAACCTGTTGCTAAGAAAGCAGCCGCCAAGAAGGCCGTAGCGAAGAAAGCCCCAGCCAAGAAGGCACCGGCAAAGAAAGCCGCCGCTAAGAAGGCCCCAGCGAAGAAAGCTGCTGCTAAGAAGGCTGCGAAGAAGTAATTCTTCTTGAATACTAAAATAGCGAGCCCCGAAGTCTAGTTAAGATTTCGGGGTTTTCTTTACTTAGGATTTTTTTTGAAACGCTAAGAGAGATTCGCCTACGACTTAAAGCCACCCAAAAGAGCAGAAACTTTGGGCGCTTTTTTCTTTGTGCGAGGACTCACAAACTCCTCACGCTTTTCTTCAAAAGTCTTATTTTCTTTTGGCTCGTAGGGCGCATCAAAGATTGGGTCGTAAGAGGCCTTCGGAAGGGGAGCGACCGTCGGGAGTTCTCGGCCTTCATGGTCGTCGTCTCGAAAACGTCTTGGCGCACGGTTTTCGCGCCACTTCGGACGCTCAGGCGCTTCAAAGTTGACGGGAGAAAACTTTTGTTTTGTCAGCTTCTCGATGGCTTGAACGTTACGCATCTCCTCTTTGCTCGCTAGCATTAACGCTAGGCCCTTTGCTCCGGCTCGCCCTGTTCTTCCAATGCGATGCACGTAGTCTTCAGCGACAAAAGGAACGTCGTAATTAATCACACACGGCAGTTGCGAAATATCTAAGCCGCGTGCAGCAACGTCGGTAGCCACAAGAACCTTGCAGCGACCGTCTTTAAAGCGCTCCAAAGAAATCATGCGATCTTCTTGCGTCTTATCGCCGTGAATGGCCTCCGCGGCAAATCCGAAACGCTCTAATTTACGTGTCAGCCGTCTGCAAACCAACTTGGAATTGACAAAAACCAAAACGGATTCAGGAGGAACTTTGTCCTCATAACCGTGACGCAACAAATCCACTAAGACATCCGTCTTTGCCGTTTCTTTGACGCAAAGCAAAATTTGTTCAACCGTTGTTGCCACGGAATTTTGGCGTGCGACTTCCACATAAACGGGATTGACCAAAAAACATTTCGCGAGCTTTTTAATTTCTGGTGAAAACGTCGCAGAAAACATCAAGCTCTGCCGCTTAGCTGGGAGCAACTTCAAAATGCGAGAGATGTCGGGCAAGAAACCCATATCGAGCATTCTGTCTGCTTCATCGAGAATCACAATCTCAACTTGCGAAAGATTAACCGTTCGCCCTTCGACGTGATCGAGTAAGCGACCTGGGGTTGCGGTAAGGATTTCTACGCCACGCAAAAGCTCTGCTTGTTGCGGCTTAATATCGACGCCGCCGAAAACAACGCCAACCCGTAGCGGCGTAAGGCTTGCGTAGGCTTTTAAATTTTCGTTAACTTGATCGGCTAATTCACGCGTCGGTGTTAAAACAAGAATACGCACAGGGTGACGCGCCGGAGAAACAGAGGTGTTAGCTTTACCCAAAATCCGCTCGATAGCAGGAAGCCCGTAGCCTGCGGTTTTTCCCGTACCCGTTTGCGCAGCTCCCATCACGTCACGCCCGTCTAAAACGGGGGGAATGGCTTTGACTTGAATCGGTGTTGGTGTGACGTATCCAAGTTCTTTAATGGCTTTGCTAATGCGCGCATCGAAATGAAACGCTTCAAAGCTCGTGACAGGTTGTGTGGTTTTTTCTTGCATGCGCAAATCGTGTCTCGTGGTAGGCCCAGCTGGACTCGAACCAGCGACCCAGGGATTATGAGTCCCCTGCTCTAACCAACTGAGCTATAGGCCCGAAATGGTCCTTTCAACGAAAAAAGGTGCGCTATTGTAGCCAATCAAACCAAAAAGGCGCTACGAAAATTGAAACGAAAAATTTTCTCTTCTCCTTTTTTTGCGTGAAAAACGCGCCGTCGACTAGCCAAAGCCATAAAGCTTCGCTATCGTGCGCGTAAAAGAAATGCCCACCTTTTTTGTGAACCCCAAAAGGAGAACCCCCTGTGAAAGACGCCAAAAAAACGATGACCTTTCTTGTCGATAGCGAAGGTTATCTTACCTACGAGAACCATAGAGCTCGCACGTTATACGAAGCACTTTATATCTATCTTGAAAAGGATTGGGACAGCTCGCGCGAAGCGCTTTCCACATCCCTAACACGCTCGGCTGATTTGCTTACGATGGCTCTTCACGTCCGAAACGATTTCGAGCACGAACTGATGGAAAAGGCACTTGCGCTAGCAAAAGAAGTCGAGGAAGATGGCAAAAAGCACCCAGAGGAGGCTGCGACAAGAAGCTTTAAGTCGGATAAAAAGGCTCAAAGCCTGATGGGATTGCTCGATCAACTACTACCAACCTGCACAACATCGATTATGTCGTGGGTCAAACAGCTATCCGATGAGGACTTCTCTCGATTAGTCGAAACGTTAAAGGAATATCTTGAACTCGACGTCAGCCCGTTTCACGATGTCTATTCTGTTGCCAGAGACTCGGCAGTGGGCATTGCTGTTCACGTGATGCGTGGTCTTTCTCCTTTCGATCAAGGAAACCTCCAACTCGTGTATTCCAATCGCGTCGATCCGGATATGGACCCTGAAACCGAAAAAGTATTCAATTTGATTCACACCCCAGACTTTGTGTCAACAGAACTCTCTGTCGCAAAAGCCAACAAAGTCGCTAAAGAACTCGATTTACCCATCGTCTTCAAAAAAATGGGGGCATCCAAAAAATCGAAGAAATCTCGCCGGTAAAAAG
>CAVAQL010000135.1:0-3541 GCA_963590825.1 Bacteroides caccae | reverse complement strand
AGCTAGATCTGCCAAGGGCAGGAACTTGAGTCTAACTGTTAGGGGAAGTTAAGGCTCCAAATGAAACCGCGCTAAAAAATTTTGAGACCTTTCCCTTCTCGAGTATATAAAAGTTTATACGCTCGATTTCTCTCTGATAAAAGTACAGTTAAACAAAAAACCTTCTGAAATTAAAGAAAACTTCATAATTTTCTTTTGGAGACAAGGCGCTTGCAACAAACAGCTTGAAAAGAATTCATTCGGTATGTAGAATTTTTTCTATATAGAATTTCTTATATGTTTATAAGAAAAGAAGAATAATTTATAGATTTTGTGCTGCGGTAAGCACGAAACGTTGCGGCAAAGACAGCGTAAAAAGGAGGTTCTAATGCCCAATGATCTACCCATGAGTATTCCGTCTTTTGAGGCGGCCACAAAGGCACTGCGCGAGTCGCCTCAGGTTGAGGCGGCACTGGCCCAAGCGGTAAAAGAAGCCAATCTTCGCATCAAAGAGCAGATTGAGTTAACAGAAACGCCGTCTCCTTCATTTAAAGAAGGAGAACGGGCGAAAGTTTTCAGCGCTCTTTTGAAAAAAGCCGGTCTTCAGGAGATTGCGATTGACTCTGTTGGTAATGTTATAAGTCGCATCAAAGGCGTAGGTCACGGTCCCGTTTTAGTCATCGCCGCCCACTTGGATACCGTCTTTCCTGAAGGCACTCCGATTCAAGTGCGTCAAGAAGGAACAAAATACTTTGCGCCTGGCATTTCTGATGATGCCTGTGGTTTAGCCAACCTACTTCAAGTTGTGCGCTCGATTAAGAGTAACAACATTAAGACCGTTGGCGACATTGTCGTTGTTGGAACCGTCGGTGAAGAAGGAAATGGCGACCTTCGCGGTAGCAAAAACCTTTGGTACACGCCCAACGACTACGATGGCTTTATCGCGGTGGATTCCGCTTCGTGCCACAGAATCCTTAAAGGGAGCGTTGGTTGTAAGAGATATCGCATCACGTACTCGGGGCCAGGCGGCCATAGTCTCCATAAGTTTGGCATCGTTGCATCCGCAACTCACGCCTTGTGCCGAGCTGGCGCCATGATTGCCGACTTAAAAGCCCCCACAGAACCCAAGTGCACCTACACAATCGGTATCGTCAAGGGCGGCACAAGTGTCAACGCCATTGCGGCAGAGGCTTCAATGGAACTTGATGTACGTAGTTACGAGCAACCGACACTTGAGGCATTCGCCAAAGAAATCTTGCCGATTTTCCAGAAGGCAGCCGATGCCGAAAATGCGCATTGGGCCGTTACGGGTGAGGCGGCTGTGACTGTGAAGGTCGATCAAATTGGTGATCGCCCCGCCGGGATGAATAAACCCGATAGCCCCGTGGTGTGCGCCGCTTACGAGGCGATGCGTAGTCTTGGTATTACGCTGGATAAGTTTTCTCTTGCCGCCACTGACCAGAACGTTCCGCTTTCTTTAGGGGTTCCCGCTACGACCTTAGGCGGTGGCGGCACAGAAGAAAATAACCACAGCTTAAAAGAAGTTTGGGATGCCAAAGATGCCCACTTGGGGCCACAACTTGTTTTACTAACAACGCTTGCATTGGTCGGCGTCTCAGGAATTACTGAGCCGCTACTGACAAAGCGCTCTCACTAAACCATAAGGAGACATAAATGACAGGCATTGTTATCGTTGTCCTATCGATTGCGGCTGCGGCGTATCTGATCTTTAAAAAGTACTACGCACCAGGGGCTTTGCTTTTCGTTGGCTTAATTACGCTAGCCGTTGTCGTGTGCATTTCGCCTGATCCCATCATTACGGGCAAGAAAGCAACGCACTTAGCGGGTCTTGACGTTATTCAGACCTTTACGAATCTATTGCAAACGCGTACCGCTGGCCTTGGTATGAACATCATGGCCATCGCCGGGTTCTCAGCGTACATGAGTTTTTTGGGCGCCTCGAAAACCCTCGTACGTCTTTCTGTGAAGCCATTGCAGCTCATTCATTCACCTTACATCGTGATGTCTCTTGGCTTGGTGCTAAGTCTTATTTTGAACGTCTTTATTCCCTCGGCAGCAGGGCTCGGATTGCTTCTATTGGTGAGCTTATATCCTGTGATGCTCGCGGCAGGTGTTTCTCGTCAGTCAGCAGCGGCCACGATTTTGATTGGCGGTTGCTGCTGCTTTGGACCATCGGGCGGAAATAACCTTTTGGCCTCTGAACTCTTACACATGCACGTGATGGACTTCTTTTTGAACGTCCAATGGATTGTGGGTTGGCTCGCCGTTCCTGTGATGCTTGTTGTCAATTACTTCGTGCAAAAGCACTTCGACACAAAAGATCTAGCTTCGGGTCGCATTACAAAGGCGGACTTCGGAACTGAAGCTTTGCAAAGTGCCGCGACAGATGCCAAAGATACGCAACCAGATGCACCGTGGTTCTACGCTTTGTTCCCGCTCATTCCTGTGATTTTACTTTTCGTTTTTTCGCCTCTGATGTACAAAGGCATTCGCATGGAAGTCGTGACGGCGCTATTGACCTCTGCCTTCTTAGCATTCGTTGTCGATGGCGTGCGCCGTCGCAATCTCAAGGAATCCATTGCGGGTTTGAAGACTTATGCGCAAGGCATGGGAAAGGTCTTTACGTCAACAGTATTTCTTATCGTCTCGGCTGAAGTCTTTGCCGCAGGATTAATGAAGTCAGGTGGCATCATGACGCTTATTCACTCCGTTTCTGGAATGGATGCAGGCGCCGTTGCGGTCTTTACCGTGATGTTCCTAATTTGCGTAGGATCAGCGTTTGTCACGGGGTCTGGTAACGCAGCATTCTTTAGCTTTGCGCCGATGATTCCAGGAGTGGCTGAAACAGTGGGCGCGAATGCCGCATTCATGATGTCGCCCTTGCAGTTAGCAACGGGTATGGCACGTTCTTCGAGTCCTGTTGCAGGAGTTGCTATCGCTATTGCGGGTGTCACGGGTTTGGATCCCTTCCAACTCGTGCGTCGCACAATTCCTGTGATGGTGATTGCGATTGTCGTCACGTATTTGCGCTCGTTGATGCTCATCTAATTTTGAGCACTTCTGAGTTGTAGCCTAAAGAAGCTTGGTGAGCGATGTTTTACCAAGCTTCAATTTTTTTGAAAGCTTCCTCCGTCTGGGACTGGCGTAGTTGCTAATTACGGAGAGCTACCTACCATAAGCTAAAGGGGGAAATGGAGTGAAGACGCTGCGATTTTTAAGTATTACTGTCTTAATCAGGTTAAGTCGAAAAAAACCATGACCTCACCTGAATAGGAGTGTAATGTTAGGTTGTTGAGCCGAGGAACCTGAGTCTCAGAAGAGTTTCCAAATTATTGTTTTCTCATGCCTTGCTCGTTTGTTTGCCTCAAGGCTTGAAAGAATACTGAAACTTGATGAAACCGACTGTGGTTTGTACTACGAATGTTTAATTGACAAATAATCAAAAATTGGGGGGAACATGTTAGTTGAAAAAGATTTAGATTCATTTGCTAAGCATCACAACGTTTGGCTTTATTCGCCTGGACCTGATGCCGTATTATGG
>CAVAQL010000134.1:0-3667 GCA_963590825.1 Bacteroides caccae | reverse complement strand
GAGCTCAACTGCTATCAATCGAGCTGCAGTATCTGGGTAATTAGGGATGTTTTTTGCGATGAGTTTTCTCGAAAGAAAAGCCTCTTTTTTTACGAGAATGGCGACGCCGTTATAGCTTTTTTGCCCAAAGTAAAAGGCTTCATAACCCAAGGGCGCAAAAACTTCTTTTGGGAAACCTTCGTCAATTGTTTTTGTTTCTTGAAGGGCAAGGGCATCGGGCGCTTCTTTTTTTAGCCACTCAGAAAGAATCTCGAGCCTTGCATTAATGCCATTGACATTAAAGGTGGCAAGTTTCATCGTGCGTCCACCTCGCTTTAAAAGAAGGTTTTTAAAAAGGCAAGAGCCGCATCAAGTGTCAGTTGATCTTTTGAGATGCGACATAAAAGCTCATCGCGGTCGATGGCTTCAAAGCGAGCGACTTCTCCATCCTGATTTTTGGGCGTTGCTCCCTTTTTCAGGGTAATGGGGTAGATATAGTTTTTCTCGCGCATCCAGCCTTCTTTCACGGGACGCGTGACAAGAAATTCAACAGGGTCACCCACGGTGTAATTGTCCGGAGTAATACCCGCTTCTTCTACTGTTTCTCGAGCGAGCGTTTCAAGAGGCGTTTCCCCTGCAGAAGATAAGCCCCCAGAAATCGTATCCCACAGGTCGGGGTCGATTTGCTTTGTGTGGCTACGAAGACCAATCCAAAAGCGCCCATTTTCGTCACAGGCCACAGCGTGAACGCACGTCGTCGTCATCCCAAGAAAGCGAAAGATGCCGCGCTCGGCCTTTGCTAACTGCCTTCCTGTGTCGTAACTCACAATATCAAGAAGCTCATTGCGCCATTGAAAGAAAGCGTTTGCGTCGTGCAGTTCTTTGGCAAGGCTCGCGAGCTCTCGAGAAGCGGTTTCTCCCGAGTAGGGGATTTCGAGGCCATCGGGGGTTTCTTCAAAAAGGTTGTAAAAGGCAGGCGACCGAAGAATGTCGTACGAGCGCGGTACGAGCGTCCCGCACCTTACGCCACAGATTGAAAGTGTGCGAGCGCCTAAGGGCGGGTTCTCGCTTGCTCTCGCAGTTAAATTCTTTAAGAGTTCTTCGGTCGAGGTCACGGCTTATTCCTTTTCAGGGCGAAGCGTCGGGAAGAGCAACACTTCACGAATTGAGCTCGCGTCCGTTAAGAGCATCACGAAGCGATCAATGCCGATACCGCAACCGCCTGTGGGAGGAAGACCATATTGCAACGCACGAATGTAGTCAGCGTCGTAATACATCGCTTCATCGTCGCCCTTACTCTTTGCATCTGCCTGCGCCTTAAAGCGAGCGGCCTGGTCGTCGGGATCGTTTAACTCAGAAAAGCCGTTTGCGGTTTCGCGTCCATAGATAAAGAGTTCAAAACGCTCGGTCAGTCCTTTTTTCGTATCGGATTCGCGTGCTAAGGGACTGATTTCCACGGGGTAGTCGACAATAAATGTCGGCTCAATTAATTTGGATTCAGCAACCTCTTCAAATAAAGCCATCACAAGCGCGCCAAGACCAACCCAGTCAGGTTGTTTGGCCCCGAGTTTTGCAAGCTCTGCGCGCAAGAAAGCCTCGTCCTTTAATTGCTCAGGTTTGTATTGCGGCGCGTACTTAAGAATGGCTTCTTCAGGTGTTAAACGAGCAAAGGGCTTTGAGAGATCAATTTCTGTACCCTGATAGGTGATTTTTTCAGAGCCCGTTGCTTCTTTCGCGACATAACGAAGCAGACTCTCCGTGTACTGCATCTGGTCTTCGTAGGTCCAATAGGTCGCATAAAACTCAATCGTTGTGAATTCGGGATTGTGACGCGTATCGATGCCTTCGTTTCTAAAGCAACGATTTAATTCATAGACGCGCTCAAAGCCACCAACAACGAGGCGCTTTAAAAAGAGTTCTGGGGCAATGCGCAAATACTGGTCGATATCAAGCGCATTGTGATGCGTGACAAAGGGTTTGGCGTTAGCGCCCCCAGGAATCGTGTTGAGCATCGGCGTTTCGACTTCAACGAAGCGATGCGCTTCCATAAAGTGACGCACTGCAGAAACCGCTTTAAAGCGCGTGGCAAAACGTGCGCGACTTTCTTCGTTGATAATCAAATCCACATAGCGCATACGGCAGCACTGCTCGGGGTCTGTCAATCCCTTATGTTTATCAGGTAGCGGCAATAAGCTCTTTGTGAGAAGGCGCAGTTCTTTGACGCGAACAGAAAGTTCTCCACGATTGGTTAAGAAAAGCGTGCCACGTGCGGCCACAATGTCACCGATATCGTAGGTCTTAAAAGCGGCATAGGCTTCGTCGCCTATTTCAGAAGCGCTTAAAAAGTACTGCATCTTGCCAGTGAAGTCAGTGACGGTAGCAAAACTTGCTTTACCCATGATGCGTTTGAGCATCATGCGCCCTGAGACTGCAACTTCGGGAGCAAGCGCTTCTAATTCTTCTTTGGTTTTGCTTCCGTAGGTTTCGCGTAAATCCCCAAAGAGATCTTTGCGTTTAAAGTCATTGGGATAAGCAACGCCTTTGGCGCGCAAGGCTTCAAGCTTTGCACGACGCTCGGCAATGATGTGATTGATATCTTCTTGTTGCAATGACGCACTATTTTCTGTGCTCTTATTTTCTTCACTCATTTCACAAAACTTTCCGATGTGTTTTTAAAAGAATAACTTCATAGTCTAGACGCCTTGCTTAAGACTTGCTTGAATAAATAAGTCTAAGTCTCCGTCTAAAACGGCTCCGGTGTTTCCTGTTTCGACATTGGTTCTGAGGTCTTTGACGCGGCTTTGATCTAATACGTAGCTTCGAATCTGATGGCCCCAACCGATGTCGCTTTTGGCTTCTTCGAGTTTTTCTTGCTCAGCCATGCGTTTACGCATTTCTGCTTCATAAAGCTTGGCTTTTAATTGCCGCAGTGCCTGCTCGCGATTGTTGTGTTGACTTCGATCGTCTTGGCAGACTGTCACAATTCCTGTTGGGATATGTGTGATGCGGACCGCGGATTCGGTTTTTTGTACGTGCTGGCCACCAGCACCCGAGGCGCGGAAAACGTCAACGCGTAAGTCAGCAGGATTAATCGTAATTTCGATGGAATCATCGATTTCAGGGTAGACGTAGGCACTTGCAAACGAGGTATGGCGTCGTGCGTTTGCATCAAAGGGACTCTTACGAACAAGGCGGTGAATGCCTGTTTCAGTCCGTAGCGTTCCGTAGGCGTAAGGGCCCGTGATGTAAATCGTGCATCCCTTGATACCAGCGACGTCTCCTGGGGTTTCTTCAGTAAGTTTCGCAGTAAACCCAGAGCGCTCGGCAAAGCGCAAATACATGCGTTCTAACATGCTCGCCCAATCTTGCGCTTCGGTGCCGCCGGCACCAGCTTGAATTTCTAGGTAGCAATTGGCGGCGTCCATCGGCTGATTGAACATGCGCTTAAACTCGAGCCGTTCGACTTCTTTTTTGTCGCTTTCAACCTCTTGAGCAATTGACTCGGCGCCTTTTTCATCGCCTTCTTCGAGCGCCATAGAAAAGAGTTCTTGCGCATCTTTGATGCCGTGCGTTAAGCGCTCGAAGTCGCCCACAAGCGTATCGAGTGTTTTCTTTTCCTTGCTAACTTCTTGAGCGTGCTCGGGATTGTCCCAAAGGTGGGGGTCTTCTAGCTCGCGATTGACTTCTT
>CAVAQL010000133.1:0-3719 GCA_963590825.1 Bacteroides caccae | reverse complement strand
AATAAAAATAAAGTTTATGCCCTGAGGTAAGAAGCATCTGTGCCACAGCATTTTCAAGAATCATTCCTTCATTGATTTCAAGCTTCCCATAGATCAATGCCTTAAGAACATCTTCTTTAAGAAATTGGCCCGAACTGATCGCTTGAGTCAACAATAGGCCTGTGTCAGCAAAGTAGCACTTTAACGTCATACGGTCTACGTTCAGGCTAAGCCCGACCGTGGGATCTGTCGCGTTAAAACATAGGTTGACGATATTTGCTTCCGATAGCCAAACAAAGGATTCTTCATAGCTACGCAGTCGAGCTTTCTTATCCAAGCAACTGAGTTTGAAACGCTTCTCGTGCCTTGATAGTTGCGAAGGAATATCTTCAAAAATTGCCATAACCTTGTACTCATGGCCTTTTGCAAACTTTGTGACGTCGTTCCGGTAGAGTGTGAGGATATTACGTTTGACACTCTCGGAGGCCTCAAGTTCTCCGGCTTTGAGGAAAGCCGTAACCGATTGTGGCATTCCACCAATCATGAGATACAGGCGAAATAGATTGAGCGCTTTGCGATGAAGGGCTTGCCCGAGAGCTCTCTTATTTTCAAAAGAGTCACGAATTAAATCTGCGAGAGCCTTTTCGTTATTGGCCCAGAGAAATTCTTCAAAATCCAAAGGATTAAGTTCCAGGGTTTCTTCTTCTGATGGGATGACAATATTTTTGACGTTTTGACGCAATCCAATGAGAGATCCTGTTTCGATGTAATCGAAGCGACCATCAGCGACAAGATACTTGATAAGATGCCGAGCTTTTGGAAAAAGCTGCACTTCATCGAAAATGACAAGCGACTTCCTACGAATGAGTTCAACACCATAGTAGGCCTGAAGTCGGATAAAGAAAAAGTCAAGGTGCGAGGCATCCTCGAAAATCTCAACGAGGTCTTTATCCATGTTGGCAAAATCAACATAAAGATAGGACTCGTAACAGGTTTCACCAAACTTACGCGCGAGCCATGTTTTTCCCGTACGGCGTGCACCCTTGATGAGAAGGGCAGTTTTTCCATTTGAGGATTTTTTCCATTCCTCAAGTTTAATAAGAGCCTTTCTTTTCAATTCCATTTGCTTTTCTCCGCACGAAAAACGAGCTTCACTATCATCAATTTAACACGAAACTAAAGTTTTAGAAAGTCAAATTTTGAACGAAACTGAGATTTCACTTAGTCAGAATTTGCACGAAAATCGAATTAAATTTAGAAAAAGGAGGGAAATAATTTCATTTATAAGAGAAATCGTGCAAGAAAAACGCCTTGCCCATTAGAGCAAAGCGTCGAGAATTTTGGCGGAAGCGGTGGGATTCGAACCCACGAACGGCGAAAACCGTTGCCAGTTTTCAAGACTGGTGCATTCAACCACTCTGCCACACTTCCGAATTGGGTTGATTGCCTGAATAAGGGCGTAACTTTACCGAGAAACGATCAAGTTATCAATTAAGCGCGTTTTGCCGATGTAAACAGCAATTGCAAAAAGCGTCTTTTCATCGACGTTCTCAACAGGTGCCATCGACTCACAATCCACAGCTTCTGCGTAATCTAGGCGAGCTAACGGTTCATTGGCAATCTCGTTACGGATAGTCTCGAGAACTTTCGCCGTTGACCTTTCCCCTGCTTTGCATAAGTCATGAGCCTTCTTTAAGGAGCGGCTTAAAACGAGAGCGGCTTTTCTTTCCTCCGTGTTTAGATATGTGTTACGGCTTGATTTGGCTAGGCCATCTGCCTCGCGAACAATCGGGCATCCAATCACCTCTAAATCAAAATTTAAATCGCGCACCATACGGCGAATGACGGCAAGTTGCTGCGCATCTTTCTGACCGAAAAAGGCTTTGTCGGGTGCAACGATGTGAAAGAGTTTACTGACAACGGTGCAAACGCCACGAAAGTGAATCGGTCGCGTTTTCCCGCAAAGGTTTTTCGCAAGATTCGGAACCTCCGTCCACGTCCCAAAGTCAGGCGCATAAAGCGTTTCAGGTGCTGGGTGAAAAACAAGGTCAACACCCAAGGATTCCAATAATTTGCAGTCGTGTTCAAAGTCGCGCGGATAGCTCTCTAAATCTTCATTTGGACCGAACTGTGTGGGATTGACAAAGACAGAAACCACCACCTTGTCACAGTGCTTTTTCGCCTCTTTCACCAGGCTAGCGTGTCCCTCGTGAAGGTATCCCATCGTGGGAACGAGGCCAATGGTTTTGCCCGCTTTGTGCCAGGCTTTCGTATGTAAACGTACATCCTCAATTGTTGAAGCAATCAACATAAAAGCGCTCCAAAAAAGAAATCTTTTTAACCCATGGCGCGAACATAGGCTAAAAGCAAAGCTTCTAAAACCATACGCGCATTTAGGGGGTGGGAACTCACGCGCGAGATATCACGCACGGAATTGATCCATGCGTAAAGTTTCGCTGGGTTCGTGTTTGATACTAGAGAACGCATCGCCTCGCTATAGTGTGAAAAATAACGAGCGCTCCCGCCTTCTCGCAAGCAAGCTAAATCCCAAGCCCAACGCGAGAGAAAGCGAGCAACCGACGGTAGCGTCACATCTCGAGACAAAGCCGTAAGCACCTCGTTAGTCGATGCCTTCGGTCCCTTTAACAGAAGAGCAATTAACTTTTCTTCCTCTTCTTCGCTCAGTATTAAACGCTCGTCAACTTCGAACGCATTAAGTGGCATGCCGCCAGAGGCTTCTAGTGTTCGTTCAGGATCTTTAACACGCTCGCCTTTTAACCAAGATAGCGCGAGATCTCTTGTCGGAGGGGTTGCTCGAATGAGGCGACAACGCGAGCGAATTGTTGGTAAGACGCGGTCGATTTCGTCGGCAACAAGAATAAAGATGAGATTATGAGGTGGTTCCTCAATGCTTTTAAGTAAGCTAGCGGCGGCTTCAGCGCGAATCTTATCTGCTGGATAAACGAGAACAACGCGTTTGCCCCCCTCATGACTTGTCAGAGTCAAGAATTCGGCTAAGGCTCGTGTCTGATGGATGAGGATTTCGCGATATTGCGTCTTACGGGCGCTTGTTGCATTTTCTGGCGGCGTAAAAGGGATCTCGCGCGGCAGGGCTTCTGCTTCGCTTACTAAATAGCGGATATCGGGGTGCGAGAAACTTTCCAAAAGCTTACAAGCGTGGCACGCACCGCAGGCCTCGCCGTCAGATTGGGGCGATTCACACAAAAGAGACTTGCTAAAGGCATGCGCTAATTCAAAGGTGCCGATTCCTCGAGGGCCATAAAGGAGAATGGCATTGGGAAGTGCTTTCTTTAGGGAGACGAGTTCTTTAGCAAGACTTTCTTGCCAAGGGTATTGTGCTAAAGCCATGTCTGAGCCTTTGTCAGGAGTTTCTCGGTAATCGCTGCAGGTTTATCCGTGGCATCGAGAATAAAAAAGCGATTCGGGAATTTCTTCGCACGCTTTAGATACGCTTTACGAACCGAGGTAAAGAAATGAACGTCTTCAATTTCAAAGCGATCAGCGGCCCTCGCCGAGGCTCTTCTTTGTGCAGCGGTTACGGGATCGATGTCAAAAAGCACTGTGCAATCGGGTTGTAATTTTTTTTGCACAATCGCCTCGAGCGTTTCAACAACAGCGGCGCTCTCGCCTTTGGCCCCAACCTGATAGGCAAATGTTGCATCTGTAAAACGATCGGATAAAACCCAAGCACCACGCGCGAGTGCGGGTTCAATCACATC
>CAVAQL010000132.1:0-3780 GCA_963590825.1 Bacteroides caccae | reverse complement strand
TTGGTGAATCGAGGGTGTAGGTTTGAAGGCAACGTTTAGGGTAATCGGCTGCCCCGTGGAGATGCCTCCAACAATGCCCCCTGCGTGATTGCTAAGAAACCCGTCGGGCGCGATTTGATCGGCGTTTTCACTTCCTTTCTTTTGTGTCACACCAAAGCCATCACCAATTTCGACGCCCTTAACGGCATTTAATCCCATTAAGGCATAGGCGAATTTCGCATCGAGTCGGTTATAAACGGGGTTACCAAGACCAGCGGGAGCCCCGAGCACTTCAATGGTCAACAATCCTCCCACACTATCTTCGGATTTCCTTACTGAATCGAGATACGCTTCAACTTCAGGAATTTGCTTGTCGTTTGGGATAAAAAAGGGATTGGCGTTGACGAACTTCCAATCCTCAAATTGGATTTTGAGTGTTCCGATTTCCTTGACGCAAGCGCGAATCTCGATACCTAATTCTTTATTTAACCACTTCTTAGCAATGGCACCCGCTGCAACCGTTGGCGCCGTTAAGCGAGCAGAGGCTCTCCCTCCTCCACGGGGGTCACGAATACCGAATTTGGCAAAGTACCCGAAATCAGCGTGTGCAGGGCGAAAGACGTGAGCAATCTCGCTATAGTCAGAACTCTTGTGGTCGGTATTGCGAATCAAAAGCGCAATTGGCGTTCCCGTTGTTTTTCCTTCATAGACTCCCGAGAGGATTTCAACCGTGTCCGCCTCTTTACGCTGTGTGACAAAGCGACTCGTCCCTGGTCGGCGACGTTCAAGCTCGCGGTTAATGTCATCAGCCGTGAGTTCCATTCCCGGCGGGCAGCCATCGACAACGCAGCCAATGGCAGGTCCGTGGCTTTCCCCGAAATTTGTTACCACAAAAACTTCACCGAAACTTGAAGATGACATCGATTTCTCCAATTGGGTTTTCACATCATTTTAAAATACGCGTATTGAATCTCTACTAGGTTTGCCACAATGACCAAAACAATCGACGCTCAATGGTTCAAAGATACGCTACTTGATGCACAAGAGACTTTATCTGAAGCGATTAACTTACTTGAAAAAGACCCTCGGCACGCCGAAGGTGTTCTCGAGCACGAAGTCCCCTCTTTATATGCCAAATTAAATTACGCTGTCAATACGGCTTATACGGGCGCTCCCGATTTGGATAAAGCCCAACATAACGAGCTCATCGCTTGGCCTAAAGGTAAAGCCTTTAGGCCTTTTTATGCTAAAGAATAACGGGCTCGGGCTCCAAAATAATATTAAAGCGCTTTTTTACGCCTAACTGAACAAGACGAGCAACTTCCATAATGTCTTTGCCAGTGGCGTTTCCCGTATTGACTAAAACAAGCGGTTGACGCCGATACACGCAGGCATCTCCCACGGATTTATTCTTTAAGCGAGAACTATCAATTAACCAAGCGGCAGAAACTTTCAAGCGTCCTGAAGTCATCCGATGGGCACACGCCTCCGGGTTACGCGCTAAAAACCGCTTTCCGCTCATTCTCGAAAGAATGGGGTTTTTAAAGAAAGAGCCGACACTACCTAAGCAACGAAGACCGGGTAATTTCGCACGCCTTAAAGCTAAGACTTCGTGCGCGATCAGTTCGGGACAAATCTCCACGGGACTAAAGGGCTTAATACGATCTGCAAGGCCCTTGTAATTTAAGCGTGGAGTAAAGTTCTTAAAGAGGAGGAACGTTGCCGAAAGCACAATCCAGTTCTTGGCCTTTTCTGTTTTAAAAACACTTGTGCGGTAGGCGTATTCGCAGTCTTTGCAGGAAAGTTCAATTTCAGCGTCATTGTCGGGATCGTAACAGCTCACAGAAATTAAGCGATCTCCCACTTCGACGCCGTAAGCCCCAATATTCCCAACAACAGCGCCTCCAATGGTTCCAGGAATCCCTGAGAGGTTTTCTAGGCCACACCAGTGGTGTTTAATCATGAGGCGCACAAAATCATTCCATGACTTACCCGCACCCACGCGCAATAAAACGGTATCGTCGTCTTGCTCGAGTACGTTCAATGACTTATTCACACTATGCAAAATAAGCCCATCAAAATCTTGCGTAAAAATTGTATTTGAGCCGCCGCCCAATACGAAACGCGGCATTTCGGCATACGTGGAATCGGAAAAAATCTCACGCAAATCCTCTGCCGTTTTGAACTCAGCGTAGTAATGCGCCTTCGCGGGTAAGCGCATCGTGTTCATTTCTATTAATTCAACATTCGTTTGAATCGTTGTCATGGGCTTACTCCCTAAATTTCCCCTAAACGATCGATAATTTCTTTTTCTACTGTCTCGCTATCAATCTTGGCGTCGACAAAGAGTTCTGGTGTTTTTCCTTGAATAATGAAGCGGTCTGGAATACCAATCTGAAGTGTCGGAATGAGAAGGTTGTTTTTCGATAAAACTTCCAAAACCGCTGATCCCGCGCCCCCTGCGAGAGCGCCCTCTTCGGCTGTCACAATCAAGTCGTGCGTTTTCGCGGCATTGACGATGGCTTCTTCATCTAAGGGCTTGGCAAAACGCATATCGATAAGCGTTGCCTCCAAATGAAGAGCGACATCAAATAAATTCTTGACCATCGAACCAAAGGCCAAGATGGCAACGCGTTTGCCTGCCTTCTTTTTGGTTTTGAGTAACGTACGGGATTTGCCGATGGGAATGGTCTCAAAGTCTTCGCCAGCTGCGACTCCTCTACCCTTGCCGCGTGGGTACCGAACCGCCGCAGGCGTACCCAAGCGAACCGCTGTCGTAAGCATCATGCGTGCTTCCCTTTCGTCGCTTGGCGTCATAATGGTCATATTGGGCATGCTACGCAGATAGGCAATATCAAAAACACCGTGATGCGTGGGTCCATCGGCACCAACAAGACCGGCGCGGTCGATAGCGAATGTGACAGGTAAATTCTGTAGCGCGACATCGTGCAAAATTTGATCGTAGGCACGCTGCGCAAACGTTGAGTAAATTGCAACCACTGGGTGCATCCCTTCACAGGCAAGACCTGCGGCAAAGGTCACGGCGTGCTGCTCACAAATGGCAACGTCTCTGTAGCGCTCGGGGAAACGCTTTTCAAATTCGACTAAGCCACTGCCCTCACGCATCGCAGGAGTAATCGCATAAATCTTGGGGTCAATTGCTGCAATATCGCAGATCCACTTCGAAAAGATTTCTGTGTATGTTGGATGCTCAGGGTCAACTTTGGGCGTAATAAGAACCTTGGGATCAAAGGCCGATACCCCGTGATAGATAGTTGGATTATTTTCTGCAGGTGCGTAACCCTTACCCTTGACGGTCGTGACGTGAAGCACAATGGGCCCCATCGGTCCTTCAAGTGCACGAAGCTTGGTGAGCATGCGAACAAGCCCTGGTAAATCGTGCCCGTCGATTGGTCCAAAGTAATTTAAATCGTATGTGGAAAAAATCGAAGACGGAGGACTTAAAAAGTTCACGGTCTGCTTTTCCATGCGTTTGGCAAGTTCATGCAAAGTCGGTGTGTTTTTTAGGAGATTTTTCCCGAACTTTCTCATGCGCCAGAAGTGACTGGTGCTCACCAATTTTCCAAGGTGTCCGCACAAGGCGCCCACAGGTGGTGAGATTGAACAATTGTTATCGTTCAAAATGATGAGCAATCGAATGCCTTCTTTGTAGTCGCCTGCATGGTTGAGAGCCTCACTTGCCATTCCGCCTGTTAGGGCACCGTCTCCAATCACAGCGATATGCCAGCGCTCATCGTGCCCAGCAAGGTGTGAGGCAACAGCCATGCCAAGAGCAGCGGA
>CAVAQL010000131.1:0-3797 GCA_963590825.1 Bacteroides caccae | reverse complement strand
AGGGATGTGAACATTTTCTAGCGTATATGTTGTCTTCTCACCGAAGCGGTCCGTAAGTCGCATCTTCTCAGGCACGCCTGCCGCATTAAACCCAATATCAATGAGCGAGACCGCTGCCTCTTTGGCTTTAGGCGTGGCACGTACCCAAGAGAGATCATCGCTTTCATTGATGAGCTCTAAATCAAATTGTGTCTCAGGGCTAACGCCCCCAAATAAAAGCGATGCAGGCCCCGCATCGATTGAGCCTTTTAGACGTCTTACCGTGACCTGACTTAAATCGGCGTCATAGATCCATAGTGTTTTCGCATCGCTAAGGATTTTCTGATGAAAAGGCGTTTTCGTTTCCCAAAGGAACTTTCCTGGGCGAGAAAAGGCAAAAGTCCCTTTTGAAGTTTCAGAGGCCACGGCCGCTTGCTGCGTAAAGTCACCACTTGCGCTTATAACCTTTTGTGAAAAGCTTTTAAGCATTGAAATCGCATCGGCTGCATAACTCAGGGGAGCAATGCACAAAAGACCTACTGCGAGAAGGAAAACTTTTTTCATTGAAAAAGCTCTCCAGAGCGAACAAGAATCTCACGCTTACCCGCAGGATTCGGTTTACTAATAATGCCAGCGTCTTCCATGGCTTCAAGTAAATTGGCCGCACGGTTATAGCCAATATTAAAGCGACGCTGCACATAACTTGTCGTGGGGCGTTTATCCTCAAGAACCATCCGCACAGCCTGATCGTATAAGGGATCTCTTTCGCCTGAAGAGTGATGCCCAGGGCCAGCGACTCCCGTCTCATTAGCGTCAACATTATCCGTGACGTCCTCAACGTATTCGGGAGCTGCCATACTTTTGAGTTGATTGGCCACAGCTTCGACTTCTCTATCTGAAACCATGCAGCCTTGAACACGCATCGGTGAATTTCCCGGGAGACGCAGCAACATATCACCACGTCCCAAGAGTTCTTGGGCCCCTACCGTATCAAGAACTGTTTGACTATCGAAGCGATTAGCAACCTGAAAACAGATTCTCGCCACGATGTTAGCTTTAATCAGCGGCGTCACAATGTCCACAGATGGGCGTTGCGTTGCAACGACAACGTGCATCCCGGCGGCCCGCGCCTTTTGCGCTAAACGCATGATGTGAATTTCGACTTCTTTACGCTTAACTAGCATCAAGTCAGCCAACTCATCGATAAAGCACACGATGTACGGGAACGGCTTAAGCGGCTTATACGGTTCAGGATTCTCTGGCGACACGTCAAAGGGATCCATAATTGGTGTTCCCGCCAATTGGGCGGCTTTCACTTTCTCGTTATACGCATCAAAGCTTCGAACCCCAAGTTTGCTCATTAACTCATAACGATGATCCATTTCCCGCACAAGCCAAGAAAGAGCGTTAGCCGCCTTATTCATATCGGTAACCACTGGGCAGAGCAAATGAGGAATTCCTTCATAAAGGGAAAACTCCACGGTCTTTGGATCAATTAACACAAGTCGCAACTGCGAAGGATCACATTTAAACAAAAGCGAAAGAATCATCGTGTTAACGGCAACCGATTTTCCAGATCCCGTCGCGCCCCCGACAAGCAGATGCGGCATGCGAGAGAGGTCAACGACAACGGGATTGCCGGTGATATCGCGCCCGAGAGCAAGACTTAGAAGCGATTTGGCGTTTTCGTATTCAGCACTACCGATAATCTCACTTAAATAAACCGAGAGACGCTGTTTGGGATTGTTGGGAATCTCAAGGCCCATGTAGG
This sequence comes from Bacteroides caccae, assembly GCA_963590825.1. Taxonomy (GTDB): domain Bacteria; phylum Pseudomonadota; class Gammaproteobacteria; order Burkholderiales; family Burkholderiaceae_F; genus Duodenibacillus. The sequence goes on along the minus strand of CAVAQL010000131.1, from coordinate 2,047 downwards.
GTTTGCCGGGAACTGCGGAAACAATGCGAATTGAGTGAACCGCAAGCGCGCGCGTTAAATCCTTACAAATCTTTTCGACTTGTGATCCTTTCACGCCATCGGAAAGGTCCAACATATATTGCGTAATCACGGGACCAATCTGAGCGCCAACGACATGCGCATCGATGTGATAAGACTTTAACTTACTTTCAATCAAGCGACTCGTAATGCCAACGGTTTCTTCACTGACGCCATTGCGCTCAAGGGGAGCCGACTCCAAAAGATCAAAGCTCGGCAAAATACGTCCACCTTCGTGGAAAAGTTCGCCCTGAGCAATGCGCCCCGATGGCTTTCTTTTCACAACGGAACTTGGTGGATCTGCCAATCCTTTAATCTCAGAAGGCTCTGCCACATTAGAGGCTGATTGCTCTTCTTTGGGGGTTAACCAAGGATCTGCCTGCGAATCATTGACCAAGGGTGAGCTCGGTACTTCTTCGTTTTTCGCTGTATGGTTACGCTTGAAAAGAAAATAAAAAGCCTTCTCGCATAGAGCTCCTACCCACTCAAGCGTGCATCCCCAAGAGAAATGAAAGAAGACGCCTGCCGCTGCCGCTATCAGGAATAGGCACACAAGGGTAGTTCCCCACACGCCAAGTAGCGGCACAATAAGAGTAGCGAGCTCTCGGCCGCAGATACCACCTGCGCCACTCGGCAGTGATCCACCCAAATAGCTCAGTTGCAGAGCTTCGAGCGTCACAGAACAGAGCATCAAAACGATAAAACTAGCGAAAGATCCGAGTTTTCTTAGCCAATTTCCTTGTTCGCGACGCTCCAAGGCGACCAAGACACTCGAAACAAAATAAGATAAGAATGCAAGAACAAGCCACCAGGCCGATCCCCCTAAAAGCCAATAAAGAAAATTGGCAATCCAAGCCCCTGTTATTCCACAAAGATTCTCAACTGTTGAACCCCCTGTGGCAGAAAAGCCAGGGTCTAGTGGGGAGTAAGTAAATAGCGAAAGAGCAAGAAAGAGTGCAAGAACGCAACTTCCGATTGCTAGAAAGCAACCGGCAGCCGAACGTGCCCCTTTCGTGACCGTCGTGACGGCTTTTTCACGGGCAAACTGCCGAGCCACAAGGTTCGCTTCTCGCTGAGCTTTCTCCTGTGCAATTTTATTTTCACGCCATTCGCTTGTGATTGCTGGTTTTTTTCCTTTTCTCATAGGGTTTGGATTATACGAGGGTCTCCCATGCAATTTGGAGCTTTTGCCTTGCATTTTTTTTACAGTTTCTGCAGAATACGCATCCTTAAAGCAAAGGCATCAGTCCATCGCTTTGGGGGTGTAGCTCAGCTGGGAGAGCGCTGCGTTCGCAATGCAGAGGTCAGGAGTTCGATCCTCCTCATCTCCACCATTTGAAATCCGAGGTCTAAACCATTGGCCTCGGATTTATCTTTGCCCCATTCGTCAATTCCCTCGAATTGCATAAATTACTTAGTTAGTTTTAACAGCTCGTTTTTTGACTAGAGCAAATTCACAATTTCGCAAAAAGTTGTTTGGCCTTACGATGAGATTGTCCAATTGGTTTTCTGTAAGGAGATAACTATGTTCCCAATTAACAATACTCTCGACATCATGGCGTTGGGGATTATTGCGTTCCTCTGCGTTTTCTTGGTTTTCGTCGCTTGGAAGGCTAGTTAATCTGCTTTTTTCCTCCGGTAAATCATAAGCTAACACACAAGGCAATTACCGCTTTTTTCCCATCAGGTCACCTGATGGGATTTTTTTGCCTGTAAGCTATTTTCTTCTTTATTTTCAGTGCAAGGCTCTCCTCTTCTTGTGAACCCATTTAAACCGTGGAAGCAAAAGAAAAAACTGTTAGACTGACTTATCTTTTGCGAAAAAACCAAATTTGATCATCCCATTTCCATGGCCTTACACATCACATATTCGAATAGCTTTGACGTGCTCCTAACGGCGCTTGAGGTCAATTTATCCTTTGACAAAGTCAGTGAAAACGTCTCTTTGTTCGAGCCAATCGAAATCGTTGTTTCGGGTAAAGAAATTGAA
>CAVAQL010000130.1:0-3925 GCA_963590825.1 Bacteroides caccae | reverse complement strand
GGCACGGCATTGGGCGTAAGAGTGCTCTCTTGCTCGTTAAACCTGCGGGAGTGCATCAAAAAGCCATTCGTATTAACCGCAATCCTGTGGAGTTGTCGGACGCTTCCGAGATGATTTTTGGGATTTATCCCAAGGAGAACCCGCATCGCGTGAGAACGTTTACTACCGTTGGCGCCCGTATGGGAACGACATTTCGTGATGTGCGCGAGGTCAAAGTCAAGGGTCCGCACATGGAAAACTCGAGTTGGGCCACAGGTAGGGCCTACGCCGAGTAATCTTTTTTACATTTGAGCGGCTTAGTTATTTTTCGCGTCGCTTTGCGGGAGATTGCCAAAAATCCAGTTGAGGAATCCGCCACGGTTTCGTGAGCAAACAAGGACTTTGCCTTTCCCAGTAAACGTTAGGACAATGCCCTCTCCTGTAAGCGTGCTTTCCACAATCTTTCCAAAAAAGCCCTTACGTGCCGTATTAAGCGTTAATTTGTAGTCAAGCGTTGCATCCCACGCGACAACGTGACCGTTATCGACAATAAGGGGATTGTCGGGCGTGACTTCCAACTCGCGAATCGAACCAAAGCCAGAAACGGCCAAAGTGCCGGTTCCTGAAGCTTCCATCACAAAAAAGCCCCCGGATTTCGCAAAAATCGCTTTCCCAAATCCTTGGCTCTTGGTTTCAATGGCAACGTCTTTGGTGCACGCTAAGAAGGCGCCGTCAGAAAGTGTGTAGCGGGCAGGGCCAACCTCAAGCAACCGAACATCTCCTGGGATGTTCGGTGCCAGAAGAACGGAACCTGCGGCGTTATCTGCCTCAAACTTTTGCTGAAAGAAGTTTTCGTCGTTAAGAAACTTACGCCCCAATGAGCGAAAGAAACCACCCGAAGCGCTTGAGGTGAGCGTTATGCTGCTATCCATCGCCACCATCGCATTGTTTTCTGCGTAAAGCACTTCGCCTTTTTCGAGAGTGACTTTTAAAAGGGGATCGACGCTGCCGGTGATTTCAAATTGGCTCATAGGGATTCTCTTTTGTCGTTTGAGGCTTTTTTAGTCGATGTACTCAATCTTAGGAATGAGACGTTCAACGATGGGTTTCTTTCTTTCGTTAAAGAGCGCTTTGTTCTTTTCAAAAAGATTAGCGCCGTGCGTATCAATTGAGACGATTAGGGGGCCGAATTCTTTCACACGCATCACCCACATCGCTTCGGGCATCCCAAGATCATGCCACTGAACGTCTTCAACTTCTTCAACGCAGCTTGCGGCAACCACCGCACAGCCCCCTGGGAACACACAGTGAAGCGCCTTAAATTCCGAGCAAGCGCGAACCGTGTTCGGTCCCATGCCGCCCTTGCCAATAATAAGACGCACTCCCGTTTCACGCGTAAATTCGTATTCGAACTTTTCCATACGCATGGATGTCGTGGGCCCGATGGAGACAACTTTGTAGCCTGAAGCTGAATTCTTGTCTTCGACCATAATGGGACCGGCATGCAAAATCGCTTTTTCTTTTAAGTCGACAGGCAGTTTCCGCCCTTGCTTTACTAACCTTGTGTGCACGCAGTCGCGCGAAGTGACAAGCGTTCCTGTTAAGTAGAGGATGTCACCGATATGGATATCTTCGAGGTCTTCGGCCTGAATCGGTGTTTTAAGAATCTTGATACTCATAGGTTCGCTCCTTTGTGCGAGAGAACTTCGTAAGTGAGGTCAGAGGCAAATCGAATCGTTGCACGCCGGTGTGCCCAGCAACCCGTGGAAATGCCAACGGCTAAGCACGAGGGGTGACGCGCGGCGTGTTCAACGTGAACGGCCATCACAGAGTCTTTCCCCGTTAAGCCTTGCGGCCCGATATTGAGTTCATTTAAGCCCTCGGCAATGAGGCGCTCAAACTCGGCGCCGCGTGGATTGGGGTTATGTGTCCCGATTTGGCGCATAAGTGCCTTCTTACTTAAGCGAGAAGCGACCTCTGCTGATCCAGCGATGCCAACGCCCAAAAGTAGCGGCGGGCAGGCGTTAATGCCACGATCGGTGACTAGGTCAAAGATAAAACGCAAGACGCCTTCATAGCCTTCGACGGGCATCAAGACTTTCGCGGTCCCTGGTAGTGAGCAGCCGCCTCCAGCCATATAGCAGTGGATGGTGCAGGAGTCGCCATCGACGATATCCCAGTCAAGCCACGGGATGCGGTAACCGGTGTTGGTTCCCGTATTCTTTTCATCAAAGATTTCCACGGCGTTGTGACGAAGGGGCGCTTTCTTTGTTGCTTCTTTAGCGGCGACTTCAAGAACCTTCGGAAGGTCTTTTAAGTAGGGGAATTCTGCTCCGCACTCAATAAAGTATTGAAGGACTCCCGTGTCTTGGCACAAGGGGACATTGCGCTCGTTAGCAAGCGCCAAATCCCGAAACATGGTCTCGTACAAAAGGGAGGGAAGTTCGCTTTTTTGTTCGGCTCTAAGTTCCGTTAAACGCTTTAAAACATCATCGGGAAGGTGCTTGCCGAAGTAGGCGGTTAGTCGCGTCATCGTGTCTGTAAGACGCGCTAGGGCTTCAGAGTGTTCCATATATGTTGGACTCCTATCGACTCAAAGGGTTGAGAGTTGAAGTTCTCCCCATTTTAAAGAGTGAGGCAGTAAAGCCCTTAGGGAAAGAGAAAAGCTTTTGTCTTTACGCAAAGTCTATAAAGAGAGGAGGTGATTATCGAGAAGGGTCCTTGGCCTTTTCAAGCTCAGAGATTTTGCTTCCGACTCCAATGCCCAATCGTTTAAGACTCCCCTTTTTTAGTTCAATGGCGTAGGTCGCTAGCCCATAGGAGTAATGAATGTCTTCCGTGTTGGCTTTCATTGTGTCCGTATGAAAGACAACTCCTTCAGCATCAAGGAAAGCAATGTCTAAATCAAGCGGCGTATCTTTCATCCAAAAGCCCGTAAATTGCGGCCGATTAAAGAGAAAAATCATCCCCGCGTTATCGGGTAAGTCCTCGCGGTGCATGAGGCCTGTTTTCTGCGCTTTCGCGGTGCGTGCGACTTCAAGCGTGATGGGCTCTTTACCAATCGTAAGTGTGATGGTTTCTAGGGTTTGAGCCATGAGGGAGCTCCCAAATCCAAAAAGAAAGGCAAAGAAAAGAAGCTTGCAACGCATCAACAAAAACGCCCTCGAGTTTGTCCCCGAAGGCGCTCAAGAAAAACTCAACGAAGTCTTACTTTTCTGGTTTGATGTGGGCGGCCTGTTTGCCTTTGGGGCCCGTGACAACTTCAAAGGTGACCTTCTGACCTTCCTTGAGTGTCTTAAAACCTTCAATCTCGATAGCCGAGAAGTGAGCGAACAAGTCCTCACCCCCTTCATCGGGAGTAATGAAGCCGAAACCCTTGGCATCGTTAAACCATTTGACAATACCGCTTGCCATGCTATTTTCTCCTAATATCCTCCACTTCAGACTTCCCGTGGATCAACGTGCCCACTTTGTAAAAAGAAAGTCTCAAGCCTAGTCAGCGCGAAAAAAAGGATATGTAACCGCGCGACCTTCGGCGACGGCGGCAAGAAGAGCATGGGAGTCAATCCCTACACGTCAAGCCACTTCACACTGCCAACACATTAGCACCATAGAGCGTAAATAAGCAATTCTATCTAGATGAGTTTTTTCAAAAGCGCGTCTCAAAATGACGAAAATGCCCAAAATTTAGGCAGAATTGAGGCGATTCTGCGTATTTTTGGGTTCTGAATTTGGTAGAAACCTCTCTTTTGCTGTACGATGACGCCCTCATTTGCAGCAATACCAAGGCTCACTTTTGATCTCCCCGTTTTCCACTGGGTCAAAAGCGTGATGAGTTTTTGTATGTTAAGCAAGGTGACTAGGACGGGATGACTTGGATTTCCGTCAATTCGTGACTAGGTAAGTGACTTCGAGATAGACCTCAAGCGATAGAGCCTTTTCCTCT
>CAVAQL010000129.1:0-3930 GCA_963590825.1 Bacteroides caccae | reverse complement strand
CTACCTCCTGCACTCGGGACTTTCACCCGTTAGATTGCGCCCATGCCGAGCGCACTACACGAAAGCCGCACAAAGGCGGCTTTATAAGAGTGGCTTCTAGAAATCTAGGTCGAAACCAAAGAAATAAATCACAACAAGGCCAAAGACGATGCGGTACCAGCCAAAACCGCGAAAATCGTTGTGACTCACGAAAGCAAGAAGCCACTTCACGACAACAATGGCGGAAATAAAACTCACGACCCCACCTAAGAGAATGGCTGGCCCCATATCGACACTCAGTGTGTCGTAACTCTTATATAAGTCGTAAACCGTTGCTCCAAAGATTGTTGGAATCGAAAGAAAGAATGAAAACTCCGTTGCGGCGCGTCTTGAAAGGCCCAAAACCATACCGCCGATGATTGTGGCGCCAGACCGACTCATTCCAGGAATTAACGCCAAGCACTGCATGCACCCGACGCCAAAGGCGTCTTTTGCGCTCATATCGTCCATCGTAACAACGCGCGGCTTCCAGGCTTTTTTAAGATTGATGTGCTCGACAATCAAAATCACAATGCCACCGGCGATAAGCGTAATCGCCACTGTAATCGGATTAAAAAGATAGGCCTTAATCGCTTTGGCAACGAGTAAACCAATAACAGCCGCTGGCAAAAAGGCAATAACCGTGTTAATGGCAAGTTTTTGGTCTTTTCCCGATTTAAATAGATTACAAAGAATCGAGAGGATTCGTGCTCTATAAAACCAGCACACGGCCAAAATGGCACCTGCTTGAATCGCTACAAAGAAGGTATCTGCTCCTTCACCATTAAATCCAACGGCGGCTCCCGCGACAATTAAGTGACCCGTCGAACTGATGGGCAAAAATTCAGTTAGACCCTCGACAATCCCAAGAAAGATTGCCTGAAGTGCTTCAAGCCATTGCATGATTGTTTTGACCTAAATAAGACTAGAAAGGAAGCTTCATTCCCGGAGGAAGCGGCATACCCGCCGTTGCTGCGCGCATCTTCGCCTCGGCGGCCTCTGTCACTTTATGAGAAGCGTCATTTAAAGCCGCAGCGATAAGGTCCTCGAGCATTTCTTTATCATCGGGTTCGCCAGAAAAAACACTCGGGTCAATCTCGACCTTTTTGGCCTCATGCTTACAGGTCATCGTGATGCGAACCATGCCAGCCCCTGCTTCACCGACAACCTCGGTGTTACCGAGTTCGGCCTGGGCCTTTTCGATATTTTGTTGCATCTTCTGCGCCTGAGCGAGAAGTCCCTGAATATTGCCTCTCATCATGATGACTTTTCCTTTTCGGTCGTCTCAACCACACGCACGGACGACTCATCTAGTGTTGCATGAAGCGTTTCAAGGACCTCTTGCACAAAAGGATCACTGCGAAACGCATCGACCAAGGCGCGTTGCGCCTTAAGCCGCTCTAAATTTTCTAGCCGAGAAATACTTTGTACATCGTCGGCGCATTCATCCGAAGTAAACGCTACAGTAAAAGGAGCTCCTAGAGCTTCTGTAAACGCCTTCGTCACCTCAAGAACCAAACTCTCGTTTATAAGAGCTTGCGAACGAGGTCGTAATAATACGTGCTTCTCGTCGGTTTCGAGTAATTCACTTGAAGCGACAAGCTCACGCACGTAACCCTTTAAGTGTGTCTGACACAGTTTTTCGCGCCAACCGAGTAACTCAGGAGTGGGAATAAAGGATTCATCTAGGCTCTCTCTGAGTTCGTGTCGAGATTCAGCTGGCGCTACGGTTTTCCCGGCGCATCCTCCCATGGTGCAGGCGATGATTGAGCTACAGGCGTTTCAACTTTAGCTTCGACTTTGGCTTCTTTCACAGGAACACTTAACTTTGAACCCGCTGGCTTAAAGGCAAGCATTCTCAAGATTGCCATCGTGAATCCCGCGTACTCGTCAGGGGCCAAGCCCATATCAGAGCGAGCTTGAAGCGCAATCTGATAGTCAAGCTGCACTTCTTCGGGCGTCATCGCTTTGGCTAGTTTCAGAATCTCGACGTTGATAGGATTGTCTTCGGGAAACGCTTCCGGCACGCGCTGCGCGAGAGCCACACGGTGTAAGAGCGATGCCCAGTCGCGAATGGCTTGAGAAAAAGAAAAACTCTCTTCATTCATCTTGTCAGCGAGCGTTAATGCTTTCTTCGCATCGGCCGATAACACAGCCTGCGTCATGCGAACCAAAACTTCAGAGTCCACAACGCCTAACATGCTGCGAACAGCCTCGAGCGTTACGGGACCTGCCGCGTAGGCAATCGCTTGATCGAGTAGGCTTAAACCATCGCGCATCGAGCCACGAGCGCCTTCAGCTAAGAGGCGCAATGCTGCGGAATCGGCCTGAATTCCCTCAACTTTCAAAATATGTGCCATATGAGAAGCCACCGCTTCGGGCGTCATATTCTTTAAGTTAAATTGCAAGCAGCGTGATAAAACGGTGACAGGCACCTTCTGGGGATCTGTCGTTGCGAGAATGAATTTCACATATTCAGGCGGCTCTTCTAAGGTCTTTAACATGGCGTTAAAAGCGTGAGCACTTAACATGTGCACTTCATCGATCATGTAGACCTTATAGCGAGCATTTGTCGGTGCATACATGGCGCGCTCAAGTAGCGCTGTCATTTCTTCGACTGAGCGGTTAGAGGCCGCGTCGATTTCAATGTAGTCGATAAAGCGCCCTTCATCGATAGCGCGGCAGGCTTCGCATTTGCCACACGGTTTGGAGGTAACGCCTCCTTTACCGTCCTCGCCTGTGCAATTGAGGCATTTAGCCAAAATGCGAGAGAGGGTAGTCTTACCCACACCACGAGTTCCCGTGAATAGATAAGCGTGATGAAGCCTGTTTTCATCAAGAGCGTGCTGCAATGCAGCAACAACGTGCTCTTGTCCGACCATACTTTCAAAATCGTGAGGGCGCCATTTGCGCGCCAAAACTTGATAGCTCATCTTAGGGACCTTGAAGAAAATGAAATATCTCTTTTAAGCAAAGCCAATTCGGCTTTTCGCTTTAAGCTTTGAGGCATTGTAAAGGAAACGCTTGAAATTGCCGCGGCTTTTCTTCTTTAGAAACAATCATGGCGAGCCTTATCCTCGGCACTAAAAGACATCCGCCGTGGCTGCTTCGTTCCCGACCTGACCAGGTTAGCAGAGCTCTTATGCGAGGGGACCCGCCAAGGGCGGATTCTATAGAAAAGTTCGCCTCTTAGATGAGATTGACTAAAACAAGAATCACGGGCATCACAAAAACCACAGCAGCAGTCGATGCGCCAATGGCACTTGCGGCAAATTCTGCATCTCCCCCGTAGGCTCGACTTAAAACCGATGTAACTGAAGAGACAGGCAACGCCGAAACAATCATAAAGACGCGGCGCATAAAGTCATCAAGCTCAAAGGGAATCGAAACAAAATAGGTAATCGCCGGACGCAATACGTAGCAAGCAAAAAGCACGAGCCAAAGTTCGCGAGGCATCTTGCGAAGGCGTTCGAATCCGACCATATAAACCGTGATACCCACAAAGATTAGTGCCAAGGGTGTGGTGAGATTGCCTAAGTAACGCATCACCATCATCACCGTATCAGGAACCTTGAAACTTACGAGAACGCAAATAAGGCCCAAAGCACAGCCAATCAACGGCGGCTTAAAAAGCATGCGAATGCTTTTAAAAGAAAAAATCTTTGGGGCAACGCCTCCCGTGCGACGCACACTATCTAATTGGATGTTGTATAGGCCAATTGTCCAAATAAATAAGCAGTTGGCGATGAAGTATTCAAGAACGTAAGGAATTCCGCGATCTCCATACATCGCCATCACAATTGGGACACCGACAAAAAGAACGGTCGAACCCGAAAAACACGCAATAAATGTGCCTGATAACTCTTTTTTTACCCAGCCGATTTTGATAAAGAGAACGGAAAACGCAAAATT
>CAVAQL010000128.1:0-3941 GCA_963590825.1 Bacteroides caccae | reverse complement strand
GCCACCTGCTCCGACGCGCGTCTTTACAACAAACGCGGGCGACAAGCTTTCGCGAAGATCTGCTTCGGTTAGCGGCAACTCTTCGTCTTTATTTTCTAAGCGAGCAATGACAGTGCGGTAGATTTCGCGAGCCTTCTCGTAGGGGAAGTTCTTAGGAATCCAGCCGTTTTGGCGAGCCACTGTGACCATTTCACTTGAGAAATTATGCCCGACACGGAACGGAACGTGGAAACGATGCTGCAAAACTTCAGCCAAAGCCATCGTCGTTGTCCAATCGTTTTCAAGCTCTTCAAGGGCACGTTCCGGATGCACGCGAAGCATCGAAAATGCCCAGTCGGCAAGTTTGAGCATGTGCACAGCATCAACGAAAACGCGGGTATTGTCTTCTGTGACCGACTCCTTGTTGTCGTACATACCGAGATTAAGGTTGTGTGCACGGATAAAGGACGTGGTGGCTTCACCGACGACATCGCTTGCCTTTGTACGGGTCTTTTGAATGATGCCTGGGTTTCTCTTTTGCGGCATCGCTGAAGACGCATAGGCAGCTCCCGAATCGAGCAAAAGCCAAGGACGCGTCTGCGCATACTGCTGCGCGATATCTTGCATTAATGTGCCAATACGCACGGCGGTATTGGACGCAATAGAAGCGCCTTCAAGCGGAATATCAAAAAGGCTTACCTGCGAGCTATCCAAGCCATTTAAGATTGGCGCATCGAACCCTAAGAGTTCGGCAAGGCGCTCACGATTTAGTTTCCAAGAGGAATTCGCAAGAACGCCTGAACCCAAAGCCGAGCAATTCACACGAGTCCATAAACTCTGAATACGATCTGCATCGCGCTCAAAAGACTCTAAGAAAGCCGAAAGGTAGTAAGCGAAAGTAATCGGCATGGCCTGCACACCATTGGTGTAGGCAGGAAGATAGGTCTCGGTGTTCTTCTTCGCTAAGTCAAGCAAACGACGACGGAAAGCATTTAAGTTTTCGGCAAAGTCAGCAACCGACTCGCGTAAGCGCGCTTGGTTAAGTGTTGCAAAGATATCTTGGCGGCTTCTACCCGTGTGAATCAGCGTTGCAAGCTGTCCGCACGAGGCAATCAAGAGCTTTTCGAGCGGCATGATATCCGTAAAGGGCGGAAGCTCTTTTTGCTTTTCTTCGGCTTGCTTTTGAGCCTTAGCGATAATCTTCGCTTCTTCGTCCGTGACAATCTTTTCCTCGTGAAGCATCACAAGAGAGGCACGGTTAATTCGGTTTTGCCAGTATCCCCAGGTCTTAAGCGCCGCTTCGTCGCTTGTGGCAACTTCGCGATCGCAACCCCAAGGAATCGTATTCATTGTTTTCATTGACGCACTCCTATAGTCAAAAGGTATCCCTCCATCCGAAAAGCGAGTATAGGGTGAACCCACTAGATTTAGCGTTCAAGAAAACTCACGCTTTCGTGTCAATTTTTCACACGTAGTTCTTAAGAACTACCCTTGTTTTGGCAAAAAACTCAGGGTTTTCTCTCCCTTTTTCTCTTTTTAGTGCATTTTCTGTGCTAAATTTCACACGCAATTGCGTGTCAATCTTAAAAATTTAGGGTTTCCGATATGTCTAGCGACCGCCATCTCTTACAAAATAATCTCACAAACTGGGAACTCGTTTTCTCGGTTCTTGATGAAGGATCTTTTGCCAAGGCAGCGATGAAGAATCGCTTAGATCGCCCGCAGCTTTCGCGCCTTATAAAGGCGCTTGAAACAGAAATCGGCCGCCCTCTTTTTATCCGTAAAGGACGACAAATTCGCCCCACTCTTTTTGCGCTTGAGTCTCGAGAAACCTTGGCGCCACTTATTGAAAACTTCAATGGCGCCGTCAAGCTCCTCGTTAACAGTCGAGACGAATTAAAGGGAAACATCCGTTTTGGTGCGATGCCCGGATTCTTGCAGCAGCAGATTGTTCCCCTTATTGTGGAATTCCAAAAGTCCTACCCAGAGATTACCTTTGATGTAATTGCTGAAGAAAACCCCGAAGTGCTTTTAAACGGAAGCTTGGATATGGTGCTTTACTATGGACCAAGACCCGAAAAGGGGCTTGTTGAGCACTGGGTTACGCGGTCTTTATTTGTTCCCTGTGCGTCGCCTTCGTACCTTAAGAAGGCTGGGAAACCAAAAACTCCTGCTGACCTAGCTCAACATTCGGGAATTATCTTTACGGGCTCTTGCAGACCCCACAGTGAAGTGCTTCAACTCGGGACCGATGAAGCGCACTACTGTTGGAAATCGCAAATTCGTTTTAACAACATTCTTTCAGCAAAAAACGCCGCAGTAAATGGCGCAGGAATTCTCCTTGATTGCCCTGCGCACCACTGCTTTGAAGATATTGTGGGCGGAAGACTCGTCCCTGTTCTTTCTGGCTGGCATACGCCGAACCTAGAAAACTACATCGGGACAACAGGTGAGGCATCCTCACTTAAGCGCGTGAAAACCTTTATCGATTGGTACATCCGTCGACGCCGAGAAATCGAAGGCGCGCTCATACGTCGTCTTCAGTGGGACTTCGGTGTTGTGGTTTCGTAAGGAAGCGTTGCGATGAAAAAAGAACTCTCTCTTGATAAGGCTCTTTTATCGCTTTGGCGAGCAAATGAAAACGAAGCGCCTTTAAATAAGAGCGAAGTCTCTCGCGTAGGAAAGGCACTCTTTAATTTACAGCGAGGCCTTACAGGAAGCCGTAACCTTATTGGCGTCAATTACATGCAAGACGATGCGTCGCTTGGCGCCTATCTTCTGTACTACTACCGAATTACGCATCGGCAAATCACACTTGCCTTCGAGAGCTTTTTGGCGAAAACCGCACTAAAAGAAAAGCCTTCGATTCGTATTTTGGATGCGGGTTCTGGCCCGGGGCCTGCGTCAATGGCCCTTGTCGATTGCCTCATTAAGCACGGCCTAAAAGAAGAGGCCATTTCAGTTGCTATGATGGATGTGAGCCTCAAGGCACTCTCTCTAGCGAAAGCGCTCTTTAATCGAGTGCATCCGAAAACTCACGTTTCAACAAAAGTTAGCTCTTTGGAAAAATCCAATGCAAAAGTCCATGGCGATTACGACATCATTGTGGCTAGCCACGTATTAAATGAGCTTTGGAAAAAAGATTCTGACGCACAAAAAAAGAGAGCCGCCTTTTTAAGTGAACTTTCTAAGGCTCTAAATGAAGGCGGCGTTCTTCTCGTTTCAGAGCCCGCATTAACTGTGACGGCTCGTGCAACATTAAGTCTTATCCCTTCGCTTCTTGACGCGGGTTTGCACCTCATTGCTCCCTGCCCAGAAGCAATTAACGAAATGCGCTCTTGCCCTCTTTTCTTAAAGGGTGCCTCTGATAAGGCCACGTGCCACGCAAGTATTACCTCTGACTTCAATGACGATGTCCTACGCCTAGCAAAGCAAGCACAGCTAACAAGAGAAGAAGTCAAAATGACCTTTCTCGCTCTTTTAAAAACGAAACAGAAAAGAAAAGGGCCAGAAGAACTGCGCATTGTTTCTGATGCGATGCTCAATAAATCGGGGCGCATCCGTTATCTACTCTGCGATGGGAAAAAGCGTTTCCCAATTAGTGCGAAGGCCGATTCGATTCACGCCAAGGAAATCGGATTTTTCTGCCTCAAACGCTACGACACGATTGAAATAACCAATCCCGAAATTCGTGGCGATGCAAGCAATCCTGCGTTGGGCATTGATGAGAAGACACAAATAAAAGTCCACGCCTTTGCGCCCGAAGCAAAAAAGGGAAAAACTAAGTTACTTCAGGTGAAACGGCACAGCCCGAACCCTATAAAGAGATAGCGTTATTTCTTATAATGAACCCATTGAAGAATTGAGAAACCTTTCCCAGTTGGGGAAGCGCAATGACAAACGCGGTGAAACTCAAGAGAACTCCATACGGTCTTGCTAACTTTAGTCAAATTCGAAGAGAA
>CAVAQL010000127.1:0-3957 GCA_963590825.1 Bacteroides caccae | reverse complement strand
AAGCGCTCGGTCTGTCAATCCCAGAACCGACGCAAGAAAGACGTAAACCTGGACGCCCGCGTAAGAATCCTTTACCAGATCAAGACAAACCAAAGCGCCCACGCGGAAGACCGCGCAAAGCAAAGACAGAAGAAACGCAAACTGTGGCACCAAGAAAACGGGGCCGTCCTCGCATACATCCGATTGAAGTGAATCCCATTAAGCGACCGAGAGGACGTCCTCGTAAGAACCCGTTACCAGAAGATCCGAAGACTGCGCTATAGTACAGAAAAGCCCGAATCTTTTAGTTTAACAACTCCGTTTAATCTCCAACTCGTAAACGAATCGTCGAGAAATACTTTTGCAACTTGCTTTTTGGGCTGCTAGGAATCGTCATTCCCAATATGCCAAGAAGTACTAATGGCCTGATTAGTTGACGCCTGAGTGTGGCAGCGGTATAGCCTGTAGCGTCACAGATATCTGTCACTGTCTTTGGTTGTTGACAAGTTTTTACAACTTTTCGAATATCTTCGATTAAATCGGATTTTTCCTTAATACCTGCGAGTCTTAATTTGTCAAAATAAGGGTCGTCTTCAAATTGTCCTTTTATCTTTTCGAGTTTCTGTTGCAGTAGTTTTTTTATATCCAAATCTTTTTCGGAGGTTGCGAGGAAGCGTGGATGTATTGGAATCTTTACCAAGAAGTAAGTCCTTTCGTCGTTTGTCTCAAATGTCGCTTCGGGGGAACCATTTTCCCGTAATGTTCTTTGGATTGTTCCAATTCCCGTGGCTCGACCTTCAGTTAATTCAAGTTCGCGAAGAAACTCTCCGAGTCGTCGGTTGCGATAGCGTCTGGAGACAAAAGATTGGCCCTTCTTCAAACTTTCAGCGGAAATCGAACGATCAGGCCCCGAATAGCTGATGACGGTGATTGCGTCCTGCTCCACTGTGATTTCCACGGGCTCCCAAACGGAATAGTCGCGGTGATACATGGCATTTACGACAACTTCTTCTAATGCCTTGATTGGGTAATTTGCTATCTTAAGCACACGTTGTTCATCATGGGTTCGTTCATCTGGCGATAACTTGATGGTTCGTTCCTCGATAAGTAATCGCAATGAAGCCATAGTCTCGTAAATTATCTTAGGAACAGGACCGCGTATTGTTAGATTCGTTGTAATGACATCAGGGGTTTCGATTCGGCTTACTTTAAAGCGGACGATGTCGACTTGCGTATATGGGAAAAATTTTTCAGGCGTATCACAAAACATCATTGCAGCAACATTCTTGATTTGCTGAAGCCCAGATGGTCCTTCGATAAGGTTCATCTGAGATAACGTGTCCATTAGCGGCTTTTGCATAACCTCGGCGAATAGCTGGCTGTTCACTTTTGCTAGGTAGTCTCGAAGGAGCGCAATAGAAATGTCTTGCTCCTTAATCTGGATATTGCCTCGTTCGTCAAAGGGAATTCTCTTAGAGAGTTCGAGAATCTCCCGCTCAACGGCGCCTTTTGCCACAATTGAACTCGTGCCCGTGCGGACATAAATTTTGTAGTCCTTTTGCTTGGCAGTGATGCGCGAAGGAACTTTGTACGGGCGGTTGTCCCCTGTAGGAACCCAAATGGCGAGAACGGGTACTCCGTCAATCGTTTCTATCGATGTTTTCGGACAGTAGTAGGGATCAATGAGATTGTTGAAACCAACCATTTCCTTTTGAACGGAATCGAGTTTCGTCGGATCAATACCGCGAACAGGGCGTTTAGCAATACCGTTTTCTTCAGCTACGCCGACGAGGATGTAGCCACCGCCAATATTGTCTAAATCATTTGCGAAGGCGCATACGGTACGGTAAATCGAGTCGGGGTTCCATGATTCTTTGAACTCAACTAGATTCGACTCAATCCGACGCTTCAGGAGGAGGTCTTCGACATTAATTGGCAAGGGCATAATTTCCTCAACTAGAGTGATATGGTTGATTTTAAACGAAGAATCATTTGTCTGAGAGGTGTCTGACAGAGTTTGTCGGTGTGAGGGGTGTTCTGGGTTGTGTTTTTGCAGAAATCCCCTTTTTTTCGTGAAGAAGGTACAAAAAACCCGAGGCCTAATTGCACCTCGGGGTTTAAGGAGAGAAGAGAAATGTGAGACTCTTACATACCAATGACGTGCTTAGCTGCCTTAAGGTAGTTGGTGTTAGCCATCTCGCCAATACCCAAAGCATCCACAGCGCCTTTCATCGCATCGTAGTTCTCGCTCTCACAACATGCAGTTTCGACTAAAGCGCCGTTAAACCAAACTTGGGCGTACTCGCAGATAACACCATTGACGCTAAACCCGAAACGTTTCTTCTCGACGGTGACCAATGCCATACCTGCATTGGCTCGTGCCGCCTTGCAGAAGTTCTTGGAACTGGATGTTGCGAGATTTGTTTCAGAAAAATCAAACGAGTTGAAAGAAGCGCCATTTGAAACTTGTCTCAGGCATTGCTTTGCCCTATAATCGCCTTCCTTGATTTTTTGAGTCCATACGCTGTTTTGGACAGTGTGTGTGGTGTTTTTAACTTTTTTATACGGGAGTATGTGATGGCAAGAGTCTGTCAAATCACCGGCAAGAAGCCGATGGTCGGCCATCAAGTCTCGCACGCGAACAACAAGACCAAGCGTCGTTTCCTGCCGAACTTGCAGTATCGTCGTTTCTGGGTCGAAAGTGAGAATCGTTGGGTCCGCCTGCGTTTGACAACGGCTGGACTGCGCACGGTTGACAAGGTCGGTATCGAAGCGGTGCTCGCGGATTTGCGTGCCCGCGGTGAAATTTAATTTTCTGGAGATCGGACCATGGCAAAAGGCGCCCGCGAAATCATCAAGCTCGAATCGACAGCCAAGACTGGCTACTTCGTGACGACGGTGAAGAATAAGAAGAATACAACTGGCAAGCTCGAACTCAAGATGTTCGACCCGGTTGCTCGCAAGCATGTTGCTTTTAAGGAAGTGAAGTTGCGCTAATTCATAAGCGCAACGAAAGCCCCTTGCGTTCTTCGTTTATGAAAAAAGAGAGCTAACAGCAATTCGTTGGCTCTTTTTTCGTGCCCGCAAAATTCGTTAGTTTTTTTCTAGTTTAGGAAGCAACGACGTGCATCAAACGTTTACAAAAGAAATCTTGATTCGTTTCTCGCACTGCGACAGTGCAGGGATTGTTTTTCATCCGCACTATTTCACGATGTTCAACGGCCTTATCGAAGATTTCTTTGCTGAGGTTGTCGAAAAGTCTTTTACCGACATTATCCGCAACGGCCTAGTGCTTCCTGTGGCGGGAGTTCATTGCAATTTCTTAAGCCCCTGTAAGGCAGGAGATGTTTGCAAAGCCAATCTTTGGATTGAAAAGTTGGGTTTTTCTTCTGTTCGCTTTGCGATGACGTTAACGCGAGGCGAAACCGAATGTGTGCGTTTAACGGAAACGATGGTCTGCGTTTCTCAAGCCAAAGGCTTTAAACCCGTGGCTTTGCCTGAAACGTTTCGCGAAAAGATGCTTCCGTATCTTTTAGAAGAGGGTGCTACGCCGTTAACTCTTCGGTCGTAGCGCACGCAGGCCACAGTTTTTTTAATGTGGCTTCAAACTTTGCGTGATCTTTAATCCAAAAACGCTCTGAGCCTGAGCGTTTCTTTTCATTGAGTCGACTGCCTTCAAAGAGCCTTGAATACAAAACTTCAGCCACGGCTGAACTTGGCTCAATAATCTGTAAGGGGCGTCCTGCTACTTCTCGGATGGCATCAGTTAAGAAGGGGTAGTGCGTACAGGCAAGGACTAAGGTATCAATGCCAGCCTCGAGCATCGGCGTGAGATATTTCTTAAGAAGCTCCCGTGTTTTTGGGGTGTCGAATTCGCCTCGCTCGACGCATTCCATTAAGCCAGGAGCCGCAACCGACATCACGTGTGTGCCTTGTGTAAAACGCACAAGCAAGTTGTGATAGCGCTCGCTTGTGATT
>CAVAQL010000126.1:0-3999 GCA_963590825.1 Bacteroides caccae | reverse complement strand
AGACGTGAATAAGGCGATTTAATCGCTTGCTTGACTCATCGATGCGATTTAAGGCATTTTTCTTTTGTTCAGGCGTCACAGTTTTGAGATTTAGAACTTCAACTGCGCTTGAAATCACCATCAAGGGAGTGCGAAATTCGTGGCTCACATCGGCGTTAAAAGCCTTTTCACGCTGTAGTGCCTTATCAAAATCACGCAATGTATTTTCAAGAGTTTCGGCAAGCTCACCGATTTCGTCTTTCGCGGGTCGCATACTTAGAGGCTTAAACTCCGTGCGATGCGCCATTTCTCTCACGTCGCGCGCAAGAAGCTTTACGGGTGCCGTTACAGCACGCGACAACCACAAGCCAAGAAGCAACGTTAAGAGTAGGGCAACAACGAGACCGATACCGGCTTGGAAAAAGAGTTCAATTTCTTTTGCTTCAAATCCCTCTTGGTCTTGAAGCATAACCCACACGGCGCCAGTGCTTGCGTCGGTATATTTGTAAAGAAAGTAGTCTTCATCGGCATTAACAATCTCATGAAAGCCGTCTTCGTACTTTAAATACTCAATGGGTGCTTTTTGAAAGCCATGTGCATTTTCGGGTTCAGTTGTAAAGATAACAGAGAAGTCTGCCGATTTAACCTTCTCTACGTCTTTTAATGTGATGGCAAGCTCAATACGCTCCTTCATCTTTTGCCCGATTAGCGTATCTTCAGTTAAATGAATGCCATAAAAAAGAGCCAGGCAATAGGTAAGCCCCACAACAAAAACCATGCAGAGCATCGAAATCAGGATGCGCGCTGTCAGTGTGATAGGAGTCAAAGGCAATCTTTTCATTTTTTATTCTTCTCGAATTGCCCAGCCAACGGGTTTTATCGTATGTAAAAGCGGTTTTTCGCCCTCAGTGTCAATGGCATTTCGAACCATATAAACGTGAGATCGAATCGTCTCTGGCGTTGCAAATCGATTGTTCCAAACTTCGTGCATCAACTCCTCACGCGTTACAACCGCGGGACTTTTTTTCATCAGGACTGCGAGCACCTTCATGGCATTGGCGCTTAAGTGAATTAGGCGGCCTGCGCGCGCGACTTTCCAAAGACGCGTATCAAGCATTAAGTCAGAAACCCGAAGAACACTCGAATCTTCGCTTTTTTCAAGACGACGCAAGCGAGCACGAATTCGAGCGTGAAGCTCAGCTAAGGAAAAGGGCTTTACCAAATAGTCATCGGCTCCACTATCAAGGCCTTTCACACGATCGGGTATCGTATCCAAAGCGGTGAGCATAATAATGGGCTTATTCCACCCGATATCACGAAGTCTTCGACAGACCTCAATGCCATTGAGCCCAGGAAGCCCCACATCAAGCACCAACAATTCAATGGACTCGTCTTTCGCTACCAGCGAAAAGGCGTCAATCCCATCGTGGCTTATGAGAACTTTGAGTGTTGAATCGACGCCTGCGAGATAGTCCGCAATGTTTTGAGCGATGGCTTTCTCATCTTCAATAACAAGGATTTTTCTCATAGCAGTCAATAAAAATCATAAACATGTGGCGGTAACTGTTACGGCATTTTACGGAGATTTTACGGCGCAGTTTATGAGAAGTCGCAAGAATTCAAAGTCATGAAACGACTCACACTCTTTAGCGCATTTCATAAGGCTCTTCCCGAAACCTTTCTCGTAGGTTTCGTGTGGATTTTGCTTCTTATTCAAACGATTATCCCTTATGAAGCGCTTGATATGGCTGTTGCTCGACTTATCTACCGTCTCGGAGGAGGCGCTTGGATGAATCCAGCTTGGTGGCGCACGCTCTTTTATACGGGAGGAAAGGTCGTTGCTGCACTGATTCTCGTGAGTCTACTTTTTGTCCTTTATGGTGCCTGGAAAAACGCGAATAAAGAGCGCTTTAAAGCTTTGGGACTCGCATTCATTTCATCGGTCGTCATGCTCGTATTGATGAGTGCGATGAAAGATATTTCCGGTGTTGCTTGCCCCTGGAGCTTTCAAGAGTTTTCTCATAGTGGTGTGATCACAAAAGCGATAGCACCTTTTTCTTGGTTATTTACAGGGTCAGAGCGCCTCGGGCAGTGCTGGCCAGCAGGGCATGCTTCGTGTGGCTTTGCCTTTTTTGGTCTTTGGTACGCAGCCAAACGTCTTCAAATAAAGCACGCCAATCTCGTTTTGCTCTCTGTTATCGCTTTTGGCCTTATCTGTGGCGTAGGGCGTATGGCAAATGGCGCGCACTTTTTAAGTCACACCGTTGCCTCTTTCCTTTTAGGGCTAGGCGTTGCAGGTTTGATCTTTCAGCTCTTTTGGCCCGTTAAGGGAGAATCCAAAATTTCTGCCTGGTCTGCGGCCTCGGTTTCTGGATTTCTTTTAACGCTTCTTTCGCTTCCATTTTTCTCGGACATGATGCGGGCAGCCACTCCCAAAGCACTTTTTGCCACGCTTTCGGTGGCTCTCATGCTTTTTCTTCTTTGGACTGGCTTTATTTATCCTTTTGTGCGATTCATGCCAAAAGTCGGCTGGAGAATTGCTCTCGCAATTTTGGCGTTGATTGGAGCAGGGGCCGATAGCTTTACAACGCTTTATGGCACAGTGATGACACCAGACATGCTTCGCAATGCGCTCTCAACAGATTACCGAGAAGCAAGCGAACTGTTGAGCCTTCGATTTTTCCTGAGGACTTTCCTTTTTTCTGCACTTGGCCTTTACACGGCCTTCTTCCTTGGAGAAATTGAGCGCCAAGAAAACACTCAAGCTTCTGGAAAGTTGCGGAGCTTGACGAAAGCTATCTTTTCTATTGTCTTTGCTATCGCTTTCCTCCTTTCGCAGTTTTCCTTTATTTCTTCTTACATGCGAAATAACAAAGAGGCACGCTACCTCATTGAACCTGCCTCTGTCATTTATAGCTTTGCAAAAACCTTTGTAAGCGACGCCGCCCCAAAGGCAATGGACCGCGCAGTGATCGACCCGAATCCAACATCGGTAAGCGCAACTGATAAGCCCCTCCTTGTCGTTCTCGTTATCGGTGAAACCGTGCGAGCCGCCAATTGGGGATTAAATGGCTATGAACGCAATACAACCCCAAACTTAGCAAAGAAACCTCTCATAAACTTTAGCGATGTCGCTTCCTGTGGCACTTCAACCGATGTCAGTGTCCCGTGTATGTTTAGCCGCGTAGGTCGAGAAAACTACGATCGGCAAAGAATCCTTTCTGAAGAGAGCATCCTTTCAGTTATCGAACGGGGAGGGGTTCACGTACGTTGGGTCGACAATCAATCAGGCTGCAAAGGCGCTTGCACCAAATCGATGATCGAAGAGATTGAAAAGAATCCCCATGAAAAGTCCGATGGCGCTTACTTTGACACAACAATGCTCGGCAATGTAGAAAAAGCGCTTAAAAATAATAAGGGTAAGGAGCTCCTTGTTCTCCATACCCTAGGAAACCATGGCCCCGCTTATTGGAGGCGAGTTCCCAAAGACTTCAAGCCCTTTGGCGCGGGGTGTCGCAAAGACGATTTCGGAGAGTGCGACGAAAAAGACATTCGCATCTCCTACGACAATGCCATCGCCTACACAGATTTATTCTTAAGTAAAGCCATTGACGCCTTAAGTGCCGACACCGAACACGACACGGTTTTGCTTTACGTCTCCGACCACGGGGAAAGCCTTGGAGAAAAGGGGCTGTGGCTTCATGGGGCCCCCTACTGGATGCGCCTTACCGAGCAAATGAAAGTTCCGATGATTCTTTGGTTTAATGAATCGGCGAAAAAGCGCTTTTCCATTCGAAAAGAGAAAGGCAATGAAGCTGCTCCCGCAAGCCATGACTTTCTTTTTAGCACACTACTTACACTTACTGAAGTAAAAAGCTCAGTCTATCGGCGCGACCGTGACCTCATAGCGCGTCTAAAAAAATAAACGCGCAAAAAAACGGCCCGAAGATTTCCTTTAGGCCGCTTAAATCTTACTCAAATTCAATAGTCGCTGGCGGTTTTGTCGTGTAGTCAAAGAGC
>CAVAQL010000125.1:0-4020 GCA_963590825.1 Bacteroides caccae | reverse complement strand
GGGTACACAGAAGAGATGACAGAAGGCGAAGTATTCGAATGCCTCTTAAAAGCCATTTGCTTGGCTCAGAAAAAAAAGAAGTACGCAAGTTTTGTCTTGGGGTGTGCTGGTATGGGTTGTGTTGCCCCAAGATTAAGAAAGGATTTAGATCTAAAAATCATTGATGGAACAGAAGAAGCGGTTCTTCTATTGAAAGCATGAATTAGCAGGCTTTCTTTATAAGAAGGAAAAGAAACTTTTAAAAATCGGAAAAATTTTCCGTAATGTGAAAAACCAAAGAGGAGAAACCTCATGCAAGAAGCGAGTCCAGTTGTTCTGCTGAAAAACAATTCATATGTTGTTGGCTATAAAAATGGCGGTCACGTCCTGTTCAAGGATGGAGAAATTGCGTATCAGGGCAATCAAGTTATCTATGTTGGCAAGAAGTTTGAGGGGAAAGCGGATCAAACAATTGACACACATCGTGGATTCGTGATGCCCGGTCTGGTGAATTGCCATTGCCATGTGGCAGCAAGTCCTGTTGAAAAAGGATTCCTAGAAGACATTGGAAGCCGTAATTTCTACGGAACGAGTCTTTATGAATCCCTACGTGTGACGCATCTGAATATCGAAGATCAAGAAGACGTGTTCCGTTTTTCGTTGTCCGAAATTTTGAAGAAAGGATCGACAACAATTTTTGAGCTTGGTCGCGCTACCGAGCCAATGATTGAGACAATCGCGAAATCGGGTATCCGTGCCTACGTTGGTCCAATGGCCCGCTCGTGCGTCTTTATGACGCAAGATGGCAAAACCGTTCACTATGAATGGGATGAGCCTGAGGCGTTTAAGCGTCTCCAATACACGGTCGATTTGCATGAAAAGTATTCTGGGAAATTCGATGACCGTATTCGTATCGCTCTTTATCCAGGGCAAGCCGATTGCGTGACGCCAGACTTTTTGAAAGAAGTTCGTAAAGCTGCTGATGCAACAGGAATGCGAATTCAGATTCATGCGGCGCAATCAATCAACGAGATTCAAGTAGTGATGGAGCGTCATGGAATGATTCCAGCGCAGTTCTTGCACGAAAACGGAATTTGTGGTCCCGACACGCTTTATAGCCACTACATCATGCCTTGCGGATCAACCTTAAATGGTCTACGCATTGATAATGAACTTGAACTCATAGCAAGCGATGGAACAACAGTGGTTAATTGCCCGTGGGTGTATGGGCGTCGTGGTTTTATTTTGGAATCTTTCCATAAATATAGAAAGCTCGGAATCAATCTTGCCATCGGAACGGATTCGTTCCCGCAGGATATGGTTCACGAAATGCGTGCGGCGGCGATTTTCGGAAAGATTGCGGAGTATGACACATGGAAATGCACAGCGGCGGATGTGTTCAATGCGGCAACTCTCGGTGGCGCAAAAGCCCTTGGTCGGGAGGATATTGGTCGCTTATGCGAAGGATCTAAGGCCGATATCGTCGTGATGTCGACGCAGAACATGGAATTTATGCCTCTTCGCGATCCTATCAAGGTTCTCGTTTATACGGCAGATAGTCACAACATCGACAAAGTCATTGTCGATGGAAAGACGCTTGTCGATAACGGTGAATTGCTAGGCGTTGATGAAAAGGAACTCTATAGCCACGTTCAAACAGCAGGCGAACATATGTGGGCAAATGTTGCAAAGCGTGATTGGAAGGGGCGTTCACACGATGAAATGTCTCCGATGAGTTTCCCAGTCGAGTAAGAAAAAAAAGAAGAAGAGAGTTTCCCTTTATGAGCTCTCTTCACTAAAGCAATCAAATGGAGGAAATCATGATGTTATGGGTTGGGGCGATTATTGTCATATTGGCATTCGTCGCCGTTATTAAACAGTGGGAAGTGCGAGCTACGCTATTTGGCGCTGGCCTTTTAATGTGCATTTTGAGTGGGCATCCGCTAACCGCGTTTGATTCGTTTAGCAAAATGCTCGTCTCGAGTTGGCTCGTTCCAATTATTGCTTGCGCTATGGGCTTTGCGCAGGTAATTACTTTGACTGAATGCGATAAGCACTTTTCCTTTTTAGCTTTAAAGCACGTGTTGAAATTTAAGGCCTTGCTGATTCCTGCAACAGTTGTTGTTACATGGGTTTTGGCGATGGCGATGAATTCGCCAGCTGGTCTTGCTGCAACCATTGGACCAATCATTATTCCTGTATTAATTCGCGCTGGTATTTCTCCTGCGATGGCGGGTGCAACACTTCTCGTCGCTACTTGGGGCGGCTGCGCGAGCGTTTCTTCGCCACACATTGCCCTAATCACAAGTTTTTCACATAGTGATATCGCTGATGTCGTGATTCGTACGTTACCCGCAGCAGGAACCGTACTTTTGGTTTGCGCTATTGGTATGTATGCGACTGCTGTCTACCTCAAAGAGAACAAGGGATACGAGGTTCCAGGAGAGAAAGCTGAAGATCTCATGGCAGAAGTAAAGGCCTTTAAGGTCAACTATTTAAAGGCTTTAATGCCTCTTTTGCCTTTAATCCTTTTGATTTTGGGCGCTAAGCAGGTTGGTCTCATCTATCGCTTTAGTGTTCCTCAAGTGATGATGATTGGCATGATTCTGACGCTTCTCGTTAGCTGGACAAGCCCCTTTGAAGCGATGCGTCGTTTCTGTAAGGGTATGGGCGATGGCTTTGGCAATATTGTCAGTATTATCGCGGCCGCAGCCGTTTTTACAGCGGGTATGAAAGACATTGGTTTAATCGATGCACTTTTGAATGCGATGAAGGATTCTGTGGATATTGCCAAGATTGCTGGATCATGGGGACCATTCCTGATTGCCGCTTTGAGTGGATCAGGGGACGCGGCAACACTTGCCTTCAATAACGCTGTTACGCCGAATGCCGCACAGCTTGGTATGGATATCGACTTGCTTGGTATGACAGCCTATTACGGCGGTTCTTTAGGCCGGACAATTTCCCCAGTGGCTGGTGTCTGCATTATTTTGGCTGGTGTTGCTAAGGTCAATCCATTGCAGCTTTCTAAGCGTGTTATGGGCACATGTATCGTAGGCAACATAGCGGCATTAGTTGTCTTGCAGTACATCCTTTAAGCAAAAGAATATGTTGCGTGTCATCCGCTTGCCTCATGAATAGCGGATGGCACAGTTCCATTATTTGAAGTGCGGAAAGAAAATGCTTAACGAAAAAACCGCGAAACTCGGTGTGCTTCTTACAGCTCTTATTTGGAGTTCAGGCGGATTGGCTGTGAAGATTACAGACTGCCCAGCCGATGCCCTAACTGGCTGGCGTTGTCTTTTTTGCCTCTTGCTATTTTTTGTTTACTACCGAAAAGAGAAACTTTTAACCTTTTCGAAAGAGCAATGGGCTGGGGCGATTGCCTATTTTCTTATGGCATATTTTTATATCGCAGCCAATCAAATGACAACGGCTGCAAATGCGATTTTGCTTCAGTACACCGCTCCGATTTATGTTGCTCTCCTTTCTATTTGGCTACTTAAAGAGAAGGTCGGTAAGAAGGATTGGTTCGTTATTGCAGCAGTGCTTTTTGGTATGGTGCTTTTCTTTGTTGACAAGGCAGGGATTGGCAACATGCTCGGGAATGTGTTTGGCGTCTTAAGTGGAATTTCTTTTGCGACATTTATTGTTTGTACTCGTATGCAAAAGGATGCGCATCCTGCTGGATCGATTTTTCTAGGAAACGTTATTGCACTTGTTGTTTGTTTGCCAAGTATGGTTGTTACTCCAGTAACAGAGGATGCTATTTATGGTGGAATGTATTTGGGGCTAATCTACGGAGGGCTTTCCTACATAATCTATTCGGCCAGTATTCGCTATGTTTCTGCTCTCTCGGCGATTTTGATTGCGACAATCGAACCTGTTTTAAATCCAATTTGGGTTTTCTTCTTAGTGGGAGAAACGCCAAGTACTTTTGCCATTATTGGTGGCGTTATTGTCGTTGGAGCAATTCTGATTGGTAACTTAACGGGACTTCGTACGAAAGAATGCCAGGAGCCGAAGTGATTTAGCACACAA
>CAVAQL010000124.1:0-4022 GCA_963590825.1 Bacteroides caccae | reverse complement strand
CTCATGGTCCCAGCGCTTGTTGGTGTAGCGGTTGCCCCGCTTTCCATTCTCATTAATACCAATATTGCATCGCGCCTGACTGAAGGATCTGTGACCTGGTTAAGTTATGCTGATCGATTAATGGAATTTCCCTCGGCGTTACTTGGCGTCGCTTTAGGAACCGTCTTGCTTCCGAGTCTATCGCGCGCTTACGCGAAAGGAGAATCCGAAAAGTATCGTGACCTCTTGGATACGGGGCTGCGCATTGTGCTCCTACTAGCAATCCCTGCTGCAATTGGCCTGGGGCTACTTCCAGAAGCACTTTCTGCCGTACTCTTTCAAGGAAAGAATTTCACGGCGCTCGATGTCGCACAAACTTCGCTTGCCATTCGAGGCTACTCGATTGGAATGCTCGGGTTAATTGGAATCAAAATTGTTGCTCCCGCTTTTTACGCGAGAAAAGACATTAAGACGCCTGTGGTGGTTGCGATTGTTTCCGTTGTCGTTGTTCAGGCTTGTAACTTTGTGACGGTTCCCGTGTTTTCTCACGCAGGTCTCGCGCTCTCGGTAGCGATTGGCTCGTGCTTTAACGCTGGCGTGTTGCTTGTCATTCTTATAAAGCGTCAGTGGTATGTCTCCAAAATCGGTTGGATTCGCTACATTGCGAAAGTTGCGCTCGCTGCCATTGCAATGGCCGCCTTTCTTTTTTGGGTTCAAATCGGGCTTGATTGGGCAGCGATGCAAGCCGAGTGGGGCATAAGACTCCTGAAGGTGCTTGCCATTATTGTTGCCGCTGCCTTCGTTTATTTTGCAACACTATTTATCTTTGGCTGGCGCGCCCGCGAATTGCGTCAAGCCGCTAGACAAAACTAGAGTGGTTTTCTATGACTCAATTAATTGCTGGTATTGAATCGCGTTTAGCTCTCGTGCGTAAAGAAATCCAAGAAGCGAAGAAACTTGAAGATCACGTTGAACTCTTGGCTGTCAGTAAAACCTTTCCAAAGGAGGCCGTCTTAATTGCCGCAAGCGTTGGGCAGCGTCACTTTGGCGAAAACTACGCTCAAGAAGGCTGCGATAAGGTTGAGTGGTTCAAAGCCAATCACCCTGAACTCAATCTCGTTTGGCACTTTATTGGCCCCGTGCAAGCCAATAAAACACGCCGAATTGCTGAACATTTCGATTGGGTCGAAAGCGTAAATCGCGACAAAATCGCACAGCGCTTAAATGATCAACGCCCTGCAAATTTAGCGCCCTTAAATGTTCTTATTGAAGTCAATATCGATGGCGAAGCGACGAAATCAGGCGTCAAACCCGATGACGTGGATGCCTTAGCGCAATACATCGCCAAGCTACCGAATTTAAAGCTTCGCGGCCTAATGGCGATTCCCGAACCGTCTCAGACTAGAGAAGGGCGTCTTAAACCGCTTCTTGCGATGCGTGCTCTTTACGAGAAAATGAAAGAAACTTATCACTTCGATACGCTTTCGATGGGAATGAGCGCAGACTTTGAAGAGGCCCTTGAAGCGGGCTCCACTGAGGTTCGCGTAGGAACTGCGATTTTCGGTCATCGTGACTATGGGACAAAATAAGAAAAAATCGCGAAAAAACTTAAACAGCGCCACAGAAATTTGGATATAATGGCGCACTTTGATTTGATTAACCCTTGTGGGGTATAGAAATGGCTGTTCAACAAAATAAAAAATCTACAAGCCGCCGTGGTAATCGTCGTGCTCACGATTCCTTGACGAATCCGCCCGTTGCTATTGAAGCGACAACTGGCGAAGTGCATCGTCGCCATCACATCAGTGCCACAGGCTTTTACCGTGGCAAGAAAGTGATTGCGACTAAAGAAGAAAACGCTGAATAAGCCTCACTGACAGTCAGGCTCAATTGTGCTTTCTTAAAAATTGAGCCGCCTTCGGTCTGTGTTCATGAGTAACGCAGGACAAACGAATGGGGCGGCTCTTTTTTGTTGCCTAAAATTTTTATAAAATCAGCCCATGAAACTTGCTCTCGTTTTTCCTGGTCAAGGCGCGCAAACGCTCGGAATGCTTGATGCTTTCGAGGAAATTGCTTGCGTGAAAGAAACCTTGGATTTAGCCGATTCTGTTTTGGGCTATCCACTCTCGTCCTTGATTGCCAAGGGTCCTGAAGAAAAGCTTAACGAGACAATTCATACGCAACCCGCGCTTTTTGTCACTTCGGTTGCGATTTGGCGTGCGTTAAAAGAAAAGCTCACTCTTACGCCTAGTTTTTTTGCAGGGCATAGCCTTGGGGAGTACGCGGCCTATGTTGCAAGTGGGGCGATCTCTTTTGAAGATGCTTTAAGGCTGGTTCAATATCGAGCAGAGCGCATGCAAGAGATTGGGAACAAAAATCCTGGAGCCATGGCTGCCATTATTGGATTAGAGAGCGACGCTGTAAGCGCTCTCTGTAAAGAGGTTAAGGCCGATGGCTTTGTCTATCCCGCCAACTTTAATTCGCCACTGCAAACAGTGATTGCAGGGACCTCTGAAGCCCTTAAAGAAGCCAAGACGCTTGCCAAAGAAAAAGGGGCTCGGCTTGTCGTTGATCTAGCGGTTTCTGCTCCTTTTCACACGGCTCTCTTTGAGCCCGTGGCTCTTGGCCTAAAAGAAAAACTTCAAACCATCGCCATTTCGATGGAATCAACTCCCGTTGTTGCCAATATCGACGCCCAACCACACACCGATAAAGAAAGTCTTATTGATTCTCTTGCCAATCAAGTTTCGCACCCTGTTCAGTGGTCTAAGACACAGCTTTTCTTACAAGGAGAAGGCGTTGACACCGTGATCGAGTGCGGCCCAGGGAGGACGCTTACGGGACTCGCCAAACGGACGATGAAAGCCGTTAAACTACTAAATTGCTCAAGTCTTGAGTCCATTGAGACCATCGCTACCAACCTTCAGTGAGGAGATGCCAAATGACGTCGACTTTTTCAGATCATGCTTTTACCTCGCGCGTCGTTCTTGTCACAGGCGCAAGTCGCGGCATCGGGAAGGCGACAGCCTCGCTCTTTTCTTCATTAGGTGCCAAAGTCTATGGCACAGCAACTTCGGAAAGTGGAGCGCAAGCCATCACAGAATACCTTGGCGCTTCTGGTAAGGGACTCGTCTTTAATCTTACCGACAAAGAAGCCGCTACAAACCTTGTCGATCAAATTATCGCAACGGACGGGAAAATTGACGTTCTTGTTAATAACGCAGGAATCACGCGCGACGCACTAAGCATGCGTTTAACCGATGAGAACTGGGACGCCGTATTAGAAGCTGACCTTACGGGGGCTTTTCGCTTAGTGCGCGCTGTACTCAAGCCTATGATGCGAGCCCGTTACGGAAGAATCGTCAGCGTAGCCTCCGTTGTGGGCGCAGTCGGCAATCCTGGGCAGGCCAATTACGCAGCCGCCAAAGCAGGGCTTATTGCCATGAGTAAGTCAGTGGCGCGAGAAGTTGCTGCGAGAAATATTACTGTCAATTGCGTTGCCCCAGGCTTTATTGATACTGATATGACAAAAACAATTCCTGAGAATTTGCGCGCGGCTTTAATGGCGCAGATTCCCGCAGGTCGCTTAGGGACACCTGAAGATGTGGCCAACGCCATTACTTATCTCGCCAGTGAGGCGGCAGGCTATATCACAGGCACCGTACTTCATACAAATGGAGGATTGTTCACTGGTTAGACGCTTAGCATCAAAAAACCTTGATACAATCCCATAAAATTTCGAACGGACGGCAAACAAGTCCGTTTATTTGATACTTTATTTCGGAGTTTATAAATGGACGAGTTGGAACAAAAAGTCAAGAAAATCATCGCCGAACAGCTCGGTAAAGATGTTGCTGACATCAAGAACGAAGCTTCTTTCATCGAAGACCTTGGCGCCGACAGTTTGGATA
This sequence comes from Bacteroides caccae, assembly GCA_963590825.1. Classification (GTDB taxonomy): domain Bacteria; phylum Pseudomonadota; class Gammaproteobacteria; order Burkholderiales; family Burkholderiaceae_F; genus Duodenibacillus. The sequence goes on along the minus strand of CAVAQL010000124.1, from coordinate 132 downwards.
CTGTCGAACTCGTTATGGCTCTTGAGGATTCTTTTAAGATTCAGATTCCTGACGAACAGCAGGAAAATCTTCGTACCGTCCAGCAAGCCATCGATTTCATCCGCCAAAATCAAAAGGCCTAGGATTTTTGCG
>CAVAQL010000123.1:0-4023 GCA_963590825.1 Bacteroides caccae | reverse complement strand
GTCACATTCGCAGCCATCGCAGAAGCGGCCATCGCGGAGAGCGCGGCAACAGCGATTAATGTCTTTTTCATGATAGAAATTTCCTTTAATTAAAGTAAATCTAAAGCGGCGTTAACGACCGCTTTGCTCTAACCCGTTGGCAAGAAATACGAATAGATCTTGGAGCTATACGGGTCGGAACTCAATGAGAAATAGGCAAAAAGCCTTATTCCACCTGCCCCATTCTATCCACAAAAAGAAGGTGGGCGAAACAAAAAACACCTATAAGGCATTTTGACTAGACGAGGTGTTGTTTTTCTGCGACTTAACTTAAATTTCTTTTGATTTTTAAAGGCTTTCTAACGCCCTGAAACGGACGGTTTGTCGCTCTAAAAATCGCAAGGCGCTTTTATCTCGATTGCTTTTCTCGTGAAGGGATGTTCAAAAGAAAGCACCTCAGCATGTAGATATAAACGCTTCTCGGGCGCCTCACAAAATTGGCCTAAGTGTCCATAAAATGAATCGCAGAAAATGCAACAATTTAGACCCCATTTGTGTGCACAATGAACACGCAATTGATGTGTTCTTCCAGTGATGGGAGTGAGGCGAATTTTGGTGAGATTTTTTCCTCCTAACCCCACGCACTTTTCAAGAACTTCAAACTGCGTTTCGGCCGGTTTTCCTCCAGCGCTCAGAGGCACAACACATTGACGGGGTCGATCCAAGCGATTAACTCCAAGAGGTAAACGAATTACACCATTGGTAGATTCCACGTTGCCATCGAGAAGAGCAACGTAATGCTTATGAATGCGATGTGAGCGAAAGAGTTCATGCATTGCACTTTGCGCTCTGCGATTCTTGGCGTAAAGAATCACGCCACTTGTTGCCATATCAAGGCGGTGTACGTCGTAGAGCGGGCCGAATGTTTTTGAGAGCTCTGTAAGAGCGTTGTGCCTTTCTCCTAGTGCGGGAACTGAAGCCAAGCGCGCAGGCTTATTTACCGCAATGAAATCGCTGTCTTCATAAAGAAGAGGAATTTCTTTGATGGGTTCTTCTTTACAAGAAACCAGCTCGTGCCCTTCAAGAAGAAAACGCAGGAGGGGTTTGGCTGAACTTAACGGCGGATAAAACGTTCCATCAAAACGAACATCGTGCGGCTCACACTTTCCGATATGCCACTCCCCAAGAGATACGAGGCGTTCTTCGGAGCGCTCTTGATTAAAAGCGTTTAAGAGAAGTACGGCAGGAGACGTTAACGCCTCTTTCATCGCATAAAGAAACATGCCTTTAAACCAAGCAAGTTTCTTTCCCCCATGGAAAGCATCCTTTGCTTGATACGCGTTTAAGTGCTCTGTGAGGAAAGTCCGAAAAGAGTGTTCTCTTCCTAGAGCATCAAACAAAGAGCAATCACCAATTGAATCGAGAGTTACAAGAGGCCAAAGAAGCTCTTCAGTTAAATCCTGATAGCAAGGAGGAAGATTGCGTATTGGTTTTGTCGCATAGTGCGCATAACAGGCGCCATCTTTCTCAAAGATAAGTGCGCCTACTCTTCCGCTAAATCCGCAAGGCGCATGAAAGAGCTTTTGCGCTCCGATTAAAAGTGGCGAAGGCACTGCGCGAAAAGGATTAGGACACGCCTTTTCTTTTGCTACGCCCGCAATCCTTACGCCATCCATTTTTTAGTCCACGCCGCGAGCGCGGTCTTCGTAGAACTTGTGGCGCCACGCTTCGAAATTACCAGCGTCCAACGCTTCTCGAATTTCTTTCATCAGATGCACGTAGTAGTGCAGATTGTGAATGGAATTAAGGCGTGCTCCAAGGATTTCATTGACCTTTTGCAAGTGGTGCAAGTACGCTCGTGTAAAGCCCCTGCAGCAATAGCAATCACACGTTGGGTCAATTGGACGCAGATCTTTTTCATACTTGGAGTTGCGAATCTTCACATTGCCGTATCGTGTGAATAGCCAGCCATTACGTGCATTGCGTGTTGGCATCACGCAATCGAACATATCAATGCCGCGCGAAACGCCCTCGACTAAGTCTTCTGGTGTTCCAACACCCATCAAATACCGCGGTTTATCTTGCGGCATCTTCGGGACAACAACATCCATAATCTCAAACATCTTTTCTTTGGGTTCACCAACAGAAAGACCGCCAACGGCATAACCATCAAAAGGAAGGTCGGTTAATCCAGCTAAAGATTCTTCTCGCAATTTCGGATACATGCCGCCTTGAACAATGCCAAACAAAGCATTGGGATTTTCAAGTCGTTTAAATTCTGTAAGAGACCGCGCGGCCCACCGCAGACTCATACGCATTGAGTCAGCCGCTTCTTTTTCTGTTGCGGGTCTTCCGTCAATCATATAAGGCGTGCATTCATCAAATTGCATCGCGATATCTGAATTCAAAACCGTCTGGATTTGCATCGAAATTTCTGGTGTGAGAAATAGGCGATCTCCATTAATCGGAGAGGCAAATCGAACGCCTTCTTCTGAGATTTTGCGAATCTCTCCGAGACTAAATACTTGAAAGCCCCCTGAGTCCGTAAGAATCGGGCGCGACCAATTCATAAAGCGGTGTAGTCCCTCGTGCGCGCGTATGACTTCGAGTCCTGGACGAAGCCACAAGTGGAAAGTATTTCCTAGAACAATTTGTGCGCCCATGGCTTCCAATTCATTGGGGGCCATTGCCTTTACTGTCCCATATGTTCCGACGGGCATAAAGATTGGGGTTTCAACAACGCCGTGATTTAATTCAAGACGGCCTCGCCTTGCGAGTCCCTCTTTTTTTAACAAAGAAAATTTAAGCACGATTAGGACTCCTTACACTGGTTCGGAACATCAAAGAAACACGCATCACCGTAACTAAAGAAACGGTAACGCTCATCAATTGCGTGTTGGTAAGCCTCAAGAATTCTTTCTCTTCCGACGATTGCAGAAACAAGCATCACGAGCGTGGACTTCGGAAGATGAAAATTCGTAATCATCGCGTCGATGATCCGGAATCGATAACCTGGTGCAATAAATAGGCGCGTGTCCATCGTGCCAGAAAGCACGTGACCTGCTCGGTCTGCGGCACTTTCAAGCGTTCTTAAGCTTGTTGAACCCACAGAAATGACGCGTCGACCTTCAGCCTTAGCGCGATTAATTTTCTCTGCAACATCTTCGGAAATTTCACACCATTCTGAATGCATTGTGTGCTCTTCAAGATTCTCTTCTCTTACTGGCTGAAACGTTCCTGCTCCTACGTGAAGCGTCACATAAGCTTCTTCAATTCCTTTTTCTGCAAGATGCTTTAAGAGTTCTTTAGAGAAATGAAGGCCAGCCGTGGGAGCCGCAACAGCCCCTGGGCGTGAGGCGTAGACCGTTTGGTAGCGCCCTTCATCTTCTTTAGCGGCTTCTCTTTCAATATAAGGAGGAAGAGGCACTTTCCCGAAGCGTTCAAGAACATCAAATACGGGGTCTTCAAAGGTAAGTTTGAAGAACTCTCCTGCGCGTCCTGTGACACGAGCTTTGGCGACTTCACCTAAAGAGTTTTCAAAGAGAAGAACCCCTTCTGTTTTTGGTGTTTTACTTGCTCGTAACATCGAAAGCGCTTCTTTTTCTGAGGTGACTCGTTCAATAAGAGCTTCAACTGCTCCGCCCGTTTCTTTTTTTCCGCGAAGCCTTGCTTTGATAACCCGCGTGTTGTTCATCACAAGAAGGTCTCCTGGGCGAAGAAGCTTTTCAATATCACGGAAATGAAGGTCTTCGATTACTTCTGTTGAGACATGAAGCAAGCGAGAAGCCGTTCTATCTTCCAATGGATATTGAGCGATAAGTTCTTCAGGAAGATTGAAGTCGTAATCGGAAAGATGTTGTCCGACAAGATAGTCGGGATGAAGATTTACTGTCATGGTGTGCTGTGGCTTTACTGGCCAAGGTTATTAAGAGTGTTCGGCATTATACAGAGGGCCATCTTTTCAGAAATTTTTCATGCCTTGAAACACACCTATTCCTCCAAGATCTATTCGTATTTCTTGTCAACGGGTTAGAGCAAAGCGGT
>CAVAQL010000122.1:0-4029 GCA_963590825.1 Bacteroides caccae | reverse complement strand
GAGCCTTCATAAAGTGAATCTTGTTCTCTTTTGCGCTCGTTGTAGGTCGTCCTAAGTCGCTTCTTGCGCCAATGGCAGCTTTTACTTCAATAAAGCTCAGTGCACTCGCTTCTTTTGCGCGTTTTAAGGCGGCATTGAGTTCATCTTTTTCACATACACTGACGGCATTGATGTATCCGCATGCCTTGGCAAGCGCCGTAAAGTCGGTTTTGTTTCCAACTGTTGGCATGCCACCGACGCTTTCGTGGGCTTCGTTGTTAATTAAAACGTGAATAAGATTCTTTGGCGCAATTGCCCCAATCACAGCCATCGCCCCTAGATGCATCAATGCGGCGCCATCGCCATCGATAACCCAGATTTTCGTTTCTGGTTTTTGAAGCGCTATACCCAAAGCAATTGAAGAAGAATGTCCCATAGAACCCACGGTTAAGAAGTCTTTTTCGTGCGATTCGCCTCGCGCAACACGGAGTTCAAAAAGCTCACGGCTTGCCTTTCCTGTTGTCGAGATTATTGGGTCGTCGGCTGTAACTTTCAGGAGTTCAGCGATGATTTCTTCACGCTTTAATTTGTGTGAATTCTGAAAAGCAATTTTCTCGTCGATTGTGAGGGCTCCCTTTTTTACGACAAAGGCCACAGAAACGCCTTCTTTGAGTTTCTTTTTAAAAGCACTCATCGCTCGCGTGAGCTCTTTACGAGTTGTCTCTTGCGTGATTACATAGGTTTCAATCCCGAGTAGCTTTAAAAGAGAAACGGTAATTTCGCCTTGAAAGACGTGTTGCGGCTCGTCGTGGACGCCAGGTTCGCCTCGCCAACCAACAACAAAAATCACCGGAATTCCATAGACCTTGGGGTGCAGTAAGCTCGCTACAGGATTGACACAATTCCCCTCTCCGCTATTTTGCATGTAGACAACGGGAAATTTCCCCGTGGCCAAATGGTATCCAGCGGCGATGGCCGCGGCGTTTCCTTCGTTAGCGGCAATAACGTGGTGCTTAGCATTTGTGCCATAGCGCTTAATTAAGAAACTTGAAAGCGCTTTTAAGAGTGAATCTGGAACGCCTGTAAAAAAATCGGCGTCAAGGGCTGCTACAAAATCTTCAACTTTCATCGCATTTCCCCTTTAGAGCGATTCAATCAAGGTGATAATCTTTTTCACACTCATGAGTCGATCGTCGACTTCTTTGGCTCTGTGGTATTTCAAAAGATCTTCTGCCGTTTGTTGCATCGCAGGGAAGGCGCTACGCGTTAATTGATTGGCGTAAATCACGATATTGACGCCGTGACTTGCCAGTTCTGCCTCAGTTACCGTGTTATAGGATGTCGGCACCACAACAATCGGTGTGACTTTGTCTTCACGGCGGAATGCATCACAAAAGGCAAAGATTTCTGAGGGATCTTTCTTTCGTGAATGAATCATGATGCCGTCGGCTCCGGCTTTGACATAAGCCCTAGCTCGATTTAAAGCATCCTCTTGTCCTTTTTCTAAGATAAGGCTTTCGATGCGGGCAATGATCATGAAGTCATCGGTTAATTGGACTTTCTTGGCGGCAGCGATTTTTTCAGAAAAGTGTTCAATCGAATCTTGTGTTTGAGCCACTTCAGTACCAAATAAAGAGTTTTTCTTGAGTCCCGTTTTATCTTCAACGATAACGGCTGACACGCCCATGCGTTCGAGTGTTCGTACCGTGTAAACGAAATGCTCGATAAGACCTCCTGTATCGCCGTCAAAGATGATGGGCTTTGTTGTCACTTCCATCACATCATCAATCGTGCGAAAACGCGAGGTCATATCGACAAGTTCAATATCGGGTTTCCCTTTGGCCGTGGAATCGCATAAGGAACTAATCCACATCGCATCAAATTGATCGAGCTCGCCATCGTGCTCAACAACGGTCTTTTCTGCCAAGAGCCCCGTTAAGCCACTGTGGACTTCAAGCGCTTTCACAATGGGACGAAGGCCTAACATGCGGCGCAACCGTGCACGCCGAAATTCAGGCATCATGAGTTTTGCCCTCACCTTCTCATCGATTAGTTTCACGGATTCGTTTCTTGTGTAGGGAACATCGATAATTTCACCGCCGTACGCATCTAGAGATGCCTTGACATTATCGCGAATCGCTTTTGTCGGACCTTCGAGCCAGTTATCGCCGTGAATCACATAATCGGGCTTTAATTGCGCGATGACGGTGTCATACATCACGGTGTCTTGAACGATAACGTCACTTACTCCAGGAACAGTGCGAATCATCTGAATCCTCTCAGCTTCCGATTTTGTGGGAAATCGATCAAAGCGAACAAGCGCTTTATCGCTCATCACGCCCACAACAAGGCGTCCATAGGTATTGGCAACACGAATAATGTTTAAGTGACCTTCGTGAATGACGTCAGTCGTAAAGCAGGCATAAACGGTTTTCATGGAGTCACTCCTTTTCGTGGTTTTTGTAGGTAACAGGGGTATGAATGCCTAAAGACTTAAGTGCTTCAGAGAAGACCACAAAGAACGCTTCGATATCGGTTACATCAATCGCGCCCAATGAGCAAAGGCGGAAGGTGTTTTCTGAATCAATTTTTCCTGGATAGATTGTGAAACCACGTTCGTAGCAGTAGTCGTGAACCTTTTCAAAGTCCCAATTGGCATCATCTGGATAACGCACAGCAATAACCAAGCCGCTTTGCCATTCGCGGCGAATGACATCTTTAAACCCAAGCTTTTCAAGTCCTTTATGAAGCGCCTCAAAAACTCTCTTGTGGCGTTCCCATTTCGGGATTTCCCCTTCGGCGAAATATTCCTTTAAGCCTTGGACTGCCGCATAGATTGTCTGCACAGGAGGCGTAAAGTGCATTTGCCCTGTTTTCTCAAAATACTCATACTGCAAGAATAGATTGCAGTAGTAGGAGCGTTTCGGGTAGTTCTTTGAAGCAACAATGGCTGATGTGCGACCAATGACAAAGGAGAGCCCCGTCATCGCCATAATCCCCTTTTGGGCTGATGCCATGCAAAAGTCGATGTTGTCTCGCGCGACATCAATTGGCACCATCGCTAGGCTCGAGGTGGTATCAACAACAAAGGTCGCGCCATATTTGTGGGCTAATGCACCAATCTCTCGAATTAGATTCAAGATACCCGTGCCTGTTTCGTTGTGGGTTGTGTAGACAAGGCCAATATCGGGATTTTCTTGAAGGGTCTTCTCCACTTCACGTAAATCAGGGAGCTCGTCAATCGGAAATTTCAAATTGATGTGCGGTAGCCCATAGTACGAGCAAATCTCGGCAGCTCGTGCGCTATAGGCTCCGTTATTGACAATGAGCGCTTTTGTATTCGCGTCAAGTAGCGAGTTCAAACAGACATCAATATTGAGTGTTCCTGAACCACAGAACAAAACAGAGGTGTAGTCCTTGGGATCAGCGTGAACGGTTTTCAGAATATCATGCCGAAATTCTTTCATTAATAAGGCAAATTCTTTTTCCCTAGGGCAAATATCAGGCACGATTTGCGCCATTTTGACGGTATCGGTTGTCGTCGCAGGGCCTGGGTTGAGTAGTACGTTACGTTTTACCATGGCTTGATCCTTAAAGAAATAATTTTCAATCGTTTAGTTTTTATTGCTAAATATCCATAAATGAACAAATACATGTTCTTATTGACTTAAGTATAGCTATTTTAGTTCAAAATATATATAGTTCTTATAGATAATGAACAAACGGACTTAAAATGCAGGCCAAAAAAAAGACCGAGCTCCGTAAATGAAGTTCGGTCCAAAAGCAACCAAAAGGGGGAGTTCCGATTGCTTTTTAGAGGAGTTATGGTTTTTCTTACTCTTCTGTCGGATTGACTTTTCCAACAAAAGGATAGGGTCCATCGAATTTGGCTTCTGAGTAAATCTGGCAAACGTGCGTGTTCCAGACGCCCTCTTCGAAGTCGTGCAACAAATAGCCTGGCGTTTCCATGCGGAATGTGTCGCCACCTTCAGCTGAAAAATCCAGTTCAATTTGCATCGATGCCGCGGGTGCTGTTACGCACGGCACTCC
>CAVAQL010000121.1:0-4032 GCA_963590825.1 Bacteroides caccae | reverse complement strand
GGAAAACGGACCCACCAAACGACAGATAAACGGACCCACCAAACGACAGATAGTCGGATCTATTAAAAACAAGTCCTGACGCCACGAAGACGCAGGACTTGTCTAGAGGGGAAGAAATGGTTTTTAGTTATGAAGTTTCCGACGCAACGCATCGAGCGTAACCGGCTTTTCAGCGACCCGTCGATTCGTATACGACGTGTGTAAAAGGTGATGCGAAATCTCAGAACAGGGTTTCCCTAAGAACTCTTCATAAACGCGTTGTACATCAGGATTCTTATGGCTTTGGCGCATCTTCCGATTCTTATCAATCTTGTAGATCGCATCGATACGGGTATTGGCTCGTGTGAGATACTCACCTTTGACGCGAGGTGTTCCACCGCCATCGACGCAACCGCCAGGGCAAGCCATGATTTCGATAAATTGGTAAGGAGAGGTTCCCGCCTTAATTTGGTCGACCACTTTTTGGGCGTTGGCTAATCCGTGCGCAACCGCAATGCGGACTTTGCCAGCAGCTCCTAAGTCAAGAGTGGCTTCTTTAAGCCAAGCCATACCGCGCACGGGTTCGAACTCGATGGGGCCTAATTCTTTACCCGTTAAAACGAAGTGAACCGTACGAATTGCGGCTTCCATCACGCCGCCTGTGGCGCCAAAGATGACGCCTGCCCCTGTGTTTTCACTCATCACGGGTGAATCGAATTCGCTTTCTGGCGTCTTCGAAAGGTCAACGCCGTGCATCTTCAGCAGTCGCGCGAATTCACGCACGGTAAGCACTAAGTCGGTATCGGGATTGCCGTTTTGCGTTAATTGACGGCGTAGTGCTTCATCTTTCTTTGCCGTACAAGGCATCACAGAGATAAAGCGTAGTTTCTTTGGATCAACGCCCTTTTTCTTTGCAAAATAGGTCTTCGCTAACGCGCCAAAGATTGCCTGTGGCGAGCGGGTTGTCGAAAGATTGGGAATCACTTCGGGATTGACTTTTTCTACAAAGTTAATCCAGCCTGGGCAGCAACTCGTCATCATCGGAAGCGTCCCGCCGTTTTTAAGGCGCTCGATAAGTTCTGTGCCCTCTTCCATAATCGTTAAATCCGCGGCCCAGTTCACATCGCACACGAAATCGGCGCCAATGGACTTAAGCGCGGTCACAATGCGTTTTTCAGCGTTCGTCCCTAAGGGCATCCCAAAGGATTCACCTAATGTGACGCGCACAGAAGGCGCAAAAGCGACAACGGTCTTAATTTCTGGGTTGTTAAACCAGCTAATCGCGGTTTCTGTTTGATCTTTTTCGGCTAGAGCGCCAACAGGACACACCAATGTGCACTGTCCGCACTGTACGCACTGGGCGCTATCTGCCCACTGAGAGGCTCCTGCGATACCCACGCCAGAACTCGTTCCGAAGCCTTCAAGCGTTAAGGCGCTTACGCCTTGGATCTTGCGGCAGACTTCAATGCAACGCGAGCAGCGAATGCACTTATTGGCATCTCTAACGAGCGCTGTCGCGGAGTCATCGTAGGGGCGGCTCGCCAATCGCGTGCCACTTTCAGGATTCTTAATGAGACCCACGTAAATGGCAGCGTCTTGCAATTCGCAATCGCCGTGTCGCGGGCAAGCGGCGCAATTCTGGTCGTGGTCTGTGAAGATCCAAGCGACTTGTTTACGTTGCATTTCACGCACTTTTTCGGTGCGGGTAAAGACTTGCATCCCTTCTTTCATGGGCGTTGTGCACGCGGTGACGATTTGGGATTTGTCGCCTTCGCGCACTTCAACTAAGCAGACGCGGCAAGTGCCTGGGGTGTGGTCAATCGGTAAAAGCGCGCATAAGGTCGGAATAAAGATTCCTGCTTTCTTAGCCACCGCGAGAATCGTATCGCCATCGTTAAATTCAACCGCAATGTTATTGATAGTAGCTTTCATAGTTCGAGATCCTCTGCGATTTAGGCGATATTGGAATTCGGGATTGTCTTTTCGGTATAGAACCGTACGACGCGATAGCACCGCATGCAGCGACTCGCTTCCATACGAGCTTCAGCCTTAGTAAACCCATAATCAGCGGGAGCGAAGTTTTTGATGCGTGTTTGCGCGGCCACGGGGTGAATTGCCACGCGTGGTTTTGCCTTACAGGGCTCAACGCTATCCCAAACAAGTTTTAAATCACGGATGATTTCGCTTGCTCGGTCTCGTGGGTTAAAGCGAGGTCTTCCGTCAAGGTAAGCGGCAATCGATTTGGCAGCTCGCCCTCCTTGAGATATGGCGCCAATGAGAGTTGCAGGGCCTGTGGCACAGTCACCTCCTGCGAAAATGCCTGGCGTAGAACTCATCTGTGTGGCATCGACTTCGATGTTGCCACGGCGTCCGAGTTTCACGCCTGAGGCTTCATCGATAACGCCTTTTTCAATTTGCTGGCCGATGGCGGCAACAAGCGTTGAACACGGTAGCGTAAATTCACTTCCCGCAATTGGAGCAACTCCCATACGGCCTCGTGCATCGGGTTCAGTTAATTGCATTTTCGTTAACTTCACTCCCGTCAGGACACCGTTTTCGCTTTCGAGTCCAATGGGATTGGTTAGGAAATGGAATTCAACACCCTCTTCTTGGGCTTCAGCGATTTCTCCCTTGTCAGCCGGTGCTTCTTTGAGTGTGCGCCGATAAATCAAGTGAACACGACCATTTGTGACGCGCCTTGCGGTTCTGCAGCAGTCCATTGCAACGTTGCCGCACCCGACGATGGCGATATCGCCTTCAAGTTTCGGGTGATGCCCTTGAAGAACGTCTTTTTCTATTTCAAGTAAGAAATCAATGCCGTTTCGATAGCCTTTAAGCGTCGTATCTTCATTAGGTAATCCGAGATAGGCACCCTTGGCGCATCCGATACCTAAGAAAACGGCTTTGTATTTGGCGTGTAATTCACTCAACGTAAAGTCTTTCCCGAGCTTTTTCCCGTAAAGGAAGTTGGCGCCCAAATTCTGAATCGCGTCAGTTTCGTCTTTTAATTGATTCTTCGGGAGCCGATACGGCGGAATGCCACGAAGTGTCATACCGCCCGCTTCACTGTCATTGTCGTAGATATCGACTGGGAAGCCGTTTTTCAGGAGGTGATAAGCGCAATTGAGTCCCGCCGGTCCTGCTCCAACAATCGCGACTGTAGGCTTAATGGGATCGATTTTTGCTTCGCCTTTAAAGAGATCTGCGATTGTCCCAGCGGTGTTTTCTGCGATGGCACGCTTGACGTTCTTAATGGCTAGAGGCCCTTCGAGCGCATTTCTACGGCACGCTTTTTCGCACGGATGTACGCAAACACGACCGCAAGTGGCAACTAAGGGGTAGTTCTCTAGGATAATGGCGCGCGCTAGTGCGTCTTCGCCATCTCGTACGTAATCCATATAGCGTGGAATATTGACGTGGTCGGGGCAGCCTTCAATGCAACTTGAGGTGACGACGCCATAGGAGCCGCCGAATGTGCGACCTTTCTTAAAGAGCTCGTCTTGAAAGTGCTCTAGGGCACCAAGGATTGCTTTGCAACTGGTCCTTCCGATACCGCATAGACTCGTTTCATCCATCTGAAGCGCTGCGGCCTTGACTTTGTTCCAGTCAACTGAGATTCCCTGCCCGTTGATAAGGGCGCTTAGGGCTTGATCGATTTCAACTGAAGCATTTCGGCACGGTGTGCAACGTCCACAGGAATTTTGGCGAACGACTTTGTAGTAGTCACTTAGGATTTCCGCCAAACTCTGAGTAGCATCTAAAACAAGAAAACCCTTATTTGAGACGATGGCCGAAACTGGGTTTTCGGAATCGAATTCTGCAAACGATTCGACGGCAATGCCAGAATTTTCGTTTTTTCCCAAACGATTATCAATGACCTTGCCATTCCATACACCATAGATGATTTCTGTCACGGAGCGCTCCTTAACTAGCTGTTTTCCCTTCTTATAAACATCAAGATTTTAGTTAAGGCGCAATGAAATTGAAGGCAAAATTTTGCTGGATTTTGGTAATTTCTCTTACAAAATTGGCTTATCGTGGACGATATGAGGT
>CAVAQL010000120.1:0-4059 GCA_963590825.1 Bacteroides caccae | reverse complement strand
TTTTTGCTTGGCGCCTTTCTAGGGAGTACTTTCTCTCAGATATACTTGGAAAAAAATAGAAAAACATCGGCCCCTATGAGATACCTTAGCCCATTATTAAACCCCGAAGAAAATATCCTCGTTGATTTGGACGTCTTAAGCCTAAAGCGCCTTTTTGAAGAAGCTTCCAAAGTGCTTTCTCCTTCCGTGGGAATTCCAGCGCAACAGATTTTCGATGCGCTTATCGCAAGAGAAAAACTTGGGGCTACCGGTCTTGGCGGCTCTGTTGCAATTCCACACGCAAGAATCGGAAATTCTGCGACGCCCTCAATGTGTCTTATCCGCACCAAAAAACCCATTGACTGTGCAGGGCCCAATCAAAAAACGGCCCGCCTCTTTTTCATTGTGGCCGTTTCTGAAGCCTGTGCAGACGACTACATCAATATCCTTCGAGAGGTTGCAGAGCTTGTCGGAGATACTGTGATGAAAGACTCACTTATTGAAGATAACGAAACCGCTTTGGATATCGCGCGCAGCATTCATGCTTGGGAGCTTGCGAGCCCAGCATAAAAGAAAAGGGAGGAACAAACGATGAATCTTCGCCTCGTTATTGTCACAGGACTTTCTGGATCTGGTAAATCCATTGCCATTCGCCAGCTCGAAGATAGTGGCTACTACTGCTTGGATAATCTTCCTCTTGAGTACCTCATTGCTGTTTTAAAGCACTTACATGAACGCGGTGTCGACCGCATTGCAGTGGCTATCGACGCTCGAGGCCTGTCAGAACCCGAACAGAGCCTCACTTGCCTTCAAGAACTCCGTAAGCACAACGTTGATGTGCGCATTCTCTTTTTAACAGCGACAAACGCCGAACTCGTGAAACGCTTTTCTGAAACACGGCGCCGCCATCCACTTTCAATCCGTCGCGCTGACAAAGAAGAACGCACTCTCGCAGAAGCGATTAGCATGGAGCGAGAACTTTTAGCTCCCATTGAAGATCAAGCACACGTCATTGATACCACACGGATGCTTCCCAACACGCTAAGAGACTGGGTTATGGAATTTGCTGGCATCCCAGCTTCTGCCATGACGCTTGCCTTTGAAAGCTTTGCCTTTAAAAATGGGCTTCCCGTTGCTGCGGACTTGGTCTTTGACGTGCGTAATCTTCCCAATCCCTTTTACGAAGAGAAACTTCGCGGCCTAACAGGGCTTGACACACCTGTTGCCGATTTCCTCGCCAAGCAACCCGAAGTTCAGGATATGCTTTCCGATATCAAGCACTTTATCGAGAAGTGGCTTCCTTCCTATGAAGCACAAAATCGACACTACCTAACGGTGGCTATCGGTTGCACAGGAGGCCAACACAGAAGTGTCTATATCGCCGATTGCCTCGCGAAGGCTTTCCGCGACAAAGTCGTCACTGTCGTGCGCCACAGGCGATTGGCTGAAAAACCGCTATAAAGGGAATCGGCACGCAAGGCGCCGATTTCCCCTTATCCCTTTGCCTTAGAGGTCAACCTTTGGCATCTTCGCGAAGCTTGCCTCAAGGTCCGCGTCCGTCGGAATCGTATCGGACATCGTCCCATCGTTAAAGCGCTGATAGGCAGACATATCAAAGTAACCCGTGCCTGTTAAGCAGAAAAGAATGACCTTCTCTTCTCCGGTTTCTTTGCAACGTAAGGCTTCGTCCATCGCAACCTTAATGGCGTGACTACTTTCAGGCGCAGGCAAGATGCCTTCGCAACGCGCGAACTTTTCAGCAGCAGCAAAAACCGATGTCTGCTCCACAGCACGCGCCTCAATAAGTTTATCGTCGTAGAGCTGAGAGACAATCGCGCTCATCCCGTGGTAGCGAAGGCCCCCTGCGTGATTGGCAGACGGGATAAAGCTCGATCCTAAGGTGTACATCTTCTGCAATGGGCAGACGCGCCCCGTATCGCAATAGTCGTAGGCGTAGCGGCCTCTCGTTAAGCTCGGGCAACTTGCTGGTTCGACAGCAATGATGCGGCAATCGAGTTTTCCTTTAATCTTTTCTCCCATAAAGGGGCTAATAAGACCACCCAAGTTCGAGCCGCCACCTGCGCAGCCGATGATGATATCGGGCGTAAGGCCATACTTTTCAAGAGCGGCTTTCGCTTCCAAACCGACAACGGTTTGATGCAAAAGCACCTGAGAAAGAACAGAACCCAAGACATAGCGATAGCCTTCGCGCGTTACAGCTGCCTCAACAGCCTCAGAAATCGCGCACCCTAAGCTACCCGTCGTCCCAGGGAACTCTTCAAGCATCTTGCGACCGACTTCTGTTGTATTCGATGGCGACGGTGTGACAGTCGCACCAAAGGTGCGCATCACTTCCTTTCTTTGTGGCTTTTGCTCATACGAGCACTTCACCATAAAGACATTGCAATCTAGTCCCAAATAGGCGCAAGCCATCGCAAGCGCTGTACCCCACTGGCCGGCACCTGTTTCTGTGGTTACTCCTTTCAGGCCCTGCTTTTTCGCGTAATAGGCCTGAGCAATCGCTGAATTCAGTTTGTGGCTTCCTGATGTGTTCTGGCCTTCGAACTTGTAGTAAATCTTCGCAGGCGTCCCTAAAACCTTTTCTAAGCAATAGGCACGTGTTAAGGGAGACGGGCGATACATCTTGTAGAAGTCGAGCACTTCTCCAGGAATATCGATGTAAGGATCTGTCGTATTCATTTCCTGAGCAACAAGCTCTTCGCAGAAAACGTGACCTAATTCCTCAGCTGTCACAGGCTTATGCGTTGCAGGATTTAAAAGCGGAGCGGGCTTATTTTTCATATCCGCGCGCAGGTTGTACCACGCTGTCGGAATCTCATCTTCGCTTAAGTAGGTTTTGTAAGGGATCTTAGCCATAGTGGTCTCCTTTATTTTTAAAAAGTTTTGAGCATAAAAAAACGGACTGAAAGCAGGGTCTTCCAATCCGTCAGCATCCAAATGAATTTTTATTTATCGAATAGACAACAGAAAGCGCTGACGGAAGTTACCGCCAGAGCCACCAGCCAAAAAAGTTCTTTTCGATAAATGTCATAACGCAAGGCAGTTTAACAAAATTTCGGAAAATCGCAAACTCGATTTCGCTTGCAAGGGAAATTGATCGAATCAAAAAGCAACAAACACGGCTTGCTATAAGAACATATCCTTATTAGTTATAATAATGGCGGTTATTATAACGGCAGTTATTTTATTTAAGAACGGGGGAGTGGCTATGCAATTTACCGGACGAAAAAATGAACTTGCAGCCCTAGAAAGGGCGCGTCTCGGAGCAAAAAAAGGCCCCGCTCGAATGACAATTGTCAGCGGACGCCGCCGCGTCGGTAAAACCACGTTAATTCTAGAAAGCGTGAAAAAGACTCCCTACGTGTATTGGTTTATTTCTCACGCAACAGAAAAAGACTTGGCAGATATGTTAACGAGCTCTGCCGCATCTAGCTTAGGCGATGTTGTTCCTCGAGGTTTGTCATTCACGAATCTTTTTTTATGGGTGATGCAGTTTTCAGAAAAGCACCCACTGACGCTTATCATCGATGAATTCCAGAATCTTGCTGACGTTAACAGCGCTCTCTTTTCGATTATCCAAGGCATTTGGGATCGCAAGAAAGACTCCTCACACCTGCATCTTGTTTTAAGTGGGTCCTCCTACTCAATGATGAAACGCATTTTTGAGAATCGCAATGAACCCCTTTTTGGCCGAGCAACAACGAAACTTCACGTCCATCCATTTTTCGCAGATGAACTCATTTCCCTTGTGAGAGAAACAAATCTTCGTTTCGGTAACGACGACCTATTAGCTCTTTACACAATCACAGGCGGCGTCCCGCTGTATGTTGCCGATTTCATCGATAACGGAATCTGTAAGAAAGATGCGATGTTTCGTTGGGTGGCGCGCGATGGATCACTCTACTTAACTGAAGGAATCGACTTATTGCGTCTAGAAATCGGGCAAGGACAATCCACGTATTTTTCCATCTTACGTTCGCTTGCGCGAGGATTCACGCAAAGCTCTCGCATCGCTGACTTAATCGGCGTCAACGTGATTTCTTCTTATCTTGAAAGGTT
>CAVAQL010000119.1:0-4156 GCA_963590825.1 Bacteroides caccae | reverse complement strand
TCGATCAAGAATCGCAAGAGGCTCCCACAAAGTTTGAAATCTCTTTATTCATAGAAGGCGTCTGCTATCGATATGGCTTGTCGCTACTGCAAGGGAAAGTAATCGACGAGTATCTTCTCGCCTACATCAAAGCCCTTCCACAGACTTGGTTTGACCGCACTTGGGACAAAGACAAAAAAGCCTACCGCTATAAGTACAGTCCCTTCTTTAAAGGCATTAAGAGCGCTTGGGAAAAAGCCACGCGAGAGGATGCTCTCTATCTTTCTGTGGCGACATCACTAGGCTCTCAGCAACTCAAACCCTTATATGATTGGTTCAAAGAAAAACTTGTCATCATTAACGATATCACGCCTCTCACAATCGACCACACCATCAGAGCCGTCCTTCAAAATCATGGAAGCGATCAAGTCGATGATTTCTTAGGGGCCGCAGACTTAGGAATAAGCCAAACGCGCATCGTTCCAAGAGCGCAAGGCAAGGTCTTTCATAGCGGCATCGAGGGTGCTTATGACGTTTACTTTAGCCATAAACTCAAGAGTCACTCTGTCGAATTCCCCTACACAGAAGAATCCCACGGCGCGCAAAAGCTTTATGCCTTAGCAGGCCTTCTTATCACAGCCCTTCAAGAGAACGCCTTTCTTGCAATTGATGACTTCGATACGAATCTACATCCGATGCTTCTTGAAGCGATTCTGAGGCTCTTTTATGAAAAAAAGGAAAGCCATGCGCAACTGCTATTTGCGGCGCACTGCGATACGCTTTTAGAAAATTCGACTGTCCCGAAATCAAAGGTTGAACCCGTATTGCGGCGCGATCAAATTTGGCTAACAGATAAGAACCGAGAATATCAATCGACTCTCACTTCCCTTTTGGAATTTAAACCACGTAAGTTTGAATCCGTTCGGGATGGCTATCGACGTGGCCGCTATGGAGGATTGCCAATGCTCATAGAGAGCTTCTTTGTGCCTGACAACGATTCACCTTATGAGGTCTTTTAGCTTTCCTAAAAGATTTTCCTATATACGAGAAAAAAACTAACCCTCACCTGTAACGAGGTGACAGGCCACAGTACGAGGCCCGTGTTTACCCATAAAAGCCACAACCTTGGGGAGCTCCTCTTTACAGCGCTTCGCAGCGTACGGGCACCTTGGGTGAAATGGGCAACCCGAGGGAGGGGCCATGGGGCTTGGAACCTCACCACGGGGAATTGCAGCTCGGTGTGATTCTTTTTCGATTGTCGGAATCGCTGAAATGAGCATCTTCGTATAGGGGTGAAGGGGTTCTGTGAAAAGGCTCTCTTTATCCGCGGTTTCCACTAAGTGGCCCAAATACATCACGCCAACGCGGTGACTGACGTGGTGAACGACAGCTAAGTTATGAGAAATAAACAAATACGCAATTCCGATTTCTTGCTGCAACTCACGCATTAAATTTAAAACTTGCGCTTGCACAGAAACATCCAAGGCGCTTGTCGGTTCATCACAAATTAAGAAATCGGGTTTTCCCGTTAGGGCACGGGCAATACAGATTCTCTGGCGCTGGCCGCCAGAGAACTGGTGCGGAAAGCGCGTCAATGACTCTTCCGAGAGCCTGACAAGACGAATTGCCATAAGGACCTTGTCTTTGACTTCCTCAGCTGTGATTTCAGGGTGTTGGACTCGTAAGGGCTCCGCGATTGCATCAAAGATTTTCATCCGAGGATTTAGGCTCGCATAAGGGTCTTGAAAGATCATATTGATGCGGCGCCGAACCTCAGGGTTCCGTGTTTGAGAAGCGTTTTCTCCAAAAAGAAGAACCTCGCCTCGAGTGGGTTTATAAATACCCGCAACGAGGCGCGCAAGCGTGCTTTTCCCACAGCCCGATTCCCCAACTAAAGAAAAGGTCTCCGTTGGGTGAATTGTGAAACTCACGTCGCTTACGGCCTTCACGACTCGCTCAGGCCTTTTTAAGAGCTTATCCAAAAAGCTGCGCGGCATCGGGAAGTCTTTTGAAACACCGCGCAGTTCTGCAACGGGAGTTAAATCTTTCACGTTTTCGCTCATTTGGCCTTACCTTTCCTTTCTTTGACATATTGGAAGGCTTTGGGTTCAAACTGAACCAAACGTTCTGGTACGGGGCCTCCTGTGGGAGAAGCCATCCAGCAGCGGGCTAAACACGTTCCCATCGGCATTAAATCGGGTCGCACGGTGCGGCACCTCACGTCGGCTGCTTTGCAGCGTGGGTGAAAAGCGCAGCCCTCAGGAATCGCAGAGAGCCCTGGCATAGAGCCATCGATTTGTTCGAGCCACTCGCTTTTGGAATGAATATCGGGAATCGCTCCCATGAGTCCCAATGTGTACGGGTGCTGCGGCCGATGAATAACATCGGCAACTTTGCCGATTTCAACGATTTGTCCGGCATACATCACAGCAACGCGGTCGGCGGCCTCACTAATCACACCCATATCGTGCGTAATTAAGAGAACGGCCATATGACGCTCAGTGGCAAGATTTACAATAAGGTCAATGATTTGTGCCTGAATCGTCACATCTAGCGCTGTTGTCGGTTCATCGGCAATTAAAAGCACGGGTTCAGCAGCAAGCGCCAAAGCAATGACAATCCTTTGTCGCTGGCCACCTGAAAATTGATGGGGCCACAGGTGAAAACGGGTTTCGGCTTCTGGAATCCCTGTTTCTTTCATGAGAGCGATGGCGCGCTCCCGAGCTTCACTCTTTGTCATCCCCTTGTGGTGCGTGAGAAGGGTTTCTGTTAACTGTTCGCCCACAGTCATTAAGGGATCGAGTCCCGTTAACGGATCTTGAAAGATGGCTCCGACTTTTTTCCCGCGAACGGCATTGATTTCGCTTTCACTTAAATTGTCCACACGAATGCCATCGACCCAGATTTCTCCGGAAACAATCCGACCTTTAGCCGGTAACAATCCCAAAACGGCGTTTCCTGTCATGGATTTGCCGGCCCCTGATTCGCCGACCATCCCCACGATTTCGCCAGCCGCGATTGTGAGGTTAATGTCATCTAAAGCCGTCAATACCCCAGAGCGCGTTGGGATTTCAACGCGAAGGTTCTTGACAACTAATACGTCTTTGGTAGGCATCTTTCCTTCTTTACTCGTGAGATTATTTTTTCTTTTTTCGCCTTTACTGCAAACTCGGGTTTGTGGCATCTCTTAACCAGTCACCCAATAGGTTGACAGCTAAAACAGCGGCAATCAAAACAAAGCCTGGGAAGATACAAATCCACCATTCTCCAGAAAAGAGATAGTCATTTCCAATCCGAATCAATGTGCCTAAGGATGGCGTAGTTGGAGGAACGCCAACACCTAAAAAGGAAAGTGTGGCTTCGGTCATCACGGCGGTTGCAACGTTCACGGCCGCTAGGACAAAAACTGGACCCAAGACATTGGGAAAGATGTGGCGCTTCATAATAAGCGAATACTTTTCACCAATGACTTCTGCGGCAGTGACATATTCTTTTCCTTTTTCCACAAGCGTCAAACCTCTTACCGTACGCGCATAAGGCACCCACCCAGAAAGCGTTAAAGCAAAAATCAACACCACGTAAGAAAGACTTTCGTGGGCGGCTCCCGGGAAAATCGAGCGCAAAATCCCATCGGTAAGAAGAGCAACGAGAATCGCAGGAAAACTAAGCATCACATCGCACAAGCGCATTAAAGCGACATCGACCCAGCCACCGATAAAGCCTGAAAAGACGCCAACGGCAACGCCGATTGCAATGGAAAGCACAACACTTGTTAAGCTAATCGCAAAAGAAAGCCTTAACCCATACAAAATCGCTGAAAATAGATCTCGCCCTTGATCATCGGTTCCAAGGAAAAACCGCGCGTCTCCCCCATCAATCCAAGAGGGAGGCAAGTGCGCATCCATCACATCCAAACTCTCTAAGTCAAAAGGATTGATGCTTGCCAAAATTGGCGCAAAAAGAGCCCCTAAAGAAAGGATGAGCAAGATAAGCGCCGAAATCCAAGCCGCACGTGTTTCAAAGAAACTAGCAGCGATTTCATTTTGGCTTAGAAACTTGATGCGCGAGAAGAATTGCATTACACCGTCCCATTTAGACGTCGAGCGATGAGTGTTGCAAAGCCCGTGGCCGCTTCAAGGATTACCGCATCATTAAAGTCAAACTTGGGGTTGTGGCC
>CAVAQL010000118.1:0-4176 GCA_963590825.1 Bacteroides caccae | reverse complement strand
ATTTCGCTCCCGAAATCTACATTCCCCATCGCGCTCCGATGAATCTTATTGACCGCGTCACAGAGATCACGGGAAAAAGTGTCACCTGTGAAACGAAAGCCACAAAATGCGGGAAACTCAAACTCTTTGAGAAAGAAAATGGCGCCTTTGATGCAGCGGTTGTCATCGAATTGATGGCGCAAACCGTTGGCGTTTGGGCAGGAGATAAACGCATCAATTCAAATCAAAAAGCTAAGCCCCTTGGTGAGCAAGACGCAGAACTAGGACTTCTTTTAAGTGCAAGAAACCTCAAAATCGCCGCCGATGAAATCGCAGAGGGAGCGACACTTACGATGAGGATGAATCTCTTAATTGATGAAAGCCGCCTTACCTCATTTGAAGGGACCGTAGCAATCGGCGAAAATATCATCGCGACAGGGCGCTTAAATGTTTTTCAGCCAACAAACGACGAATTAAAAACCCTCTTTCCTTAAAAAAGGAATAAACACTAAAGGAGTTCATGCATGAGCAATCGAACCGTTCTAGTCACAGGAGCAAGCCGCGGTATCGGAAAGGCTTGTGCACTTAGCTTAGCCAAAGATGGGTTTGACGTTGTCATTCATTGCAATAAAGGCATCGATAAGGCAAACGAAGTAAAAGCGGAGATTTTCAATCTTGGTCGCAACGCACGCATTCTTTCTTTTAATGTGGCTGATACCGCAGCGGCACGCACCGCCCTTGAAAACGATATTGCAGAAAACGGCGCTTACTGGGGCATTGTGAGCAATGCTGGCATTGCACGAGACAACGCCTTTCCTGCTTTAACAGATGACGATTGGTTTGATGTCATTAATGTCGACTTAAATGGGTTTTATAACGTTGTAAAGCCCGCCTTAATGCCCATGATTCACTTAAAAGACGGGGGGCGCATCATTGCGATGAGTTCAGTATCGGGCCTTATGGGAAATCGAGGGCAGACCAATTACAGTGCAGCTAAGGCTGGTCTCATCGGAGCCGCAAAAGCCCTTGCAACCGAAGTTGCTCGCCGAAAGATTACCGTCAACTGCATTGCCCCAGGGCTTATTGAAACCGAGATGCTTCAAATGACGCCCGAAGCAATGGACGCGGCGATGGCAATGATTCCGATGCGCCGAATGGGGCGTCCCGAGGACATCGCCAATGTTGTGAGTTTCTTAATGAGTGATAAAGCCTCTTACATCACGCGCCAAGTGATTTCTGTGAATGGGGGAATGTTATGAGAGAAAGACGCGTTGTCGTAACTGGGATGGGAGGCGTCACCGCCTTTGGTGAGACGTGGCCTGAAGTTTCCGCCAAACTTAAACTCGGGAAAAACGCCGTTAAAGTCATCGACTCCTTAAAGGGATTCGAGGGACTCAACACCTTTCTTGGCGCTCCTGTTGAGAATTTCACACTCCCCGAAACCTATACCCGTAAAAAGATTCGCTCGATGGGTCGTGTGGCTCTTTTCTCAACGCGAGCAACTGAATTAGCGCTTGATCAAGCTGGCCTCATCGGAGACCCTGTTTTGAGTAACGGAAGAACCGGTATTGCCTTTGGCTCTTGCACAGGAAGTTCGGAGGCCGTGTGTGATTTTGCGAAGATGATTAGCGAACACACAACGCGCTACATCACTGCAACAAGTTACGTGCGCATGATGCCGCACACGACAGCAGTGAACACAGCAATTTTCTTTGGTATTCGTGGCCGGGTCATCCCCACATCCTCGGCCTGTACGTCAGGAAGCCAAGCAATTGGATACGCTTGGGAAGCGATTCGCAATGGATACGCCGATGTGATGGTCGCAGGCGGCGCAGAGCAGTTCTGCCCATCTGAGGTCGCTGCCTTTGATACGCTTTTTGCCACGTCTGTGAAAAACGACACGCCTGAGGCGACACCTGCTCCGTTTGATGTCAATCGTGATGGCTTAGTCATCGGTGAAGGCGGTGGGGCTCTGATTCTCGAAGAGCTCGAACACGCGAAAGCACGAGGCGCGAAGATTTATGCCGAGCTCGTTGGCTTTGCAACAAACTGCGACGCCACTCACATTACGCAACCGAACGCTGAGACCATTGGCCTATGCATCAAAGAGGCTTTATCGATTGCCAATCTCAGAGCAAGCGACGTCGGTTACATCAATGCGCACGGCACAGGAACCAAACGAGGAGACGCGGCTGAAGGATCTGCTACTGCAGCAATCTTTGGAAGCAATACGCCGATTTCTTCGCTAAAGAGTTATTTTGGTCACACGCTAGGGGCCTGCGGAGCATTGGAAGCCTGGTTCTCAATTGAGATGATGAATGAAGGCTGGTTTGCGCCAACGATTAATCTCACAGACCCAGACCCAGCTTGTGGGCAATTGCGGCACATTCAGGGCGCGGGACTTAATCTACAGACCGACTGCGTCATGACAAATAACTTCGCATTCGGTGGTGTGAATACATCGCTTATCTTTAAGCGCTTCGAGTAAATCAGTAGTTCTGTTTACTTGGGATTACACCACGTACGCCGCCCCGTGGGTTGGCGACATCGCCCTTGTAGCGTGGGATAACGTGTACGTGGACATGAAAGACGGACTGTCCTGCGGCTTCGCCCACATTAATGCCAATGTTGTAGCCATCGGGCTTATATTGGCTATCAAGGTGCTCTTTGGCGCGACAAATCATTTCCTGCAAGGTTGCAAACTCGTCTTTTGTTAAGTCAAAGAAACTCGCTATATGCCGCTTGGGGACAATTAACGTGTGACCCTTGGAGACAGGAAAGCTATCTTCAAGTGCAACCCAAAGATTGTTCTCAAAAAGAGTTTTACCTGCGGAAATTTTTTCGCAGAAAACACAGCTTCCCATTACTTGTATCTCCAGTTTGACTCAAAGCCCATATTCGAAGCAATCTCAATCATGGGAGAAAAGCTCTTACGCAATTGCTCTCGAAAAGCATCTTCTGGCATTGTCATGATGTCTTTGGCTGTTAGATGGACTGCGCAGTAATCTTCAAGAGCCTTTGAAGATTTCTCCACCGTATGTTCCTCGATGTAAAACCTCAAGGCCTTTAATTGGAAAGAGGCAAAGCTTGCAATGTAGTAGTCCAAATCTGGCAAATGATTGCTTTTGGATGCGTTCACAGCTCCTGCGGCAGGAATAAGGTTCCAAAGCTGATTGTGCGAGACAAAGCTCCATGGGATGAAATGATCGAGTTGATAGTCGCCAGGGCCTAGCGTTACGCCTGAATAAATGCAGTGCATCGGATGATTCTTAAGAATCTCATTCCAGAACTTCGTTTGACCAGCGAGTGACATGCGCTGCGCTGGGCAAACAATCTTCCCTGCAATATTGGGCACATTAGGATTTCGGCTTTGAAGATATTGACACAGGTGCCAAAACGTAAAGTCTCTCAAGATTCCAAGATGCTTTTTAAGATAAGGTAGCCAATTGGGATTTATCGAAATCGAGTCTTGGTCAATGGAATAAAGGCAATTGTTGGTAAAGCTTTGAGACTGTCGCCGAGTCTGTGCGTCACTACTAGAAAGCTTCCACGCAGAAAGCAAACGATATGGGACGTAACGTCTTAAATCTCGTAAATTCTTTTTGAGGCTCTTTGATGTTTGTGCAATTGCGTGAATTTCTGTGTGTGTCGGAGCATCACCGCTATAAAGCTTCTGTAGTTCACTTAAAACAGAGCGCGTTGAATCACTAACGCCTAAAGAGAGTCGGCACACCAGCACAGGGTACCAAGTCCAAGAAGCCATTCTCTCGGTAAGTGTCTCCATAGAGAGAGTTGTCTTACCTTCAGCAACCTCATCGAGAATTGAGAGAAACCAGTAGAACTTATAGCTTGTGGTGACGTTGTTAAAAAGCCCGCTAAGCGGTGCTACATCCAATCCATTTGCTAGCGGCAATCCAGTTGGCGACATCTCTCACTCTCACTTAACGACAGGAATGAACTGCTTCAAATAATCACGAAGGTCTTTGTCGACCACATAAACGAAACATCCGCGTACACCACGGGTGAGCATGACTTTGTAGCTATTAAGAACAAAGGTGCGAAGCTCTTCATCTCCTGCCTCGTCTTTGGCAATCCCATTTTTCATATTCTTATCGAAAACGGAATCTCTGTCGACAACGATGCGTTTCTTTTCTTTGTCATATCGAAGGTCGGGACCAATAACGACTCCCACATAAG
>CAVAQL010000117.1:0-4357 GCA_963590825.1 Bacteroides caccae | reverse complement strand
AGCAACGGACTGTTAATCCGTGGGTCGTTGGTTCGAGCCCAACTCGGGGAGCCAGCAGCAAAAAACTCACCCCTTAAGGTGAGTCTTTTTTTCTGTGGCTTCGTTTTTCATCAAAAAATTTTCCCGAGGCGTCAATTCTCAGCAATGCAAACTCTGCGATTTATTAGCCAATTTGCTAACAAAACGTTTCCCTTGTGGATGCTTGCTTTTGCTGCTATTGCTTACGTCTTGCCAGAGTCTTTTCTCTTTTTAGCCCCGTGGATTTCCCCGATGTTGGGAATCGTGATGTTTGGAATGGGACTCTCGCTAAAGAGCGCTGACTTTCGCTCTGTTCTTACCCATCCGAAAGAAGTCCTTTTAGGTGTTTTCGCGCAATACAGTTTGATGCCAGCGATTGCCTACGCCATTTGCCTTGCTCTCGATTTACCTAAGGAACTTGCCATTGGCGTCATTCTTGTGGGAGCATGCCCTGGGGGCACATCAAGTAACGTTTTAACGTATTTGGCCAAAGGCGATGTGGCGCTTTCTGTGACGCTTACGAGTTGCACAACGCTTTTAGCTCCCATCGTGACACCGACTGTTGTCGCTTGGCTAGCGCAAGAGTGGATTAGCGTCGATCCGATGGCCATGTTTTGGTCGATTCTCTGGATTGTGCTCGTTCCTGTGGCCGCTGGTCTTTTTGTTCATCATCTCTTTGGCGAAAAAATCGATCAAGCCAGCGACGTTCTCCCTCTCATTAGTGTGGCAACTATTGTTGTGATTGTTGCTGTTGTCGTTGCCGCCAACCGCGACAACCTCTCGCAGGCGGCGTTGATTTCTTTTCTTGCTGTCTTTCTTCACAATGGCTTGGGACTACTCTTAGGCTACTTATTGGCGATGGGATTTGGCATGGATTTAGCCAAACGCAAGTGCATTGCCATTGAAGTGGGAACGCAAAACGCCGGTCTCGGTGCCGCGCTTTCAGCGCTACACTTTGCCGCCTCTCCGATGGTCGCTGTCCCTTCGGCAATCTTTAGTTTTTGGAACATTGTCTCGGGATCGATTGTTGCCGCGTGGTTTCGAAAAATCGACACAGAAAATCTTAAAAAAAAGGTTCACAGGAGCTAGGATTTTTGATATAGTCACGCCATCCGCCCGCGATGCTTTCGCATTGCGCCTTGGTTCTGAAGTTTTCACACTCTTTCCCATTTGTGCCAAACACCTTTTGCTTCCCTTTTAGGCTTGGTGTATGTGTATAAACAGAAGTGTGAGCCATCTTTAGAAAGCGATATGCGGATGTTGACTCTTTTCACTACTAGAAAGGATTTTTTCCATGAACGAATCCATTCTCGCACTAACCGATGCGAATTTTGACGATGAGATTAAAGCCATCAAAGACATCCCTGTCTTCGTGGACTTTTGGGCTCCTTGGTGTGGTCCATGCCGCGCGTTGGCGCCCTTTTTTGATGCGGCAGCTGACACTTATGAAGGAGAAGCTATTTTCGCCAAATATAACGTCGATGAAGGCGGAGAAGCCGCAAACGCCAATGGCGTACGTGGCGTTCCGACACTGCTTGTCTTCAAAAATGGCGAGCTTGTTGGCCGTCACACAGGCTTTATGGGCAAATCCGATTTGGAAACTTTCGTCGAACAATATCTCTAGTCGTAATTACTAAAGGAAGCGACGGTCCTCGTCGCTTTCCTCATTATCTTTCACATCTCTCATGCATCTTTCAGAATTAAAGACTCTTCACATCAGTCACCTACTCGATATGGCTATGGAGCTTGAAATCGAGAATGCTCAACGCATGCGCAAGCAAGAACTGATGTTTGCCATCCTTAAAAAACGTGCCAAATCTGGCGAACAAATTTTCGGAGACGGAACCCTCGAAGTTCTTCCCGATGGTTTTGGCTTTTTGCGCAGTCCCGATACGAGCTATCTTGCGAGCACAGACGACATTTATATCTCGCCCTCGCAAATCCGCCGCTTTAACTTACACACGGGTGACTCCATTGAAGGCGAAGTGCGAACCCCGAAAGATAATGAACGCTACTTTGCTCTTGTCAAAGTCGATACGGTTAACGGACAGCCGCCCGAAAATCTCAAGCACCGCATGCTCTTTGAGAATCTCACGCCACTCTTCCCGAATGTGCCGTTAGCGCTTGAAAGAAACATGCGTGGCGAGGAAAACATCACAGGGCGCTTGATTGACATCATCGCTCCAATCGGCAAGGGCCAACGTGGTTTGCTTGTGGCAAGCCCCAAATCTGGTAAAACGGTTTTGATGCAACACATCGCGCATGCGATTACCGCGAATCACCCCGATTGTGTGCTAATCGTTCTCTTAATTGATGAACGTCCAGAAGAGGTGACTGAAATGCAACGCTCCGTGCGAGGCGAAGTGATTGCGAGTACCTTTGATGAACCCGCGACACGCCACGTGCAAGTTGCCGAAATGGTCATCGAAAAAGCCAAGCGCTTGGCTGAAAGCAAAAAAGACGTTGTCATTCTCTTGGATTCGATTACGCGTCTTGCGCGTGCTTACAACACCGTGATTCCGAGCTCTGGTAAGGTCCTCACGGGCGGCGTCGATGCCAATGCCTTACAGCGCCCGAAACGCTTTTTCGGTGCAGCTCGCAACATCGAAGAAGGTGGTTCGCTCACGATTCTTGCCACGGCTCTTATTGATACGGGCTCACGCATGGATGACGTAATCTACGAAGAATTCAAAGGCACGGGCAATATGGAAATCCACCTTGAACGCAGATTGGCTGAAAAGCGTGTTTACCCAGCCATTAACGTCAATCGCTCGGGCACACGTCGCGAAGAATTACTCTTAAAGCCCGATGTCCTACAAAAGGTTTGGGTTCTTCGTAAGCTACTTTACGATATGGATGAAATTGAAGCGATGGAATTCTTACTCGATAAGATGCGTAACACGAAGAGCAACAACGAGTTCTTCGATATGATGCGCAGAGCAAGTTAAGGGTTGAGAAAACGGGGCCGCCAGGAAACTTCTGACGGCCTTCTTTTTAGGATTCTTCGCTTTCGTAGCGCACTTCAACGACTTCGAGAATCTCTACGTGCGCCGGGTGGTCGATTGTCGCTGGTGTTGGCAGTTTCACTTGGTCGCCTTCGCGCGCTTTCAATAAAACTCGCGCAATCGGGCTTACCCAACTGACATCGCCCTTTTCGGGATTGGCTTCATCAATGCCGACAATACGAATCGTGTGTTCGACATTGTCCGAAAGCGTCTCATAGATAACGGTTGCGCCAAAAAAAATTTGATCTGTTGGCGGACGTGTTGATGGATCAACGACCTCGGCGGATTCAATGCGCTTATTTAAAAAGCGAATCCGACGATCCATTTCACGTAAGCGCCGTTTCCCGTAAAGGTAGTCACCATTTTCACTTCGGTCGCCGTTACTTGCGGCCCAACTTACAACGTTAACCATCGCAGGGCGATCAACATTGACAAGCTTCTCACGCTCATCGAGTAAGCGCCGATAGCAAGCAGGTGTCATGTAATTTTTCGTATTAGGCGGCAAACCAGGAAGTTTGACTTCCTCTTCGTCGTCATTGAGTTGTGAAGCGTCCATTTCCCAAAAAACCTCTCCGTAAAAGACGATTCATAAAAAAGCAAAGCAAATTATAGGGCTAGAAGGTCTCGTTATTTCCAAGGTAGCGCCAAGCGCCATAGGGAAGTTTTCCGAGGCGTACATTTCCGATTCTCACGCGCTTTAAACGTAAGACCTTTAGTCCAACGGCTTCACACATGCGACGAATCTGTCTTTTGCGCCCTTCCTTTAGGATAAAACGC
Organism: Bacteroides caccae; assembly: GCA_963590825.1. Taxonomy (GTDB): domain Bacteria; phylum Pseudomonadota; class Gammaproteobacteria; order Burkholderiales; family Burkholderiaceae_F; genus Duodenibacillus. The sequence goes on along the minus strand of CAVAQL010000117.1, from coordinate 557 downwards.
AACTCCTCACGATTTAACCAAGAAACGTTGGCTTCTAAGAGCGCCTTTCCATCAAGCTCTAAACCGTGATTTAAGCGTTGCAAGTTACGCTCAGAAAGTTTTACTGGCACTGAGCCATCGGCGTTCGCGACACGCACGATGTACTCTTTTTCGATTGTGGAATCCTGTCCGATAAGCGTCTTTGCCACGCGTCCATCTTGCGTTAAAACAAGAAGCCCCACAGAGTCAATGTCCAATCGTCCCGCAGGAACAAGACTCGCCAATTGCGAAAAATGAAACCGCCTAGGGCTCCTGTCTTCTGCCCAGTGATTTTCTTTTGTGACAAGCACTTTAGCGGGAAGGTACCCGTCCTCTGCTTGCCCACTGACGTAACCTATGGGCTTATGAATAAGAATCGTGACGCGTTCGTCTTGTTCGCGTTTGGCTTTATCGTCAACTGTGATAACCGCATCAGGCGCTACTTTTTCGCCTAATGCGGCTCGGTGCCCGTTTACAGTGACAAGGCCGGCTGCGATCCACGCGTCGGCCTCGCGGCGACTGGCAATTCCCAATTCACT
>CAVAQL010000116.1:0-4376 GCA_963590825.1 Bacteroides caccae | reverse complement strand
GCTTTCTGAGGCTCTCTTTAAAGACCACGACTTGGTTCCTGAAGAAAAAGCCAAAGAGTTTCTTAATCCTGAAAAAGGCTTTGACACGGTGAAAAGTGTTCTTGAAGGAGCACGCGATATTTTGGCTGAAGAGTTTTCCGAAAACGCCGATATGCTCGAAGTTCTACGCGAATTCCTCTGGAACAAGGCTCGCATGGTAAGCGCCGTGATTGAGGAAAAGAAAAAGGCGACAGAAGCCGCAACCTTTAAAGATTACTTTGAATTTGCCGAGCCAATTAAAGAGGTTCCTTCTCATAGAGCTTTGGCGATGTTTCGTGGTCGAGATGCGGGGTATTTAAAGCTTTCAGTAAGACTCTCTGAAGAGGAAGAAGCGCTTCCCGTTCACCCCTGTGAGGAAATGATTGCTGAGTTTCTTCATTTGAAAAACGAAGGACACGCCGCAGACTCTTGGTTACAAACCGTTGTTCGTTGGACCTGGCGCGTCAAGTGCTCCTGGCAATTGGAAAGTAGCCTCTTTTCTCGACTTCGGGATGCCGCACAAGATTCTGCCATTGAAATCTTTGGCACCAACCTAAAAGATCTCCTGCTTTCGCCTCCCGCAGGTCACAAGGGTGTTATTGGTTTGGATCCAGGCATTCGCACGGGCGTTAAGGTTGCCGTGATTTCTGAAACAGGCGCCGTTCTTGAAACGGGGACGATTTACCCACATGAACCCCGTAATGAATGGGAGCAATCGATTGAGACGCTTGCGGTTCTTGCTCGTAAATATGGTTCTACCCTTATTGCCATTGGAAATGGCACCGCAAGTCGCGAAACCGATAAGTTAGCCGCGGAACTCATCTCGAATCACCCTGAACTAAACCTCACAAAAGTCGTTGTCAGTGAAGCCGGTGCCTCTGTTTACTCGGCCTCTAAGAGTGCGGCCACCGAACTTCCCGATTTAGACGTGAGTTTAAGAGGGGCAGTTTCTATCGCTCGCCGCCTACAAGACCCGCTTGCAGAGCTTGTCAAAATCGAACCCAAAGCCATCGGCGTCGGTCAATATCAACATGATGTGAACCAAACAAAGCTTTCCTCAAAGCTCGATAACATCGTCGAAGATTGCGTCAATGCCGTTGGTGTCGATTTAAATACCGCCTCTGCTGCATTGCTTTGCCGCGTTTCGGGACTTAATTCACTACAAGCCAAACGTATTGTTGACTACCGCGAGAAAAACGGAGCGTTCGCTGATCGCCGTGCTCTTTTAGAAGTGCCTCGTTTTGGCGATAAGGCCTTTGAGCAGTCTGCTGGCTTCTTGCGTATCAGTGGGGGCACAAACCCCTTGGATGCCTCGTGTGTGCATCCAGAGTCCTATCCTGTGGTAGAGAAGATTCTCGAAAAGACAGGACTTTCGATTACCGACCTAATCGGCAATCATGATGCGTTATCCAAGTTAAATGCGGCCGACTTCACGGACGACCGTTTTGGCGTTCCGACGGTTAAAGACATCTTTAACGAACTCGAAAAGCCCGGCAGAGATCCGCGTCCTGAATTTAAAGCCGCGCGCTTTGATGATTCTGTGCACGCCTTAAAAGATCTCGTTATCGGCATGACGCTTGAAGGTGTCGTAACAAACGTCACCGCCTTTGGCGCTTTCGTTGATATTGGCGTACATCAAGATGGCCTGCTACACATCTCTGAGATGTCATCACGCTTTGTGAAAGACCCACGCGATATCGTGCACGTCGGACAAATCGTTAAGGTTCGCGTCTTAAATGTCGATTTGGAAAGACGCCGTGCTGCGCTTTCGATGAAGTTTCCTTCAGAAGAAAAGGCTCTGTCTCGCACCGAGCGAAAAGAAAAGCCCCGTTTTACTTCTGAGAAAAAACTCGAGCGCCCAAACGAACATCGCTCCTTTAAGAAGGAGAAATCTCGTGGCACATCAAACACGCGGCATAACGAGTCCTATCAGAAAAAAGACACTTCTCGCACAGACTCGGCTATGGCTGTAGCCTTTGCCAATGCTTTTCATAAGCACTGACTATTGGCGCGCTCTGCTTTGGTTCTCGTAAAATCAAAGCGGAGCCAAAGTCTATGAGCGAGTACACACCGAATACCAAACGCAACCGAATCGGTCTTACAAAACCGATTGCCATTGTGCTGTGCTTAAAAATCGCTGCTGTTTTTTGTTTGTGGCTTGCATTTTTCGGACCCGATAAACGCATGGACCAAACTGCCGAAAACATTGCCGCCGGGATTCTCGATAGACCCGTAGCCTCTAGTGCCACTCTTGGAGAGAGACCATGATTTCTTCTACTCTCGTTGATTTGTCTCGCTTACAGTTTGCCATCACGAGCTTATATCACTTCATTTTCGTGCCTCTGACGCTTGGGCTTTCCTTTTTGCTTGTCATCATGGAAAGTTGCTACGTCATCACGGGCAAAGAAATCTACCGGGACATGACCAAATTCTGGGGCAAACTCTTTGGCATTAACTTTGCCATGGGAGTAGCCACTGGCATTACGTTGGAATTCCAGTTCGGCACAAACTGGGCTTACTACTCGCACTATGTGGGTGACATCTTTGGAGCCCCGCTAGCCATCGAAGGACTTTTGGCCTTTTTCTTAGAATCGACCTTTGTCGGTCTCTTTTTCTTTGGCTGGCATAAGTTAAGTAAGAAAAAGCACCTTTTTGTCACTTTCTTGATGGCCTTGGGCTCGAACTTGTCGGCTCTCTGGATTTTGATTGCCAATGCGTGGATGCAGTATCCCGTCGGAAGCGACTTTAATTTTGTGACGATGCGCATGGAAACAACCGACTTTTGGTCTATCGTCACGAGCCCTTGGGCGCAAACCAAATTCATGCACACGATTAACGCAGGCTACATGACAGGAGCCATTTTTGTCTTAGCCATCTCTGCTTTTTACCTGCTACGGAGCCGCGATATTGCCTTTGCAAAGCGCTCCATGAAGATTGCCGCGCTCTTTGGCCTCATTGCCACGGTCTTTACCCTGCATATGGGGGATGAATCTGGGTATCTTGTCACAAAAAACCAACCCACAAAAATTGCCGCCATTGAAGCCATTTGGGAAACAGAAGAAGCTCCTGCCTCGCTTTCGATCCTCGCACGACCAAACGAAGAAGCTCGGCGTAACGATTTTGAAATTTCTGTTCCTTGGCTTCTTGGTCTTATGGGAACGCGCTCTACGAGTCAGGAAATCATCGGTATCAATCCACTTGTTGAGGCTGCCCAAGAACGTATTGTTGAAGGAGCGCAAGCCGTTGAACTTCTCGCAGCACTGCGTAAATCTCCAAACGATCGCGATCTACAAAAACGCTTTGCCGAGGTTAAAGGGAGTCTCGGCTATGGATTACTCTTAAAAAAATACACAGCCACACCCTCTCAAGCAACGCCTGAGCAGATTCGGGAGGCCGCACTTTCAACGATTCCGAGCGTGACACCGATGTATTGGTCATTCCGAATCATGGTTATTTGTGGGCTTATTTGCTTGCTTGTCTTCATGCTTACAACAATCTTTAGCCTAAAAGACACTCTTGCCCAAAAGAAAGGCATCCTTCGTCTAGCGCTTTTTAGCTTACCGCTACCGTGGATTGCCTGTGAATTCGGCTGGTTTGTCGCCGAATACGGGCGTCAACCCTGGAGCATTTACGAAATATTGCCTGTCAATCTTTCGGTTTCCTCGCTATCGTCTACGGATTTGATTTTCTCTATTGGAGGATTTGTCCTTTTGTACTCTATCCTTCTTGTCGTTGAGCTTTGGCTCATGGTTCGCTTTGTGCGTATTGGGCCGAGTTCCTTAGGCACAGGTCGCTACTTTTTTGAGCGTAAAGCCTAAAGGAGAAAAACCATGATTGACTATGCAATTCTCAAATTCATTTGGTGGGTCTTAATTGGCGTTCTCTTAGCGGGCTTTGCTGTGATGGACGGACAGGATATGGGAGTCGGAACGCTACTTCCTTTCCTCGGGAAAAACGACACACAACGCCGCTGCATGATTAATTCAGTTGCTCCCCATTGGGACGGCAACCAAGTTTGGCTTCTCACAGGAGGCGGCGCAATTTTCGCAGCCTGGCCTCTTGTTTACGCTGTGGCGTTCTCTGGCTTTTATTGGGCAATGCTCATTGTCTTATTGGCTCTTATTTTGAGACCTGTCGGCTTTGACTTTCGCAGTAAATTACCCGAAACCCGCTGGCGAAAATCGTGGGACTGGGCGCTTTTTGTGGGATCGGCTGTGCCACCGATTATCTTTGGTGTCGCCTTCGGAAACCTCCTTCTAGGCATTCCGTTTTACTTTGATGAGACGATGCGCCCGATTTACACGGGTTCCTTCTGGGAGCTCTTAACACCCTTTGCTCTACTGTGTGGACTAACGAGC
>CAVAQL010000115.1:0-4378 GCA_963590825.1 Bacteroides caccae | reverse complement strand
AAATTGCGAACGGTTTTTTTTTTTTTTTAGGAATCTTCTCTGCCTTCATTTTTATTTAACGGTCGATTTAATAAGTTTCCATAGACTTTTCCCCACAGAATCGGCAAGATGCTTTCCGAGATAAAAAGTCCTCCATTTAATCTCACTCGGGTCTCCGAGAAAAAAGTTGAGTTCGGTTAAGTAAGCTGGGAACTCAACAGAGTGCGGAGACATCAAAGAGCGAGTTTTGCAAGGAGAGTTCTCAAAGCAAAACCCGCTCATTTTTTTCGTTAGGAGTGTTCTGATGAGTCAAGAATGTAAATCCATCTGGACAGATACCGAGTCCACACAGGCTGAAAACTTCTTTCGCACGCACATGAAAGAGCTTTCTCAGTTTCTCCTACAAGAAGGAATCGATAAAAAAGCGCTTTTAGAAGCTCTTGAAAAGCATGAAGCCTCAAGCGCGGTGAAAGAACTCGTTCATGCGCTAGAAATCGAAGATCAAGCCGTAACGACACCCTCAGTGAAGACAATGGGTAACTTATCGGCAGCGCTTCGCGCCGCTGCCCGCAAAGGTGGCGTCTTAGGCGACTTTAAGAGCGTTTTTACGGCCTAAAGTTCAAAGTCCCCCGCTAATCGATTGAGCCCGTACAGCGCGTCGTTGGTACGGGTTTTTTAAACCCTCGAGTTAGGAAAAGAAGGTAAAGAAAACCAATCGCAGCCCACCCTAATCCGAGTTTCATCGCCGTTGATTCCAAATGAATCCACAACACAGCCACCGATGCGCAACCGCAAAGTGGCAAAGCCAAGTAATTCAAGAACTCTTTGAGGTTCGTTCTTTTCCCTTGGCGAATAAAAAACTCGGCAATCACAGAAACATTGACAAACGTAAAGGCAACCAATGCCCCAAAGTTAATTAAGGCCGTCGCAAGCACCAAATCAATTGAAATCGCAAATAGGCATAAGAGACCAGCCAAAACAATATTAAAAACCGGTGTGTGCCAGGATGGATGCAATTGGGCAAAAAGCTTTCTCGGTAAAACGCCATCACGCCCCATCACGTACATCAAACGACTCACTCCCGCGTGAGCGGCCATTCCCGAAGCTAAAACCGTCATACTTGAAAAGATCAAGACAATCCACTGAAAAGTGGGACCCGCGACGTAGAGCATGATTTCAGGTTGCGAGGCCTCGGGGTCTTTAAAAGCGCTGATGTCAGGAAAATAAAGTTGCAAGAAATAGCTCGCAAAAATAAAAACGATGCCTCCGATGAGCGCGGTTAGGAAGATTGCGCGAGGCATTGTTTTTTTCGCATCAATCGTTTCTTCTGTGAGTTGCGATAAACCGTCAAAGCCTAAAAAGGAAAAACAGAGAATCGCTGCTCCCGCCATCATCGTGTCGACGCTAGCGCCTGCGCTATAAAAGGGTCGAGCTGAAACCAAAGCATCTGCCCCATAGGACGTATAAATCGCATAGGCAATCAGCCCCAAGATTAAAGCCACAATTCCCATCTGAATGACAACAATCGTGCCATTGAATCCTGCGACAAGCTTTAAGCTTCTTAAGTTGCAGGCAATCATAAAGACCGTAAGAATCACAACAAATATCCAACTTGGCACCGTTGGGACAATGGCCTCGAAATAAATCTTCGCCAAGAGAATATTGATCATGGGCATAAAAAGATAATCAAGGAGCGAAGACCACCCGACCATAAACCCGACAGTGGGGTTAATCGCACGCTGCGCATAGGTGTAAGCAGAACCCGCTGACGGGAAACGCACGACAAGTTTTCCGTAACTTAGCGCGGTAAAAAGAATCCCCAAAAGTGCCAAGGCATAAGCGCTTGGCACGTGGCCATCTGTGATTTGAGAGACGATACCGAAGGTATCAAAAAGTGTCATTGGCTGGATGTACGCCAAACCAATCATGAGAACAGGAAAAAGCGTGAGTGTCTTAATTAACCCCGTCGGATTCTTCGCAGTGTTTTGATCCATTTATTTCAGGCAACCCATGAAAGTCGTAAGAAAAAACGCCTGAACCCCTCCATGTCGACCACACAAAAAGTTCAAGCGAAAACGAAGGGATAATACAGGCGCCGCGCCTTTTGGGGTATCAAAAGAGAGCGTGATTTTCCGAAAAGTGCGTTCTGTGGTATTTCTACCAAAGACTAAAGCGCATCAAGTGCGTCGCTTAAGCGATCGACAGCAATCACATCAAGCCCTTCAATCGGAGTCTTCGGGGCGTTCGCTTTCGGAATGATCGCGCGCGAAAATCCAAGCTTCGCTGCTTCCCTGAGGCGTTCTTGACCGCGAGGCGCGGGGCGAATTTCTCCTGCGAGCCCCACTTCTCCAAAGACAACAGTGCCCTTTTTTAAGGCTTTTTCGGTAAAGGAACTCACGACCGCCAGAATCACTGCTAAGTCGCTTGCGGGTTCGGTGATTTTCACGCCGCCTACGGCATTTAAAAAGACATCTTGATCAAAGCATGAAATCCCTGCGTGGCGGTGAAGGACAGCTAGAAGCATCGATAGACGCTGCGAATCAAGACCAACGCAAAGGCGCTTGGGCGCGGGTAGGTGCGTCGCATCCACGAGGGCTTGCACTTCAACAAGTAATGGTCTTGTGCCTTCTTGTGTGACAAGAACAACGCTTCCTGCAACCCCTTCTTTGTGTTCGGCTAAGAATATCGCAGAAGGGTTTGAGATTCCTTTTAATCCGCGATCGGTCATCGCGAAAACGCCGAGTTCGTTTACAGCACCAAAGCGATTTTTAAAGGCACGAACAAGTCTGAAATTTGAATGAGTATCGCCTTCAAAATAAAGAACGGTATCGACAATGTGCTCTAAGACGCGCGGGCCCGCTAAGGAGCCATCTTTTGTCACGTGCCCGACAAAGACCAAGGTAATGTCTGAAGTTTTCGCGAGGCGCGTAAGTCGCGCTGAACACTCGCGCACTTGTGTCACTGACCCTGGAGCGCTTTCAAGAGCCGCACAAAAAAGCGTTTGTATCGAATCAATGACAACAAATTCGGGTTTTAACTCAAGAAGTGCGTTTTCAATCTTCTCAAGTTCAATCTCGCTCATAAGCGTAATGCCTTTGGGCTCAACGCCTAAGCGCTTGGCGCGAAGAGCGACCTGTGAAGCGGATTCTTCCCCTGTGACATAAAGCGTTTTCACGCCTTGACCGACAAGTTTACTTGTGACCTGCAGGAGTAATGTGGATTTCCCGATACCAGGATCACCCCCAATGAGAGTCACGCCACCTTTGACTAAGCCGCCGCCTGCGACGCGATCGAATTCTTCGATACCAACGAAGATACGCGGCACCTGGGTCGCTTTAATTTCAGATAAGTCCGAAGCCTTCGTCGCTTCGATTAGCGTCGTGCTCTTATGTTTATCGGAACCAAAGCGCGCCGCACTTTTTTCGGGGATTTTGAATTCCTTCATCGTGTTCCAGGCGCCACAATGGGGGCAACGTCCCTGCCACTTTACCGTCGTTCCCCCGCAGGATTCACAGACATATTCGATGCGTGCTTTGGCCATAGGTTTCACTCGTTGCGAAAGTTTCTCAGAGTATGCTTGAAGTTCCCGTAAAGCGAAGTGCTCTACTTATTCTCGTAGCGTGAATAAAGCTTGGGAGTGCTCGGGAGCATCTTATTTAGCATGTCGTTCACTTTCTCTTGGGTATTGACGAACTTATTAAAGTTAAGTCCGTTTGATGCGTGATAGTGACTTGAGGCAACGGATTTCCCGTTTTCGAGCCACTCATAATCAATGCGGCTTGTGAAATTGCCGAGGTCCCAGCGCGATTCTGTTTGGACGCGTAGCACGGTGCGGCATTTGAGTGCTTGAGCTTCAGTCACTTCACGCACGGTAAATCCCTTTTGGCGTAACGCGGTTAATGTGCAGTTATACGCAACCTTACGCGCTGAGTAGTCTGGCGGCACACAGACTTCATCGACATTGACAACATCGGTTGCAGGGCGAATATTTTGCGATGAACACCCGACAAGAACCGCCATGGGAAGTAAAGTAAGAAATAGAGCCTTTTTCATATGTGTCTTTCAAAATAAGTTTTGGGTAAAAAAAAGAAAACTGCGTCTTAAAATTTCAGAACTCAATGCTACACTGCAAAAAAAGAATTGAAGAGGTTTTTTCATGGATAAACGACTCGCACCGATTTTGGGTGCGCAATTTTTTTCAAGTCTAGCCGATAACGCGCTTTTAATTGCCGCGATTGCTCTTCTTGTGAGTATCGACGCCCCTGACTGGATGACGCCCTTGTTGCGCCTCTTTTTTACGGTAAGCTACATCGTCTTAGCTGCTTGGGTCGGAGTTTTAGCTGACATGTGGCCCAAGGGTCGTGTGATGTTTGTCACAAACGCCCTAAAAATCCTTGGC
>CAVAQL010000114.1:0-4388 GCA_963590825.1 Bacteroides caccae | reverse complement strand
AAAGGAGACGCTGTGATTGATTTAAACCATATTGTGAAAACCTTCGAAACGAAAACGGGCATCGTGAAAGCCGTAGACGACGTGACTCTGCATATCGAGCGCGGAGAGGTCTATGGGATTATTGGTTTTTCCGGTGCTGGGAAATCCACTCTTGTGCGATGCATGAATTTATTGGAGCGTCCCACATCAGGAACCGTGTCGATTGATGGAAAAGAAATCACGGCATTGAGTGCTACTGAACTACGTAATGTCCGTCGCAAGATTGGCATGATCTTTCAGCACTTTAATCTCATGCCCAGTCGCACGGTTTATGAAAATATCGAGATGCCGTTAAAGTTAACGAATTTAACGCCTGAGGCGCGTAAACGTAAGATTCATGCACTCCTTGATCTTGTGCAACTGCGGGATAAAGAAAACGCCTACCCATCAGAACTCTCAGGCGGCCAAAAGCAACGTGTCGCTATTGCGCGAGCACTCGCCAATGATCCGAAAGTTCTTCTTTGCGATGAAGCGACAAGCGCATTAGACCCAAAAACAACGCGCTCGATTTTGAAACTTTTGCGTGAAGTCAATACACGCCTACACATTACGATTGTCGTTATCACGCATCAAATGTCCGTTGTGAAATTTATCTGTGATAGAGCCGCTGTCATGGATAAAGGACGCGTGCTTGAAGAAGGAACGATTCTCGATATCTTTGCGCATCCGAAAGAAGCGATTACCAAAGGATTCATTGATTCAGCAAGTAACGTCGATGACCTATACGAAACGCTTGAAGAAAATGGAATTGAAAATGTGTCTGCGGGGCGCCCCGTGTATATGCTCACCTACGCTGGAGCCTCCGCTGGCGAACCCCTCATGACCGAGCTTTATAAGAAATTTGGGGTATCTGCCAACATCATCTTCGGAAACATCGAAATGCTCAAAGACACGCCCTTTGGAAAGCTTGCTGTCACTCTTGAGGGCGAAGAGGCAAAGGTCAATGAGGCTCTGAACTACATTCGCGAGAAAAATGTTGCCGTTGAGGAGATTGCACGATGAATTGGGTCAATGAATTGCTCCCGAACTTAGATCGCTTAAGTGGCGAACTCATAAAAAGTATCGAGCAGACGGCAACGATGATTGCCGTTTCTGGAACCATTGCTTGGGTGCTTGGCATTACGATTGGCGTCTTGCTCGTTGTCACAAAGAAAGACGGGATTCTTGAAAATCGCGCGTTATTTACGTTTTTTGATCGCGCTATCGACATCATCCGTTCGATTCCTTTCATTATTTTGATTGTGCTTTTGATTCCGCTTTCGCGCTTTCTTGTCGGAACGGGTTCTGGTGTGACGGGCTCTTTTGTTGCTTTGATTTTTGGAACAGTTCCGTTTTTTGCGCGTCAAATTGAATCGGTCTTATCGGATATGGACGACGGCTTGATTGAAGCAAGCGAAGCGATGGGATTTTCCCCGACGCAAATCATCTTTGGCGTGTACTTAAAAGAGAGCATTCCAGGCATTACACGGGTGACGATGATTACGTTTGTGAGTTTTGTGGGTCTTACGGCAATCGCTGGTGCTATCGGGGCTGGCGGCATCGGTGACTTTGCGATTCGCTATGGCTATCAGATGGGATATCGCGACATGATTTGGCTTACCGTCCTCATTATTCTTGCCACGATTAGCATCTTTCAGTTCTGCGGCAATTTCATCATTCGCCGTACGACGCACTAAAAAAGAGAGCTCGCAAACTTCGCGAGCTCTTGAGATAACCCAGTTTCAAGGTTATTCGATTGGTACAGCGCCGTACTTATTGTTGGTTTTCTCAGAAGGGAATGCGCAAAAAGCGATGACGCTAAGCCACGATAAAACAAGCATCCCAGAAAACACGTACTGCGCTCTTGAGCCATCTTGAGAGATAAACGCTAAGAAAGCGAGCATCGGGATAAGCCATACGAGAGCTCCCGAGCGTCCTGTATCATGAAGCCTTCTTGAGCAAACGAAAAACGAAAGCAAGCTAAGAAAGGCGCTGTAAGCAACAAGGAGGAAGCCTACGGCAACCAAGTTGTAGTGCGAATAAGAGACTGCTCCGTAGAAAATCCCAATCACGGCAGCAAGGGCAATCAAAGAAAAAACGAAGAATGACCAAAATTCGCTTCGGGAGGCACGACCTTTCGAAGTAAAAGAGATGGATTTTTTGAAGTTCTCAAACGAAAAACACATAGTGCACCTTAAAGTAATTTTGCCCTCCGAGGCGCGAGTTTATGCGGTTTTCACGCTGATTTGAGCGCTTTATACTTCAGAACGAAGTGCGCCCTCCACCGTTTGGGGGAAGGCGCAAGAAAGGACTTATCCGAAAGGGCAATTTTGGCAAAGATTCTTTACATTTTATGCAGGAATCATCTGCCCAGTGAAATCGGGTTTTCCGATGATGTCGGTTGTCGGCTTGAAGTTTTCAGGAAGATCAACCCAAGCGATAACGTAGTGTGAGAAGGGGATGTTTTCCCAGGTGTAGCCATTGAAAAAGGCCAAGCAGTGTCGCAAGTCTGTGGGGTCGTCAAAGTTCTGGCAGGCAACGTAGTAGTTGCGATTGGGTGTTGGACGGTTTTTCGGCCATTCTGACCATGTTCTTCTTGTCATAGTCGTCTCCTTTATTCCTGTCCTTTTAGCCTTAGTGTAGGGTAATTTTCAGAGAAAAACGGCGAGTCAAAAATAAATAATTCTTGTGTTCCAACTTAACGAAATTGGTGATACCATAAACTTCTGTGGTTGTTTCACTTTCCCTGCCTTAAAAGACACTCAGAACCCCGATAAAACGCATCACTCTCAAGAGAGCTAAAGCCTTATAACGCACGCATTAGCCGTCTTTTTTCTTGTTTTAAAAACGGGAAGGGTACAATGCTCGGATGTGAAGCGGGGCTTTGCCCCTTTTTTTCGTGTCAGCTTTTTCTTCGGAACCCTTTTATGTACTATCCAATTGAAGTCGCAGGTCTTAAACGCAATCTCGAGCTTTTCCCCATTTCCGATAAGCTTTCTATCGCAGCCTTTATTTTGCTTGGCGACACAGAACTTACAGTGCGCTGCGCTGAAGAACTCTTAAAGCTGGCCCCAAAGTTTGATTACATGCTCACAGCAGAAGCCAAAAGCATTCCCCTGATTCACGAAATGGCTCGCCAGGTGGGGGCGGCTCGCTACTTCGTTGCTCGTAAGCGTATGAAGCTTTATATGGGTAAGGCACTCGAGACGACTGTGCATTCGATTACAACCGCAGGTGAACAAAAGCTTTATCTACCCGAAGACGATATTGCTGTGATTCGCGGCAAGCGCATCTTGATTGTCGATGATGTGATTTCCACAGGTGAATCGCTTGCGGCGATGGAAGATTTGATTGCGAAGGCAGGAGGCACCGTTTGCGGTCGCTTAGCCGTTTTAGCTGAAGGTGATGCGGCTAAGAGAAAGGACATCGCCTTCTTAGCTCCTTTGCCACTTTTTACCTGTGATGGAAAGCCCATCTAACATCGATGCATCGCATAAAGAGTTTTTGCGTTAATCACGATGTTTTAGAGCCTGGTATTTACGTTGCCCGTATCGATGGTGACGTAACAACATACGATTTGCGTACGCGAAAGCCCAACGCGCTCGAGTATATGGATAACCTCACCATTCATTCTGTGGAACATATGCTCGCGACGTTTTTGCGTAATTCTGAGATTGCAAGCGATATTTTGTATTTTGGTCCTGTTGGATGTCGCACGGGATTTTCTTTGTTGGTGCGCAACGCCGAAAATCACAAAGTCTTCGCAGTTCTTATCGATTGCTTAAAAAAGGTCGAAAGTTATCGGGGTGAAGTTTTTGGTGCTACATCGCGCGAATGTGGAAATTTTCGAGAGCTCTCGCTATCTGCTGCACAGCGCGAATGCGCGCGCTACCGCAAAATTCTCGAAGCAAATCCCAATCCGACTTTTCTTTATAAGGAGTGACTTTAAATGATTGGAATCATTGGAGCCATGGCTATCGAAGTCAAACTCTTAAAAGAGCAGATGACGGAAAAGAAAGAAGAGCGAGTGAGTTCAATTACGTTTGTGCGCGGGATTCTTCAGGGACAAGAGGTTGTTGTGGCGCAAAGCGGCGTAGGCAAGGTTTCAGCAGCCACGTGTGCTCAGACAATGGTCCTGCACTTTGGTGTGAAAAAACTTCTTAGCATAGGAGTAAGTGGTGCGCTTTCTCCGGAACTTCATATTGGCGATGTGATTGTCGCTTCAGGTTGCGTTGAACACGATATGGATACCTCTCCTGTGGGAGATCCTGTCGGCTGGATTTCTGGCCTAAACCTCGTTGAGCTTCCTATCGATAAGACGATGGCAGAAGAATTGATTGCTATCTGCAAGAAAGAAAATCTCAATTATC
>CAVAQL010000113.1:0-4417 GCA_963590825.1 Bacteroides caccae | reverse complement strand
ACTCTCGCCACAGCCACCTCAAGGCTGCGCGTCTACCAATTTCGCCACGACCGCAAAACGCATTTTTACGCTTCCGTTACTAAGTAACCCTAGCAACGGAAGCGCGTATTTTAGCGCGGGATTTGGTTCGATTGCAAATCGTTTCCCGTGTTTTCAGCGCCAGCTGCGGGCTGCTCGACAGTAACTGTCCCGAGAACGCCTGCCGCATTCTGACGTGCATTTTTCTGGTAGGCACCAGAACCAACAGTGATGGCTAATGTGGCACAGAAAAATACTGTAGCCGCTGCCGCTGTTGAGCGTGAAAGAAAGTTAGCCGAACCAGAGGCTCCAAAAACCGAGCCTGAAGCACCTGACCCGAAAGCCGCACCTAAATCGGCTCCCTTGCCGTGCTGGAGTAACACAAGAACGATAACGGCGACGGCAGAAATAATCTGCACGACAACCGCAATGCTCATAATCATCTGCATGTGAACGTATCCTTCGTTGATTTACACCGCAGCGGCGCAAATCTGATAAAAATCATCTGCCTTCAAGGCCGCACCGCCAATTAAACCACCATCGATATCGGGCTGGCTAAAAAGTTCAGCGGCATTGGCTGGCTTCACAGAGCCGCCATAGAGAATGCGAATCTTAGCGGCAACATCAGCGTCTGTCTTCGCGATAAAGGCACGAATAGCGGCGTGAACTTCTTGGGCCTGTGCCGGTGTCGCGGTCTTACCCGTGCCGATAGCCCAAACGGGTTCGTAGGCCAAAACGCCATTTAAAAGAGCCTTCGCTCCAACAGCATCCATCACAGCCTTGACCTGACGTTCGACAACTTCAAGGGTCTTACCCGATTCGCGTTCGGCCAATGTTTCACCGATGCAAACGATGGGCTTTAAACCCTTTTCAAGAGCCGCCTTTGTCTTAGCAGCAACGCGAGCGTCTGTATCACCAAAATAGGTGCGGCGCTCAGAGTGACCCGTGATGACCCAATTGGCACCGACATCAACGAGCATCGAAGCAGCGGTCTCTCCTGTGTAGGCACCGTGATCGTGTTCACTGACATCTTCACCACCAAAACCAATCTTTGTGCCCTTAAAGGCTGCGGCAAGTTGCGAGACGTAGATTGCCGGAGAGCAAACAACGACATCGCACTTAAGTGTATTAAGACGCGGCAAGAACGAGTCAATCCAAGCAGCGTTGGCGGCCAATGAGCCATTCATTTTCCAGTTAGCGGCAACGAGAAGTTGACGAGACATTTTCTTTTTTCCTTAAGAAATTTGATCGGGATTTTGTTTTTCTTACTTCTAGCTTTTGGAATCGGGCGTTTTGCCCAATTCCAAAACTCGAAATGATTATTTTACAGATTATTCCTCTCGGATATCGCCCGCGGCTTCACTCGGTTCATCTTTGAGTAAAGCTTTCATCGAAAGACGAATGCGGCCCTTTTCTCCGACCTCTAAGACTTTCACACGAACGACCTGTCCTTCTTTGAGGTAGTCGCTCACTTGATTGACACGCTCGCGTGCAATCTGGCTAATGTGCAATAGGCCTTCTTTACCTGGGAGAAGTTGAACGAGAGCACCAAAGTCAAGCAATCTTGTTACGGTTCCTTCGTAGATTTGACCGGCTTCAACCTCGGCTGTGATTTCTTCAATCTTCTTACGCGCCGCGTCAATCTTAGTCACATCGCTTGAAGCCAATGTCACTGTGCCGTCATCTTCGAGGTTGATTTCGCAACCAGTTTCTTCTGTAATCGTACGGATTGTGGCACCACCCTTACCGATGACATCGCGAATCTTCTCGGGATTAATCTTAAATGTCACCAAGCGCGGAGCCCAGTCAGACAGAGCCTTTGCGCCGCCTCCTGCCATCTCGTGCATCTTGCCTAAGATATGCATACGTCCTTCGTGCGCTTGCGCTAACGCGGCCTGCATAATCTCGACTGTAATCCCTTCAATCTTGATATCCATCTGTAAGGCTGTGACGCCGTTTTCTGTGCCAGCAACCTTAAAGTCCATATCGCCTAAGTGATCTTCATCGCCCAAGATATCGGTAAGAACTGCGAAGCGATTGCCTTCCTTAATAAGGCCCATGGCAACGCCAGCAACGTAATCCTTTAATGGGACACCCGCATCCAATAGCGAGAGGCAGCCACCGCAGACGCTAGCCATCGAGCTTGAGCCATTAGACTCACAGATTTCGCTAACAACGCGGATTGAATACGGAAATTCCTCTTCACTCGGAATGACAGCCTTTAGGGCACGTTTGGCTAAACGACCATGGCCGATTTCGCGCCTCTTGGGGCTTCCGACGCGGCCAGTTTCGCCTGTGGCAAAGGGAGGCATATTGTAGTGAAGGATAAAGCGCTCGCGGCTTTCACCCATAATCGAATCGACGATTTGTTCGTCTTGCTTGGTGCCCAGGGTTGTTAAAACCAAAGCCTGGGTCTCCCCACGGGTAAAGAGCGCGGAACCGTGGGTGCGTGGGAGAATGCCTTGACGGATTTCAATCGGACGCACTGTGCGTGTATCACGCCCATCGATACGGGGTTTACCTTCCAAAATATTCGAGCGAACAATGTGAGCTTCTGTTTCAAAGAGGATGCCGTTAACCTCGTTCATATCGGGAACTTCCGCTCCTGCAGCTTCAGCTTCTTCTGTAAGCGTCTTTTCAACGAGCTCATAGACCTCACGCAACTTCTCATTGCGATCTTGCTTTTGGCGAATCGTATAGGCCTCTTTAAGTCCCTCATCGGCAATCGCGTGAACGCGAGAAATTAACGCTTCATTTGGAGCTGGAGGCGTCCAATCCCAGGCGGGTTTTCCCGCTTCAGCGACCAAATCGTGAATCGCGTTAATCACAACCTGCTGCTGCTCGTGGCCAAAAACCACAGCGCCCAACATCGTTTCTTCCGATAAGCGATCGGCCTCGGATTCAACCATCAAGACGGCGCGCTCGGTACCTGAGACGACGAGGTCGAGTTTGCTCTTAGGCATCTCGCTTATTTTCGGGTTGCAGACGTATTGACCGTCAATGTAGCCCACGCGGCAAGCGCCAATCGGCCCCTTGAAGGGAATGCCAGAAATCATCAAGGCAGCAGAAGCACCAATCATCGACGGGATGTCGGGGTCGACCTCTGGGTCAACAGAGATCACGTGAATGATGACCTGAACTTCGTTAAAAAATCCATCGGGGAAAAGCGGACGAATCGGGCGGTCGATTAAGCGGCTTGTGAGCGTTTCTTTTTCGCTTGGGCGACCTTCACGCTTAAAGAACCCACCGGGGAACTTTCCTGCCGCATAGGTCTTTTCAATATAGTCGACTGTAAGAGGGAAGAAATCCTGACCAGGCTTTGTTTCTTTCTTCGCAACCACTGTGGCTAAGACCACCGTGTCGTCCATCTGACAGATGACGGCGCCTGTGGCTTGACGGGCGATTTCGCCTGTTGTGAGTGTCACATCATGGTCGCCAAATCGAAACGACTTGGAGACCTTATTAAACATTGTCATGAGTAAAGTTATCCTTTAACTTCTGATGCCCCACGACAAAATCGTTTCTCTTGCGCCCTTTCCTCTTTCGAACGGCACGCTGCGGCTTCGCTATTCTCAAATATAAAAACCTCGAAGTCGCAACGCGCGAAAACCATTCAGGAAACGACAAAAAAGTAAGCAACTCGCGCGGGTGTATTACAAAAAAAACCATCGCGGCCGCTTTGTTTTGGCGGCCGCGGTGAGCAATTACTTACGAAGTTTCAAATCGTCGATGAGCTTACGATAGGCGTTTAAGTTTGTACGCTTTAAGTAGTCCAAAAGCTTACGGCGACGGCTCACCATCTTCAAAAGGCCACGACGAGAATGATGATCCTTGACGTTAACCTTGAAGTGATCTGTGAGGCCATTAATGCGCGCTGTTAAAAGCGCAATCTGAACCTCAGGAGATCCTGTGTCTCCTGCGGCACGCTGAAACTTTGCAACAATCTGACTCTTCTCGATGGTTGACATATCAAACCTTTCTAAAAGTTAGGGTTAAAAACAAGCGGTACAGGTGTCAAACCGCCCATACCGTGATTCGGAGTCGCCATTGTAGAGAAAAGATTAGGAAAATCAAGCGAAAAACGGCTTTTGCCTCAGTTTTTGCTTTTCTTTTTGTAAAAGAGCCTTTTCTTAGGCCCTTTAGCTAAGCCACAAAGCGGCAAAGGGAATGGCATAACAGCGCTTTCCAAAAGACAACACCTCGTGCCCAGAATATAAAACAATGCCGATGCAGCGTTCGAGTCCTTCTAATTCTTGGAACCACCGAATATGCTTGAAGTCGTCTGAATTAACGCGTTGCGACGATTTCACATCGATAGCCAAGTATTTTCTTTTCCCATCTTCAATGAGAAAATCAATCTCGTGCCCCTTCGTTCTTAAGTGAAAGATCTCCCAAAAGG
>CAVAQL010000112.1:0-4435 GCA_963590825.1 Bacteroides caccae | reverse complement strand
TTTTCAGAAGTTTGGGCCACAAGGTAAGCGATTTGAAAAAGAGTTTGGCGTGCATTTTTGAAATGCGCCAATTGTCTTTCAGAGCATCAAAGTTTGATGTGCCACCTTCTGGGTAAATGACGCGCGTTGCCATAAACTTCATTGGCACCCCTTCCCAATAAAGGCGCACGAGAATCTCTGGGTCAAAGTCCATGTGCCGACCGGGATTGGCTTCTTTAACCACACGCAGTAGGGCCTCTAGCGGGTAAACACGAAACCCACACATGCTGTCGACAATCGTTGAAGAAAGCGTCTCAAGCCACACCCAAAAGTGGGTGATGTAGCGCCCGATGAGGCGCCCCTTAGGAACTGTTTTATCGTAGATGGGAAATCCTGAAATCAAGGCCTCGGGATTTTCTTGAGATAGTTCTAAGAGCTTTTTAGCGTCACTGATGTCGTGCTGGCCGTCTGAGTCGATTTGAAGGATGTGCGTAAAGCCAAGGTCTTTGGCTTTAAGCGCCCCATCGATGACAGCGGCGCCTTTTCCGCCATTTTCTTTTCGACGCACCAAGGTCACCGCTTCTTTGGGAAAGGCTTCGAGTGTTTTGTCAATGAGAGAGGCTTGATCGGCTCGACTCCCATCATCGACAAGAATGATGGGTAAATTAAGAGCACTTAGAGCGTGCAAAACCCCTCCTAGGGGCTTGGCATGATTAAAGCAGGGAATGACAATGGCGACCTTGTTAGTCATTCTTTTGAACCTTTAAGCGTCCTAGAGAAACGGTGGTTGCTTTTGAAGCGTTTGTGACGACGTACTCAAACTGAAGCGTAAGTAGGCCGTCTCTTATGGCGCCTTTTGTTAATCGCAAATGAAGAGATTCAAGTGGTAATACGGGGCGCACAAATTTCATTGTGACGATTTCTCGCAGATTGATTTCCCCAAGCCAAAGCGAGGCGTAATAAAGAACCCAGCGTAGCTGTACGACGCCAGGCAAGAGTGCCTTTTTCGGAAAGTGCCCTTCAAACCAGACGAGGTCTTCTGGCAAATTCAAATCAACAGAAAAGGTTGAGTCTGTCGCAACGCGGCTATTTTCAACTTCGCAAATCTCACGCATGAAAAAGTGCCTCCAACGCTTTGTAGTCAATCTTGCCTCGGTCGTTGGCGGGAAAGCGCTTTAGCTCTCGCCAAAAACGTGGCAGTGCTACTGTGGGAATTGCCCCTCGCAACGTGGCGACATAAGAGGGGATGCACTCACGAGAGAAGTTTCTGGAGCTTTCCGTTTCGATCACAAGCCCAATGCGTTTTTGTTCGGCTCGGGTGACCGCGACGGCGTAGCTTGTGAATCCCAACTTCTCTTTTACGACCGACTGGATTTCATCAAGAGAAATGCGTTCTTCCCCGATTTTCACAACACGGTCTTTGCGCCCTAAAAGCGTGAAACGGGATTTGTCGATAAAGGCAAGACGGTCTTCAAGATGAAAGACCCCTGTCTCGCTTAGTGGCGTCTCAATCGTTGTGAACTCTTCGTTTGTCTCTTTTAAAGAAATCTTCGGGCAAAAATGCCACGTCGTTGTAACGGAACCGATTTCGTGGCGGCGTGTTCCAATGACACCAGCTTCGGTCGACCCATAAATTTCCGAAACAGGGCAGTGAAAAACCCGATGTGCTTTATCAATAGCAGAGTCTTCTAACTTTCCGCCAGCAGAAAGTAAGAAGTGGCTTTCAATGGGGCCAATCTTCGTATCAAGATAACGCAAAAAAGTCGGTGTTGCGATAACAGATAGAGGACCCGCTAAGTGCGTAAAGTCCTCTTGACTTAAAAGCCTTTCTCCTAAAAGGGGAATCCCTAAACTCACGGGCATCCAAATGGCAAACGTCAGTCCATAAAGATGGGCGGGGTCAACACAACTTGCAAGCGTCGTTCCTACGAGCTTACTGCCGAAGAGCTCTGTTGTAATCGCGGCTTCTTTATCCATTAAAGCCACAGTTTTGGCAATTGCTTTGGGCTTACCTGTGGAGCCTGAGGTGTAAAGAAGAATCTTTGCACTGTCTTTAACAGGGTTAAGTGTTTTGGGTGTTTCTTTTAAAAGCGTTTCAAAAGAGACTTCCTTTTCGCTCTTAGCCTCATGCACTAAAGCAAGATCAAAAAGTTCTGAGCGAGAATCGGTGACGCTTTTTCTTGAACCCAAGAGGACGGCTTCTCGGTTTTCCGAAAGCACGGCATAAAGAGAAGCGATAAAAAGGAAACTCACATCCGTGAGAATGGCAATGCGTTTTGCGCTCGTTTTTGAAATATAGGAAGCGATACACGAGGCCGCCTCGATAAGATCAGTGCGGGTTTTGACTTCAGGTCTTAGAGTAACAATGGGGTTAGCGTCAATCTTTTTTAACCAGTTCGAGAACGTTAGGACTTGCATACGCGTCTCCGAACGAGATACTCAACTAAGGCTAAGACTCCCATTAAGACATAACTTACGCACCCATTCCACAGTGTCCAAAGTTTGATGTCGGCAAGTAGTGCGGTGAGCGTGGCAACAGAACCATTGACTAGGAAAAAGAAAATCCAAACGTAGGTCACTTTTCTTGTGTAGGAAATCGCTTTTTCTGGAAGTTCTTTTCCCTTGTTGGCGATTCGAGCCAAGCTTTCGACAATGGGGCGCCCATAAAGCAGAGAGCCCGTAAAGACAACGAAAAGCGAGGCGTTAACCGCCACGGGGTACCACAAAATCGGAATCGAGATGTTAAACGCGAGGCAGCCTATCGAGATTGCCGCCCCAATAAGACACATTGCACGGTCTGCTAGGCCAAGAGCTCGATTCCTACCTGGGGCACCTAACACAAGGCGAAATAAAAAGAGAGCGAGGCTTACCCAAAAAAAGAGTCGAATCGCATCGTTGTAAATCGAGACAAGAAGTAGCACCGGCCAAAGGATAAAAATCCCTCGGACAATGATTTGGGCTACGGGTCTTGCCTGCATTGCGTTTACTCGGAAAGAATCTTTTCGACAACGTCAACGACGTCGTTAACGGTGCGAACGTTTTTGAAGTCCTCGGGCTTAAAGCGTTTTTCAATGACTTTTTGCAATTGAACAATCATATCGACTGCGTCGATACTATCGAGATCGAGATCATCGTAGAGCTTAGCCTCGGGGCGAATCTTTTCTTCGGGGATTTCAAAAAGTTCAATGAGTTGCTTTTTGAGTTCCTCGTAGATTTTCTCTCGGGTCATCGGTGTTGTCATAAAACGAACGCTCCTTACTTCTTTGTGTTTTCTTGAGAACGAATAAAGTCTGCAAGTGTTGCAACAGACTTAAAGTGCTCCCGAACTTCTTTTGTCGGTCCCGAGAGAGCAACGCCAAATTCAGACTTAATCGCCAGCCCTAATTCAAGAGCGTCAATCGAGTCAAGGCCAAGCCCGTCCCCAAACAGGGGGGCGTTTGTGTCGATGTCCTCAGGTTTGATGTCTTCAAGATTGAGGCTTGAGACAATCAGCTCTTTGATCTGGCTTTCTAGTGAGGCCATGGTTTTTCTCCGTTGTGTTTCTTGTTAAGAGAATTTGTTGTAATTCTTCAGTCAATCGTCGTGCGGCAAGTGCCGTACTCTTTTCTTGTGTTAAAAAATCGTTGCTTTCAAGTGTTTTTACGTAACTCAAAGTCAGTTCGGGTTGCTTAGCAGGAATCGTATACCAAGGAAGTTGTTTTCCGAGCCACCATTGGGAACATTCAATGTGAATCGCAATCACGGGAACGTGACAGCGTAAGGCCAATTGTGCTGCGCCCCGATGTAAATGTAAGGCTTTTCCGGGGACGCTACGCGTTCCTTCAGGGAAAATAAGAAGGGCATCACCCTCGCGAAACCGACGATGGCATTCATCAAAAATTGTCTCAGGGCCATCGTTTGTCAGATAGCCACACGCACGAATAATTCCCGATAAGAAGGGGTTATTCAGTAACGTTGAACGCACCACACAGTCAATCGTTGGAAAGACTGAGGCGATAAAAACGTAATCAAGGAGCGTGGGGTGATTCGCGACGAGAATAGCCCCAGTTTGTGGAAGCGATGTCTTTTTAAGGGCGTCGAAATCGATTTTGGCAGCTCGCGTTACACGGACGTAAGAAACAAAAATCCGAAAAGCGCGGTTTGTTAAACGCCTTGAAGCTTCGTGAAGTTCTTTTTTCTCTGAATGCATTAGACGCAATACGGGGAATCCAAATCCCATCAGTAAAAGCGCTCCAGAGCCAAAAAGCACATATCCCGTGTAGGTTGCTAAATAGCGCCACAGAGTAAAAAGGATGAATTCACGCTTTTCACTCATCGTCTTTTTCTCCAAGTCCAAAGGCGAGCGCCTGAGCGCACGGTAAAAAGGGAACACTCCGAAGCAACGCCTTCAATCCACTGCAACATATCGGAAGTTTCAGGTTCAAAGTCTTCGATTGTTTCGCTAGCTCCCTTAAGT
>CAVAQL010000111.1:0-4449 GCA_963590825.1 Bacteroides caccae | reverse complement strand
TAACGTCGGAACCATCCTTCGCACGTCTTTGGCTTCTGGCGTTAGACACATTGCCGCCTCAGCTAAAACCGCTCTCATTTGGTCGCCGAAAGTGATGCGTGCCGCAATGGGGGCGCACTTTGGTCTAACGATTTATGAAGATGTTGAGCCTCAAGAGATCAAGAAGCTTTTTGCTGGAAAGATTCTTGCCGCTGACGCAAGAGGGGGCTTAGATCTATTTCAGAGTCCGGATTGGGAGGCAACGCACACCACCTGGATGTTCGGCGCTGAGGGACCAGGATTAAGTGAGGCGGCACTTATCGCAAGCGATGCTCGCTACTTAATCCCGATTGAATCCGATTGTGAATCCTTAAATGTCGCAATCGCGGCGGCGGTCTGCTTATTTGAGCAAAAAAGAAGACGACTTCTTAAAAGCTAAGAGCAGGACCGCTCACACGTTCTACTTGTCGCGCTCGCGACGGTATTTCCCGGGTAAGCGACTCATCCATGGGAATTCACTTTCGTGCTTGGTTTTAAAGGCTTCAATGGCATCAATATCACGTAGTGTGGCATCAATCATGTCGAGCCCTTCGGTAAGCATCATCTTGTGGTAGGCACTTAAGTCAAAGTGAATGACTAAAGATCCTGCCGTAATCGTTTGATTGGGTAGGTCCACAGTAAGCACGAGGAGGGGACTGGCTTTAAGCGCTTTAAAAAGAGACTCGCAATCGGAGGGACTCACTTTCGCAGCTAAGAGTCCGTTATTAAAGGCGTTCGAATAAAAAATCTCTCCAAAGCTTGGAGCAACGACTGTGCGAATCCCGTACTGCAGTAACCCCCAGACGGCGTGTTCTCGTGATGACCCACAGCCAAAGTTAGGCCCTGCCACAATGACCTTGGCTTTCTCGAGTCCTTTTTGATTAAAAGGAGACTCGGGATTGGGTGTTCCGTCACTATTAAACCGCAGGTTATAAAAGAGCCCTTGGGCTAGTCCTTCTTTGGTGATACCGCGCAGGAACTGCTTAGGCATTAACTGATCGGTATCTAAGTTATCCATATTAAGAGAAACGGCAACTGAATTGAGTGTGTTGAATTTTTCCATGATGCCTATCTCCTAATGGTTATCCTTGAAAGTGTGTGCATCAGTGAGAAATCCGGCAATCGCGCTTGCCGCTGCCGTTTCAGGGCTCACTAGATGCGTTCTTGCGCCTCGTCCCTGTCGGCCTTCGAAGTTACGGTTTGTGGTCGATGCACAGCGGCATCCTGCTTCTAAAATGTCTCCATTCATC
Organism: Bacteroides caccae; assembly: GCA_963590825.1. GTDB lineage: Bacteria > Pseudomonadota > Gammaproteobacteria > Burkholderiales > Burkholderiaceae_F > Duodenibacillus. Next base: position 3,181 of record CAVAQL010000111.1, on the reverse strand, counting down.
GATAGGCACAGCGTGCAACCCGACTTACGCCACTCAAATCCCGCATCCTTAAAGATTTTGTCGAGCCCTAGGGCTTCCGCTTCACGACGCACACGCATACTGCCTGGCATCACTTGGGCTCGTACGTCCTTGGCAACGTGGTGTCCTTTTAATACGGCTGCCGCGGCCTCTAAGTCCGAGAGGCGTCCATTGGTGCAGGACCCAATAAAGACGTGATTAATTGGAGTGCCTGTGATTTTTTCTCCTGCTTTAAGTCCCTGGTAGGCTAGGGCACGAATGGCAGCCGTCTTATCGACTTCGTTAGGAAAACTTTCTGGGTGAGGAATCATTTCTTCAAACGCAATCGCCTGATCGGGGCTTGTTCCCCACGTGCACATGGGTTTAACGCTTGCCGCATCAATGGTCACTTCACGATCAAAGTGCGCTTCCGCGTCCGTGTGAAGCGTTTTGGCGTAGTTACGCATTGCCGCATCATCAGCCTCACTAAAGGGCTTGGCTTTTTCTTTGACCCAGTCAAAGACTTTTTCGTCAGGAGCAATTAGGGCACCGCGGGCACCGGCTTCTACCGTTAAGTTGCAAAGCGTCATGCGACCTTCTAGGGGAAGGGCGGTAACGGCCGATCCCGTATATTCAACAACGGAACCTAAGGCCCCTCGTGCAGAAATCGTTCGTAATACGGTTAAGGCTAAATCCTTGGGAGTCGCATTTGAGGGGAGTTCTCCAGTAATTGTGATACGCATTGTTTTTGCCACGCGATAAATGAGGGTTTGTGTGGCAAGAATGTGTTCAATTTCTGAGGTTCCTATCCCGAAACTTAAAGCCCCAAAAGCGCCGTGTGTTGTGGTGTGACTGTCGCCGCAGATCACGACCATCCCAGGGCGCACGAGCCCCTGTTCGTCCATCACGACATGTTCAACGCCTTGGTCGGGGTCGTTTGCGCCATAAAAGGCCACGATGTCATTTTCTTTGCAATTGGCTTCCAGGGTTTGCGCTTGAATGAGGGACTTCTCGTCGTAAATGCGACGCGGTGTCTCATCGATACTCGGGATGATGTGGTCGACAACGCAAAGGTGTGAATCGCCACTTAGGGCTTTACGGCGCCGTGCCTTTAATCCAGCGAAGGCCTGTGGCGAGGTGTATTCGTTCGCGAAGTGCACATCGCAATAAAGAAGGATTGTTTTGTCATCGATTCTTTTTACAGTGTGAGAGGCAAGAATCTTTTCATAAAGAGTAAGCGCTTTTTCCATCAAAGACTCCTTTTATTCATCTAAGTCCCAGGCACGCACGTGGCGCAAGACATCCACGATTTTCCCGTTTTCAACAATCAGTAAGTGTGAGTGCGGGGCGGCGGTGGCGCAAGCGTGATTCGGGAGAATTCTAAGACGACGCCCGATAGGAAAGTCCTTCTGCGTTAAGGCACCGTTTTCTAAGAGTGTAGCAATGCCGTGCTCTTGATTGGTTCCTGTTAAAAGAAGATTCTCGTTTTCTAAGGGCTTACCATCGATATCACAGACGAGACCATAGCCGTAGTCGACTTTTTGGCGTTGTGTGCCCCTGTCGCGCGACATGGCTAAAAAGCCTGAATCCGTAATCACACGGCCTTTACTCGCTTTCCGACCAATGACTGTGGTTAATACGGAACCTGCGATATCCGAAATCTTTGCAATCCCGACGTTATGCATAAATAAGTCAAAAAGCGCACAGACGCCAGCGCGGATTTCGGTCACTCCCGCTTCATTTTTGGCGTGCATGAGCGTAGGCGATGACCCAACAGAAACAATATCGACCTTAAAGCCTGCGCTTCGTAATGTGTCGGCAGCTTTGACGATCCCTTCTCGTTCGGCTTCAGCTGCCGCCACGATAGCCTCATCCGTTTTACACTCGTAGCTATCGCCTGCGTGCGTGAGTACGCCAGCTAATGTGGCGCCATCGGTGAGGGCCTTGGCGGTCAAAATGATCTCTGGATCATCGGGAACCAATCCCGAACGATGGCCATCGACGTCGATCTCAAGCAATACGGGGATTAAAACGCCGTTTTCCTTACAAAAGGCACTCACGAGTTTTGCCGCTTCAACACTATCGAGAATGATTTTTAAATCACAGCCTAAGTTGCGAATGGCGACGATTTCAGGCAATTTTTGTGGAGCGATGCCCACGGCATAGATGATGTCTTTAACTCCGTTTTCGGCAAGGTATCGAGCTTCAGCAAGGGTTGAAACTGTCGCGGGTCCCTCGGGAGTTTCCATCTGTAGACGCGCGATTTCGATTGCTTTATGTGTTTTCACATGAGGCCGAAATGTGACGCCTAATTCATGAGCACGGGCTTTGGCGCGGGCGATGTTCTTTAGTAACGTTTCCTTTTCAATCACAAAAGAGGGTGTTGGAACGCGCGGGTCATCAAGCGTTAGGCCCACCAGTGTTTTCTTATCGTAGTACATAGACGATTCTCCGAATGAAATATAGAAAAAATTCTATATAAAGAGCATTTTCTTTTCAAGAATTTTGAGAATTCCGAGAAAGTCTCGATAAAACAATTGAAATCTTTTACTAACGAATATAAAAAATTCTATATAATGCCTTTTAAGGGCCGTAAGAGGCCTCGATTTATTGACCCAACACAGTTAAAGAAACCATGATAAAAATTGAAATAGCCCAAAAAGAACTCTCGGCAAAGCTTGAGATGTGGCTGAGTTTTGCCAAGGTTATTGCGCAGCAAAGAGCAGACGGTGCCGAGGTTGTTTTGCATGACCTAAGTGACCCAGCACACTCGGTTATCTTTGTCACCAACGGCACTGTCACCGACCGTCACGTCGGTCAGGGTTTACGTCACCTTGTACGCGAGGTTTTGGAAGCGCAATCGCGCGGGGACGATGATGTTCCTGACTATTGGTACTACTGGAAAGAAAAACTCATTTGGTCTGTAACTCAGTTGGTTCGCGATGATGACAACCAACTCATTGGCGCTCTTTGCGTTAATAAAGATGTTACATCGCGGATTTCGGATTTCGAGACCTTAAAGGAAACCCTTCCGGGGCTTGAAAATGTCTCGCTACGCCTGCCAAAAAAGGGTGAAGTTTATTTTAAGAACGCTACAAATGCGCCCGAAAGGAAAGAAGCGGCTACCCCTCAAGAAGAGCACTCCCTTTTTGCGCTTTCGCAAAAGATTATCGAGTCAGTGGCG
>CAVAQL010000110.1:0-4504 GCA_963590825.1 Bacteroides caccae | reverse complement strand
TAGCAGCTCTTTGCTTACCTCCCTTGTTAACGCAGCACTCGCAGTTGCAGCAGCTCTTGACGCTGCAGCAGTCGCATGCGCAGCAGCAGTTCGATTCATCGAAGACTGTGTTCGCCTAAAAGTGCTCGTAAGTCCTAGGACATAGAAAGACAAGGTCAGAACCAAAAAGAACACAAGCCTTCGGTGAATCCCATCGAAGGCTTTTTCGTTATTCCCACTTTTTCACGCAATAGGGCAAAAAAATGACAAAAGAACATTTAAACGACTTTCCGATGATCCGACCCGTTCCGTACATGGGGGTTATTTGGGTCAACCATAAGGCCGCGCAGTTGGGTTACGTCTCGGGAGATCCCGATTGGTTTAATTTGGGACAAGGGCAACCCGAAGAAGGGGAACTTGAAGGCGCTCCTCGTAGACTTTGTCATCTTGAACTACACCCCGAAGACTATGCCTATGGCCCTTGTGGGGGGATTTTTGAGTTGCGTAAAGCGGTCGCTGACATGTTAAATCGCCTCTACCGCAAGGGTAAGAAAAGCCAGTACGGACCGGAAAATGTCACAGTCGCCGCCGGGGGCCGCATTGCGCTTACGCGCCTGATGAGTATCTTAAGTCGTGATGCCAAAGTGCTGATTCGCAACCCCGATTACACAGCCTACGAAGATCTTTTAAATTATCAGCTCGAACATATTCAGTTCTATTGCGAAAACACCACGGAAGAAAGCGCCTTCTCAATTAGCCCTGAGCGCCTACGGGCCCTCACAAAAGAAAAAGGCGTAAATACTTTTCTTTTCTCAAACCCCTGTAACCCCTCGGGGGCTGTGATTAAGGGTAACGAATTAAAAGCCTACTGCCAGATCGCGAGAGAAGAAGGCCTTCTCTTAACAATCGATGAGTTTTATTCCCATTACCTTTATGAAGACGACGAAAAAGAAGGGCTAAGCGCGGCCCGTTATGTGGAAGACGTCGAACGAGACCCCGTTGTTTTAATCGATGGACTCACGAAAAACCAGCGCTATCCAGGCTTTCGTATTAGCTGGATTGTGGGCCCGAGTCGCGTGATTGAAGCGATCAATCGCGCCGCGAGTGCGATTGATGGCGGCGCGAGCGTTACGATGCAACGCCTTGCGATTGAGGCGCTTGAGCCAAAACGCTTTGAAGCCGAAACCCACGCTGTGCGAAAAACTTTCCAAACAAAACGCGACTACGTTCTTGAGCGTCTTAAGAGGATGGGCATTCGCGTGGCGATTCCCCCAAAGGGTACGTTTTACATTTGGGCCGATATTTCGGATTTACCCAATACGATTAACAACTGTGATGCGTTTTGCTTAGAGGCGCTCAATTATCATGTGTTAACGGTTCCTGGGCGATTCTTTGATATTCGTCCTGATCGAACACGGCCTGAAATCGAGCCTTTTGAGCACTGGATGCGGTTTTCTTTTGGCCCGAAGCTTTCAATTCTCGAAAAAGGACTAGATCGCATTGAAGCGATGATTAAGGCGCATCGCGCGCTTGGCGAAGGCCGCTTAAAGAAAACGGCTTGAAATTTCAAAGAAAAAATCACCACATGGAGGGCAAAGTTGCTATACTCTCGCCCTCCAATTTTTATTGTTATCAATGAAGTTCTATGAGTTTTGACTTTTCGACCTTTGTTTTATTGCTGGTATTGATTTTCTTAAACGGGCTTTTCGCGATGAGCGAGATTGCCTTAGTGGCAAGCCGCAAGGCGCGATTGACGGTGCTTTCCGATGAGGGAGACGCCAGAGCCAAGACTGTGATGCAAATCCAGTCTGAACCGACGCGAGCCTTTTCCACAATTCAAGTTGGAATCACATCCATCGGCATTCTCTCGGGTATTGTCGGCGAATCTGCCCTTGCGCAGCCGATTACCGATGTTCTTGTGCGTTTTGGCCTAGATGCAGAAATCGCCCGCTACGCAGGACTTGCCGTTGTCGTTGTTTTGGTCACGTATTTCTCGATTGTTTTAGGCGAATTGGTCCCCAAGCGCTTGGGACAGAACTTTGCCGAGACCATTGCCTGCCGTATCGCTAAACCGTTAAAGATCTTTTCTCTTGTGATGGCGCCTTTTGTGAAGCTTTTGGCCGTTTCGACAGAATGGGCTCTAAAACCCTTTGGGCTAGAAAAAGCCAAGAAAGACGACATGACAGAAGAAGAAATCCACGCGCTTTTGGAAGAGGGTGAGGAAAGTGGAGCAATCGAAGAGCATGAAAGCGACATGGTCAAAAACGTTTTCGGACTTGACGATCGCTTGGCTGTTTCGGTGATGACGCCGCGATGCGATATTGAGTACATCGATTTGGACGATCCAATTGAAAAGAGTATCGCCACAATTCTCTCGTCTCGTCGCTCACGTGTTGTTGTGGTAAAAGGCGGGTTTGATCACGTTTTGGGTTACTGCACAACCCGATCGATTCTGCGTCAAATTATCAATAAGACCGAGCTCGATATCGGTAAGTGCATTTCTCAAGCCATCTATGTGCCCGAGTCCATCACCGGTCTTGAACTTCTTGAGCAATTTAAGGCAACAAATGCGCCACAAGCGCTTGTTGTCGATGAGTACGGTGAGGTTGTGGGTCTAGTGACGCCGCGCGATCTTTTGGAAACAATCGCTGGAGAATTTAAGCCCGATGCCAACGATGAACCTGAGGCGGTATCTCGGCCCGATGGCTCATGGGTTTTGGATGGGACGATTGCTATTCCAGAATTAAAGGACGGTCTTGAAATTGAGACGCTCCCAGAAGAAGAGAGCGCTCATTACAACACTTTGGCAGGTATGTTAATGCTCTTACTTGAGCGTGTGCCTCGCTTAGGAGACGTCGTTTTCTGGGGCGGATGGCGTTTTGAAGTGACAGCGATGCATGGGCTTCACATTGACAAAGTTCTCGCCAAGCGCGTTGCTCCTGAGGCAAATTTAACGACTCAGGCCAAAAAACAGGATTAGTCAAAAGGACTAGAGGAAAAATAGATTCTTTTCAGTAAAATGACATTGTTGTCTAACGGGAAAATTCGCAAATGAACACAGAAATCATCGACAGTCGGTTCAAAAAAATCGTTATCGGTAAGTCCACGATTACAAAGTCGGCACTTGCGGAAGCCGTGATGGCACGCTTGCTTTGTACGTACGACGATGCAGCGGAAATTGTGGATGCCATTTTTGACGAAATGCTTGATGCCATGGGAGAGGGCCATAGTTTGAAGCTTTCAAACTTTGGAACCTTTGAGTTGCGCGATAAGAAGGCAAGACCTGGGAGGAATCCCCGCACACTTGTCAATCATGAGATTCGCGCACGTCGCGTCGTTATCTTTACACCAGCGCCTTTAATGCGCGAGGCAACAAAAGAGCTTATCGAGCGCGTAAGAAATGCGCAAGAAGCCAAAGACGACAGTGAAGCCTAAGTCGCAATTTGCTATTGATTCCGAAAATCTCGGTGGGGAGACTCCCTGCCGATTTTTTTAGCTTAGCGTGTAGGCGTAGCCGCGAAGAGCAGGCGAGATTTCATCTAACATCGGAAGTGTTTTTTCTGTAAAGAGTTTTTTCATCGAACTCGCTAACCACGCGATTGTTTCTGAATAATCTTCTCGTCCTAAAACCCACATACGACGAACGACCCGTTCCTTTCCTGGAATCGGTGACCAATTCACGGTTTTTGCAAAGGCGCCTCCACACCAAAGATTTGTCGCAGGAAGAATCGACCAGCCAGAGGCCTGGTTAATGAGACCGACTAAGCAGTAGCTTGAACTCGTTTGAATCTGTGTGCGAGGCTTGATGTTGGTGGCTCGCAAAAAGCGATAGGAATTGGCTTGATCAACGCTACTTTGTGTGTAGGTAACAAAGGGGTGATTGAAGGCGAGCTTTTCAATCTCGTCTAGCGTCTTTGGTTTGGGTAAACCTTCGGCTGTGATGACAAGGTATTGTTCTTCATAAAGAGGCAGGCGCTTCCACTTGGATTCGTTTAAGAGCCCGTCGGAATACACGCAGATGTCGAGCTCGCCTTCTTTAAGTTTTTCTGTGAGAAAGCAATTTAGGTTGGAGATGGTTTTTAATTGTTTGACGCGATTTTGCAGAGCGCCAATTAACCACGGGGCAACGGTGGCCGTAACCGTCTCTCCGAGGCCAATGCGAAGTGCGGGGCGACTAAATGGTGATTCAGAAAACCGCTCTCGTAAGGTCTGTAGCGATTGCACTAGTGGTGTGCACTCGTGTAAGAGAGCCTCCCCAGTTGGTGTTAAACGTAGTGGTCTCCTATCACGCAAGAAGAGCGCCTCATTGAGGTTCTTCTCCAAGCGCTCAATCGCGTGAGAGACGGCTGAGGTCGTGATGCCAAGTTTTGTTGCTGCACGGCTTAAATGCTCTTGTTCGCAGACAACATAAAAGATTTCCAACAGATCCGAATCGAAGGGATGACGCATTTTTTCCAGTGTCCTTAAAAATTTAAGTTGAATTTTATTCAATTTATTAACGTATTGTGTTGAATGGATTGCTATC
>CAVAQL010000109.1:0-4536 GCA_963590825.1 Bacteroides caccae | reverse complement strand
TTTTCGACAAGACGAGTTCTTCGCCTGTGGCTAAATCCATGCAAGTAACCCGATAGCGACTATCGATACGAGAGACATACGCTAAGTGCGTCCCCGTCGGATCGAGCGCCGGACTTACCGCATAGTCTGCATTAAACGTCATGCGATTGGCTTCCCCCGTTTCTAAGTTTTGTCGATAGACCTGAGGCGTCCCACCTCGATCGCTTGTAAAGTAGAGCGCCTTGGCATCGGGACTAAAAACGGGTTCCGTGTCGATTGCGTACGAACGTGTGATACGTCTTACGTTCGTGCCATCGGCATCAATAAAGTAGATTTGTGTAAACCCATCGCGAGAAAGCGCCACAGCAATCGTTTTCCCATCAGGGCTAAAGGCAGGCGCCGAGTTATTGCCGCGGAAATTGGCAACAAGACGTCGCTGGCCCGTTGCAACCGTATGCACGTAAACCACAGGCTTATTTTCTTCAAAAGAAACATACGCCAGTTGCTTACCGTCTGGCGACCACGCAGGAGAAATAATCGCTTCTGTGCTCTTTAACGCCGCTTTGGGATTGGCGCCATCGCTATCTGCGACAATCAATTCATAGTGCTTAGGCCCGTACTGCACGACATAAGCTAAGCGAGACGCAAACATCGCACCGTTGCCCGTTAACTTATCGTAAATACGATCGGCAATCCGATGTGCGCATAGTCTAAGTTGCGTACTGGCGACAACGAAACTTCCCTCATCAAGCGATTCGGACTCTTTAGCACAATCAAAGAGCCGATAGCGCACATCAAAGTGACCGTCAACGGTTTGCACAATCGAACCTGTGGCCATCACATTGGCTCCAAGCTCTTGCCAAATGCGTAAGTTCGGGCGAAGCGCTTCTTCTACTGTGGCTTCTTGCGATGAATGAATAAGGCGAAACGCCCCCGTTCTTTCCAAGTCAGAACCCACAACAGAGAAAATATCAATCCCCGTATCTGCTAGGCCGTTCATCGGCTGCAGGGCAATCGGTAAGCAGTTGGCTCCGACGCCCATAATCCGAATTTGTAACTGAGAAAACGCTCTTGGCGCAACCGAAAGAGCTCCTGCTGCAAAACCTCCTGCAATAAGAGCTCGACGGCTTACGCGATGAAGTTCTCGCATAAAGATTCCTTTAATTCAACGTTTTAGTGTCTGAAGTGACGTTCCCCAGTAAAGACCATCACGATGCCGCGTTCATCGGCAGCCGCGATGACCTCAGGATCACGGATGGAACCACCCGGTTGAATCACAGCCGTTGCGCCATGATCGACCACAACATCAAGACCATCTCTAAACGGGAAGAAGGCATCGCTTGCGACAGCGCACCCTTTTAACGAGTGACCAAATTCTTCGGCTTTCATCGCAGCAATCTTTGCAGAATCCACGCGACTCATCTGTCCTGCGCCCACGCCTAATGTCATACCGCCACGGGCATAGACGATTGTGTTGGATTTCACAAATCGCGCAATGTTCCAAGCGAACATCATGTCAGCAATCTGCTCGGAGGTTGGTTGCTTTTTGGTGACAACGCGAAGTGCGTCTTCCGAGCAAAGTTGGATATCCGGGGTCTGAACAAGGAGGCCACCGCCGACACGTTTAAATTCGTAGTCGTTATGTGTAGCGCCATTAGCGACAACAAGAATGCGAAGATTCTTCTTTTGCTCGAAAACTGCCAGTGCTTCCTTCGTATAAGAAGGCGCAATCACAACTTCAGCAAACTGATGTCCAATTTCAGCGGCCGTCTTATCGTCAACTTCACGGTTAAAAGCAATGATGCCACCGAAGGCGCTCTTCGGATCGCAAGAAAATGCCTTCTTATAGGCTTCAAAAACAGACATCGCCACCGCTGCGCCGCACGGATTCGCGTGCTTCATAATGATGCAGGCAGGCGCCGTAAAGCTTCGAGCCGCTTCCCAAGCCGCATCGCTATCGGAAATGTTGTTATAGGAAAGTTCTTTCCCATGAAGCTGTTTGTAACCGGCTAAAAGGCCTGGGGCCACATTGTGTTCCCGATAAAAGGCCGCTTGCTGATGGGGATTTTCGCCATAGCGCATATCCTGAACTTTGACCCACTGACGCGTAAAGACATCGGGGAATTTCTTCGTGGGCTTTTTCTCTTCATCGAGGCTTGTTAAGAAATTCGAAATCGCCGCGTCATAGCGAGCGGTATGAGAAAAGACTTTCTTCGCTAGCTCCAAACGAGTCGCAGCACTCACTTCACCGTTAGCCTTAATTTCATCAATGACGCGCTTGTAGTCTTTGGGGTCAACAACGACAGCCACGGATTCGTGGTTCTTGGCTGCCGCACGAATCATTGTGGGACCACCAATATCGATATTTTCGATGGCGAGCTCAAACGTGCAATCTGGGCGCGCAATCGTTTGCTCAAAGGGGTAAAGATTCACACAGACGATATCGATTGGATCAATCTTGTGTTCTTCAAGCGCTTTCATGTGAGCTTCGACTGGACGGCGCGCCAAAATTCCCGCGTGAATATGTGGATCGAGCGTTTTCACACGACCGTCGAGCATCTCGGGAAAGCCCGTGTAATCAGCAACTTCCTGGCAAGCGATACCTTCTTTGGCTAAAAGCTTTGCGGTACCTCCCGTCGAGAGAATGTGATAGCCTAAGTTAACGAGTTCGCGAGCGAAATCGGCAACGCCTGCCTTATCGGAAACGCTAATCAGTGCTTGTTTACGCATTTTAAAAATCCCTCCTATCAGAGTCTTCCCAAAAACCCTGCTCACAGAGTTTTTTGTGAAGCGTATTTCGATTAATTCCTAAAACCTTGGCGGCCATTTTTTGGTTACCTTCTGTTTTTTCCATGGCCCAACGAAAGAGCGGGCGCTCCACAGCTGAGACAATCATACTGTGAATCGGCAAGCCTTTAACGCCATCCAAATCGCGGATATAGCCCTCAACACGCGAAATAATGAGTTCAGCGAGCTCGTCTTTTGTCTCAGGGACTTCTTTGGATTTTTCTAAGCTATCCATAGCGCGAGTCTTTCGTCAAAAAATCTTCCAACACTCGAGTAACGGATTCTCCGCAATCGAGACCAAAAATCATCTTTGCAACTTCTCTCCCGCCAGCAAAGGCCGAGAGATACCACAAAACATGCTTACGAAACATTCGCACAGCGTGTCTTGTCGTTCCAAAAGCGTTGCAGTGTTCCCTCCAGTGCTTAAGAATCACTTTACGCTTTTCTTCTTGTGTTACTTTGTGCGGCGCTTTTCCTGTGAGAGCGTCCGCAATCTCACGAAAAATCCACGGCGCTCCAAGGCTAGCTCTCCCGACCATTACGCCTGCGGCCCCCGTTTCTCTCATAACTCGAAGCGCCTTTTCTCCTGAATCAATATCGCCGTTAGCAATAACAGGAATCTTGATTTCTCTTACGACCTTTCCAATCATGGCGTAGTCCACAGCTCCCGAAAATCGCGCAGAGCGCGTTCTCCCATGAACCGTAACCGCGGCAAAACCAATTTCTTCGGCTGCCTTTGCAAGTTCAAGCACCGTAATGTGTTCAGCATCCCAACCCGTTCGCATCTTTACCGTCACTGGAATCGTTGTCGCGGCCTTGACCGCTTCCAAGATGCGTGTGGCTAGTTTCACATCTCCCATCAGTGCTGAGCCGCACGCTTTGCCACAAACAACACGCGCCGGGCAGCCAAAATTCACATCAACAATCTTTGCCCCAGAGTTTTGTGCGTAAAAGGCCGCCTCAGCCATTTCACTCGGATCTGACCCAAGAATCTGGACAACGGGAATCGCTTCAGCTAAAGAAACTGCAAAACGACTCTTAGTCTTTTCCGTCTTCCGAAGCTCAGGATTACTTGCGACCATTTCGCCGAAAGCAAGTCCTGCTCCACATTCCAAACACACTTTACGAAAAGCCGCATCAGCCACACCTGCCATCGGGGCAAGGATGGCTGGAATTTCGATGCAATACGCTCCGATTTGCATGTATGAAAAATGGGGAATTTATCTCTGTGACTTTTGTCCGTTATTCTACCTTAGTTGCCTAAAAAACGGGCACGAATTTTCATACAAAGACCGTCTAGGAGATAGACGATGTGGAGGAAAATCTATTTATTTTTTAGTGCATTCAGCGCTTTAGAAGCATTGATTTTCCCCGCTTTTTCGGAGCATATTATCTCGCTCTTAACTGAATCCTACAATGATTAACTCCCCATCAATCGCAGTACACTTATGTCAAACGCTATAGTTCTAGAAGACAAAATCACGAACTGACAAAATGGAAGAGAAACTACTTGAATAGGTTTTAATCCCCTTCCAACACCGCTCAAACACATTCAAATGTTGAGGAATCTCTAATTCATTCAAAAGAACTATTTCAACCTCCTCAAGACTGCATCTTTTCCCTATCTGTAAATTCCGTCACTTTACTGACGAATTTTACATTTTTCCCATTAGTGAATCGGGACTAGACCCTCGAATTGCACGTCAGCGCCCTCACCGCGAATTAGGCGTGGTTCACCTGGTGTGATAGAGGCAAACCCAACTTGCGCTA
>CAVAQL010000108.1:0-4542 GCA_963590825.1 Bacteroides caccae | reverse complement strand
CTTCTGAGAGCAACTTGAAATTTTTTAACGCCACCTATAGAATTTTTTATAGATGCGTAGCACTCAAGGAGGGGAATGCTCAATTCATCATCAACATTGGCAGTAAAACGATGCAAAACCATGGAGATTGCAATGCCACATGATCTGCCTATGAGTGTTCTGCCTTATAAAAAGGAGGCGAAGACTTTTCGTGTTTTGCCTGACATTGAAGCGGTATTTTCCGGTGCTCAAAATAAAATCGTTTCACTTGCCAATGAGCCAATCGAACTCACCGAAATACATTCACTTTCTTTTAAACGCAAAGTCGATTGTGCAAAGGTCACTTCCCCAACATTCTTATCCAAATACGGCTTTTCGGAAATTCCGAGTCGTCGTGATTTTTACCAAAGGAGCAAACAATGATTCAGGTCATACTGACCCTAGCGGTAATTGCCATCGTTGCATGGTGTATCGTTAAGAACTACTACCCACCCACTGTCCTTTTACTTGCTGGTCTATTTTTCTTAGCTGTCGCAGCGTTTTTGGGCGTAGATCCCGTTGCAGCGAAAAAGTCGACGCAATTCTTAGGCTTTGACTTTGCGCAAGCATTCACCGAACAGATGAAAACCCGCCTTCCAGGTCTTGGACTCAACATTATGTGGATTGCGGGCTTTTCGGTTTACATGGATAAAATCGGCGCCTCGAAGGCTCTCGTGAAAGCCTGTGTGCGTCCTCTTTCAGCAATTCGCTCACCGTACGTTCTTTTGGGGGTGACGTACGTCATCGGGCAATTCATGGCCTTGTTTATTAATTCGGCTGTGGGTCTCGGGCTCCTTTTAATGGCTTCGATTTACCCGCTTCTTGTTGAGCTTGGTGTCTCTCGTGCATCAGCCGCAGCCGTTATTGGATCGACCTGCTGCTTGGATTTAGGACCCTCGTCTTCAAACTCGATGCGTGCTGCAGACTTGCTGAATACTGACGTTGTCACGTACTTTGTTCAAGACCAATTACCCGTTGCCATTTGCGTGATTATTACAGTGGCCGTTGGACATTTTTTAGTGCAACGTTGGTTTGACCGACACGATGGCGAAGTAACGAATAAAGATAAAAAGGATGAGGATAAGCAAGACGTCAATAAGGCCTTTGAAGGTGCCGGTCCTGCTTACTATGCGCTATTGCCGATGCTACCGCTTGTCCTATTGATTGTCTTTTCGCCGATGGTTTACGCTGGTGTGAAACTTTCTCTACAAACAGCAATCATCATCTCAATTCTTATTGCCTTCTTCGTCGATCTCGTGACGCACTTTGACGTGAAAGAAGCCATCTCTCGCACAAAGGCTGTCTACGAAGGTATGGGAAAGGTCTTTACGTCAACCGTGGCTTTGATTTGCTGCGCCGAGCTCTTTGCCCTCGGTATGACCAAAGTCGGCGGCATCACAACAATGATTCAAGCCGCGGCCTCAATGGAATCGGCTGGTATTTGGGTCATGCTTTTTGTGATGATTGCCATTATGGTGATTGCGACGATTGTGACGGGTTCAGGAAATGCTGCGTTCTTCGCATTTTCTCCCTTGTTGCCTGAAGCGGCAGCTTCAGTTGGTATGAATGCAGCCGTTCTCGCAGTTCCCGTTCAGCTTTCTGCGGGACTTGCGCGTACGATGTGCCCGATTGCTGGTGTGATGATTGCTGTTTCAAGCATTGCGGGAATTACGCCGTTCCAGATTGTTCGTAGAACGATTCCTGTGATGATTATGGCACTCGTTGTGAACGTTGCCGCTTCGGCTATTTTCCTTTAGGCCTTTAAATTTCAAAGCGACGCTCAAGACTTAATTGGGCGTCGTAAGGAGAAAAAAATGACAAATGCAACACTGATTCGCAATGCGCATGTTTATTCGCCAGATGACATGGGCGTACAAGATGTTTTAATGGTCAATGGTCGCTTCTTAGCTCTCGGTAAAGACCTTGATGTCAAACTGCCAGAAATGGAAACGATTGATGCCAAAGGTAAGCTCTTAACCCCGGGATTTTTCGATCAACACATTCACGTCACCGGTGGCGGCGGAGAGGGCGGTCCCGTCTCGCGGACGCCCGAGTTAAATCTTTCGGAACTCGTTGCCTGCGGAACAACAAACGTCGTCGGCGTTTCAGGAACTGACTTTATTACGCGCTCGATTGAAAACTTACTTGCCAAAGTCCGCGCTTTAGCCGAAGAGGGCGTGAGCACTTGGATGTACACAAGCAACTACCGCTTCCCGCCGACAACGATTAGCGGTGAAGTGGCGAAAGACCTCTTCATGATTCCTGAGTGCTTGGGTGTGAAAATCGCAATCGGCGATCACAGAAGCTCTTTCCCAACAATCGACGAACTGATTCACCTGCTTTCTGATATTCGCTTGGCGGGAATGATTTCAGGAAAGATTGGTGTTCTTCACATTCATTCGGGAAACATCCCTGGGGCCTTCGACATGTATCACGAAGTTGTCTCACGAGGTTTTCCAATTAAACATATTCGTCCGACGCATTGTGCTCGAGTACGTCACGTCTTTGATAGCGCCGTTAAGTTTGCAAAAGCTGGTGGCTACATTGACTTTACGACAGGGGGTTCTTGCTGCTTTGAAACGGGCCCTGCGAAGGCTTTCGCTGAGGCCGTTGGTATGGGTGTGGATCCGAAACTTATCACGATGTCCTCAGACGGTCACGGCTCAAAACCGCGCTTTGACGATAAGGGCAATATGGTGGGTCTCGCAGTTTGCGGTATTGAATGCAATCTTGAAACGGTGAAAGAATTAATCACAAGTTACAAGATGGATATCCCAACCGTTTTGGGCTTTATTACGCGTAACGTCGCGGATTCTCATGGTCTTACCGATCAGGGACGCGTTGGAGTTGGCGCAGTGGCCAACGCCTTGCTCTTTGATGAGAACCTTAACTTAACAGAAGTCTTTGCCAAGGGCCGCGCGCTCATGCGTCACGGTGAAATCGTCGTTAAGGGCGTTTTTGAAGTCTAGTGGCTCATTGATTCCCTCCGTTTCCAAAATCGATTCGGAGGGAATTTTCCCTTTAAGAATGCGTGTCGTTTCTTACTTAAGCGTTTTCACTTCAGCTGAAATCTTTCCTAACTCAATGGCGACATCGAGCGCTTTTTCGATACCCGTAACAGATAAGCATTCATAGATGCCGTGGTAATTCATGCCGCCCGTAAATAGATTCGGGGTGGGCAATCCACGAGCCGAAAGTAGGGAGCCATCGGTTCCGCCACGCACGGGCTTTTCCAAGATTTCAATTCCGACTCGCCGATAGGCTTCGCGTGCGATTTCACAAACAGCAGGGCAAGCTTCGAGATAGTTCTTTAAGTTTCTGTATTGAACTTTGATTTCACACGTGATGCGTTCGCCCCAAGCCTTATTCATGTCGGCGACAACTTTTTTGATGTATTTCATACGGTCTTCAAAGCCTCTGTTACTGTGATCGCGAATAAGAAGCGTTAAATCCGCGCCGCTTACTGAGCCCTCAATCCCAATAGCGTGAAAGAAACCTTCGTAGCCTTCGGTTTTCTCAGGAATCGATTCCGCTGGAAGCCGTGCCATAAAGTCGATAGACATACGAATGGCGTTAACCATTTTGTCTTTCGCTGATCCCGGGTGCACATTGAGTCCCTCAAAATGCACCTTCGCTTGCGCGGCATTAAAAGTCTCGGTTTCAAAGCCGCCCATTTCATCGCCATCGAACGTGTAGGCGTATTGCGCCCCAAACTCGTTGATATCAAAATTTTCTGTCCCGCGCCCGATTTCTTCGTCTGGCGTTATAGCAAAGCTAAGCTTGGCGTGATTGACTTCAGGGTGATTAGCAAAGAAACGCGCCGCCTCGACAAGGATAGCAATCCCTGCCTTATCGTCTGCGCCCAAAAGCGTGGTGCCGTCGGTGACGATGAGTTGTTGTCCAGCGTACTTAGCGAGCTCGGAAAAGCGATTGAGAGCCAAAGAAATCCCTTTCTCTTTATTTAAGAGAATATCGCCGCCCTGATAGTCAATCATCTGCCACTTCACATCTTGCCCTGAGGCTTCAGGCGACGTGTCCATATGGGCAATAAACCCCATGGGAGGCGCTTTTTCATAACCAGGCGTTGCTGGTAAAAAAGCCATCACGATGCCTTTACCTGAAAGGCGCACATCCTTGAGGCCAACGCCTTCAAATTCAGAAACCAAAAGTTTGGCAAAAGTAAGTTGCGCCGCTGTTGAAGGAGTTGCTGGACTATTCGGATCAGAAGTTGTGTTGTACTGCGTATAGGAGAGAAAACGCTTTAAAAGTAATGGCAGTTTCTCAAAGTTTTCTCTCGTGAGATTTCCGTAGTAATTGTGCTGCAACATCGTTAACTTAACCCGATTAGCGTCTTTGACGATCGACGCGGTTTTAAAGACATAAGGAAAAAATCCCTCCCGTTTTTTTTAAAGGGGAGGGAAGTTCTTGTTTTCGGGTTTATTCGTGCTTATGAATCTCTTGCAAGGAATAAACCTGCGCATCCTTTAAGTGCTTGATCCCTTCGACGGCTGCACGGCCTCCTGC
>CAVAQL010000107.1:0-4708 GCA_963590825.1 Bacteroides caccae | reverse complement strand
CAGTGTCTCGTCGAATTCAAATTGCGTGCCTCAGTCTTGCTGCCGCCTCCCTTTGCGCCTGTGTCTCCCAAACAACTCGCCAATACGGTATGAACTACGATATCACGCATTCGCGTGCGTGGAATGTTCTCAATTTCTTTGGT
Organism: Bacteroides caccae; assembly: GCA_963590825.1. Classification (GTDB taxonomy): domain Bacteria; phylum Pseudomonadota; class Gammaproteobacteria; order Burkholderiales; family Burkholderiaceae_F; genus Duodenibacillus. The sequence continues at coordinate 4,565 of CAVAQL010000107.1, read as the reverse complement.
TTTAAACCATTGCCCGAGGACGTAGCCGCCCCAAAGGAATTTCTTTCGGGAGCGAATAACCACACCTTTGCCGCAGCGCAAATCTTAAAAGACACAACAACCAAAAAAGAAGTCCCTCTTGCGACAAATAACGCGCAGGGCTCCTTTACGATGGCGGGTCTCGTTGATGCGATGCAAAAGTCCTTGACGAAATCCACAACGGAGAACCAATTCTTTGGCTTTTACGACGATGGTGAAGCGCAAAGAAATATTCAAGCGCAAAAGAAGGTCATCTCAATTTTGGCTCGTGCCTTCTTTAACCAACTGAGAAAAACGGATTCAGAAAATAAGTTTTATTTGGATCTTGTGCGAACAGAAGTCAAAGGCGACACCCTTTTCACATCGATGGCCGTTTTCTTAGAAAACGAAGCACTTGGCTGCAAATATGTTCCTGATGCCAACGGCAAAGAACGAATTGGCACGTGCGGCATTGTCTTTATCTCGAAAAGCGAAGCAGACGCAAAGCCATCTCTAATTCCGTTTGTCATCGGTGGCCTCAAAGTAAAAAAGGAAAAGTCGCGTCCCTCTGAATTTGTCGCTGATTTCTTAGATCGCGATGAACGGTTTGGCTTTCGTTATGGGAGCGACCCGTATGCACAAAATAAGGCTCTCACTGGCATGCCCGCCTTTAAGTGGGATGGGAAGACTTGGCAAAAAACAACGGACTTTGATGCGCTTTTAGAGCCCGCTTTTAAGGAACTCACGAAGTCGCTTCCGCCGCTAACATTTGTCTACCATAAGGCAACAGAAGTTAGCCCAGGGAAAGTTGCCGCTCCTTACATTGTGGAAGGAAACGGTTTTGACTTCTTCTTTCTCCCCGGAAAAGACAACATTCCTGTCGGTCAACTTGAAGACCAGTAAGAACGAAAAACCCCGGGCCGCCATGACTCGGGGTTTGGTTTTGAGAGCAACTCCTTTATGAAGCGTTCGCTTTATCGATAAAGGTTAAGGCTCCGTCCTTGAGTTCAACACGCACCGTATCACCAGGAGCGTATTTCCCTTGAAGGATAAACTCAGCTAACGGGTTCTCAAGCTTTTCTTGTACCGCTCTCTTTAAAGGACGAGCGCCGTACACAGGATCAAAACCAGCAGCTGCCACATAGTCAAGAGCCGCATCGCTTAACTTCAAAGCAATGCCTTGAGCAGCCAAGCGTTTAGCCAACAAATCGACCTGAAGCGAAGCAATCTTACGAATCTCAGCCTTACCGAGGTTATTAAAGACCACAATCTCATCGATACGGTTTACAAACTCAGGACGGAAATGCGCTTTCACTTCCTGCATCGCAGCCGCACGAACCTCTTCGTGAGGAGCATTAGCCAGGCGCTGAATCTCTTCGCTACCCAAGTTGCTCGTCATGATGATCACAGTGTTCTTAAAGTCCACGGTGCGACCCTGGCCGTCAGTCATACGACCATCGTCTAAGACCTGCAAGAGGACATTAAAGACATCGGGATGCGCCTTTTCAACTTCATCGAGCAAAATCACACTGTAGGGCTTACGACGAACGGCTTCAGTTAAGTAGCCACCCTCTTCGTAACCGACATATCCCGGAGGAGCACCAATTAAACGAGCAACTGAGTGCTTTTCCATGAATTCACTCATATCGATACGAATCAGAGCCGATTCCGAATCAAAGAGGAATTCGCAAAGCGCCTTCGTTAATTCCGTCTTACCAACACCCGTGGGTCCTAAGAATAGGAAGGAACCATAGGGACGATTGGGATCAGACAACCCAGCACGGCTACGAAGCACTGTTTGGCTTACTGCACGAACAGCCTCATCTTGTCCAATCACACGGCGCTTTAAGGCGTCTGCCATACCAAGAAGCTTTGCCTTCTCGCCTTGCATCATCTTAGAAACGGGAATACCCGTTGCACGGCTGACAACCTCGGCGATTTCTTCTGCTCCAACACTGGTGTGTAAGAGTTTCGGATGTGTCTTCGCCGTCTTCTCACCGCTTTCCGCTTTACGAAGTTTCTCCTCAAGTTTCGGGAGAACTCCGTACTGCAATTCCGCGAGTCTCTCAAAGCGCCCTTCACGACGGCAGGCTTCCATTTCGATACGTGTGTGATCGATTTCATCGCGCACGGCTTTCGAACCAAGAGCCTCTGCCTTTTCGGCCTTCCAAACTTCTTCCAAGTCTGAATATTCGCGTGAAAGCTTCGTGATTTCGTCTTCGATTGCAGCCAAGCGTTTGCGACTTGCCTCATCGGTTTCTTTTTTCATCGCTTCGCGTTCAATCTTTAATTGAATCAAGCGACGATCAAGCTTATCCAACGCCTCAGGTTTCGAGTCGATTTCCATTTTCACACGGCTTGCCGCTTCATCGATAAGGTCAATGGCCTTATCGGGTAGGAAGCGATCTGTGATGTAACGCTGAGAGAGTTCTGCAGCAGCCACAATCGCAGGGTCTGTGATTTCAACGCCATGATGCGCTTCATACTTTTCCTGAAGACCACGCAAAATTGCAATCGTGTCCTCGAGGCTCGGTTCATCAACAAGAACCTTTTGGAAACGACGCTCAAGAGCAGCATCTTTTTCGACGTACTTGCGATACTCATCGAGAGTTGTTGCGCCAATGACGTGAAGCTCACCACGAGCAAGAGCGGGTTTAAGCATATTGCCCGCATCCATCGAGCCTTCGGTCTTGCCGGCACCAACGACAGTATGCAACTCATCGATAAAGAGAATGATTTTCCCTTCGGAGGCTGTGACTTCTTTTAAGAGTTTCTTTAGACGCTCTTCGAACTCACCACGGTACTTAGCACCAGCAATGAGACCAGCCATATCCAAAGAGAGCACAACTTTGTGCTTTAAGCCGTCGGGGACTTCGCCATTAACGATACGCTGTGCAAGTCCTTCAACAACAGCCGTCTTACCAACACCTGGCTCACCAATAAGAACGGGGTTGTTCTTCGTACGGCGTTGCAAAATCTGCATCGTGCGACGAATTTCATCGTCACGCCCAATCACAGGGTCAATCTTTCCTAAGCGTGCACGCTCTGTGAGGTCGATTGTGTAGCGCTTAATCGCGTCACGCCCCGATTCGCCTTCTGCATCCTGAACCTTCTCGCCACCACGCACAGCGTTAATCGCAGCCGAAAGCGCCGACTGAGTGACGCCAAAGCGTGAAAGAATCTTAGAAACTTCAAACGAAGAATCCGTCAACGCAAGCAAAAAGAGCTCAGAAGAAATAAACGAGTCCTGACGCTTTTGCGCCTCTTTTTCCGCTAGGTTAAAGGCGCGCACCGTGTCGCGGCTCACTTGAACGTCGCCTCCAGTGCCGGTGACTTTCGGAAGACGCGCAATTTCGTCGGCGACTGCCTTACGAATTTCATTGGCATTCGCACCAACACGTTCAAAAAGACTATTAGCAACCCCTTCCTCGTCATCCATAATGGCTGCGAGGATGTGAACAGGCTCAATAAACTGGTTATCGTTTCTCAAGGCCATCGATTGCGCTTCGCCAATAGCCTCTTGGAATTTTGTCGTTAATTGATCTTGTCTCATAAGAATCTCCTTCGGGGCCTAACCTATAAGCGGTTCTTTCCCCGTTTGAGCTCTATATGGGGGTTTGTCCAGCCATTTTCAAGAGCCAAAAACGCAAAAACCGCCAAAAAACGGCGGCTTTCACATTTGATACTAAAGAGTATTTCTAGGGCTCCTTCTAATCCTTTAAGAAGTACTCCACGGTTGTGACAACACGGATATTTTTCACGTTTGGTGTGAAGTTATCGCGATTGGAAATCGAGAACTGCCCTTGGTTAGCGCGACGGATTTTCCCAAGTTTGCTACCCGAATCCGCGGCAAATTTTTCGGCGGCGGCACGCGCGTTCTTTGTTGCTTCTTCAATCATCGTCGGTTTCACGCCATTAAGGCCCGTGAATTCAAAGGTCGTTTGCCAGCTGTAGTCATTGGCCAATGTGACACCGGCTTTTAAGAGTTCGCTTTGGCGCTTCATCAAATCGAGGACAAGAGCGACCTTATCGGTTGACACAGTGACCGTTTGAATCATGTTGTAGCGGAAGGTCACATTTTTATTGCTGTAGTTATCGGCCTGAGCATCCGTCACTGTTGGGGTGGCCACCGTGATTTCAGAGGCATCGAGCCCCGCATCTTTTAAGAATGCGACAACCTGATCTTGACGATTTTTCGTTGTCTTATAAACCGTCTGCAGATCGTTGCCTAATTCACGAAAGCCGATGGGCCACGTGACGTGGTCGGCCTGAACAACTTTTTCTGCGAGCCCTTTGACAGTCACAACGCGGTCACGGTTGACGAAGTTTTCCATGCCCGTTGAGAGTTGGTTTCCAAGTAGCGCTGCACCACCAGCAATGCCGATAGCTATAACAACACTTGAAGCGATAGATTTGCATTCCATAGGTTTTGCCTCCTTAAAGGCTTTACTTTTGAACTCCTTGGAATTCTAACGAGATGACTTCTTTGTAAATGCAGTCGTTGAGAAAAGAAGTGTTTCCTAACGTTTCCCAAATGCTGTCTCACTAACGGAGACTTCTTTCGACTG
>CAVAQL010000106.1:0-4770 GCA_963590825.1 Bacteroides caccae | reverse complement strand
CTCCCTATGCTGCTCCTAATCAGACAGAAGGCGCGACGATTGTGAACGCTTACGCTAACGACTATCGACCGCTCGATCGTATCGTCGCTGTCGTCAATCGCGATGTCATCACAGAGTATGAGTTACAGACCCGCACCCATCAGGTGGCACTGAATTTACGTCGTCAATCCATTGAACTGCCTGGGATGCGTGAATTGCGTCGTCAAGTATTGGAGCGCCTCATTCTTGAAAAGGCCATCGAACAACGCGCCGAAGACACGGGTATTCGTATCGATGAGCAGATGGTAACAGCATCAATTGAGCAGATTGCCCAAAATAACCACATGACAGTTTCTGACTTACGCGAGCGCTTAGCCGCCGACGGCACAAGCTACAGTGCATTTCGCGATCAGATTCGTCAAGAGCTCGTCTTACAACGGCTTCGTCAGCGTGAGGTTGATTCCAAAATTCAAATTCCCGAAAGTGAAATCAACACCTACTTAGCTGAACAGGCGGGCTTTTCAAGCGATGAGACAACCGAGTACCACATCTATCACATCTTGGTGCCGTTTGCGGCCGATGATCCCGATGGCGACAAAGCCAAAGATAGTGTCGACTCAATCGTGAGCCGCGCGAGAAAAGGCGAGGATTTCGCAAAACTCGCAACCGAATACTCCAAGGCTGAGGATGCCTTAGAAGGTGGCGATTTGGGCTGGAAGGATGCCTCTCGCATGCCTTCAGCGTTCTGGAAAGCGATTCAAGCCAATCCCAAGAAGGGAAGCATTGCTGTAGCAAAAACCTCAGGCGCTTATCACATTGTGAAAGTTGCTGGCGAACGCGATGGCGTGAAAGCAAAGCTCGCTGGAGCCCCTGTGACGCAAAACCATATTCGACAGATTCTTCTTTTCGTTTCCGACTTAACGCCTGAGGCTGAAGTCATCGCTCGTTTAAATGACATCCGTCATAAAGTGATGGCGAAAGAAGGCGACTTCGCATCCTTTGCGCGTCTAAATTCCGTAGACAACTCCGCAACGCGAGGCGGCGACTTGGGCTGGGCACGTCCTGGCGATTTGCCACCTGAATTTGAAGAACAGGTCAATAAGCTTAAGGTCGGCGAAATTTCTGAGCCCTTTAAGACGCGTTATGGATACCACATCGTTGAGCTTGTTGATCGTCAGCAAAAAGAGGCAGATTCCGAACGCACCCGTTATGCGGCGCGCCAAGCGCTTCGTGAACGTAAGCTTGCAGAAGCCTTCACGGATTGGCAGCGCGAGATTCGCGATCAGGCCTACGTTGAGATTCGCGAAGAGAATCTTTAATGGCCTCGCTTGAGAACCATCGCGCAAGAAAACGCTTTGGCCAAAACTTTTTGGTCGATGATTTTTGGATTCGTAAGCTTGCTGACGCTATTGGTGCGAGCCCCGACGATGACATTATCGAAATTGGGCCAGGGAAAGCGGCGCTTACGCGAAAGCTTCTTCACAGCGTAAAGCACTTACGCGTTATAGAGATTGACCGTGACTTGGCCGCATGGCTTCGTAGCGAATTCCCTAACGATGTTCTTGAAGTCATCGAAGCCGATGCATTAACTATCGATTGGGCAAAGCTTGCGAGCCTAGAGAAAAAAATTCGCGTTGTAGGAAACCTTCCTTACAACATTTCTTCGCCCTTACTTTTTCGTTTGCTTGACGCCTCAGGGACGATTGCCGACCAACACTTTATGCTGCAACGCGAAGTCGTTGACCGTATGGCAGCTAGCCCTGGGAGCAAAACCTACGGAAGACTCTCTGTGATGCTTCAGTTAAATTACACCATCACGAAGCTTTTTGAGGTTCCTGCGGGTGCCTTCCGTCCGATTCCCGCTGTCACAAGCGCTTTTGTGCGTATGAAACCAAAATCGGCGTGTGAAATTCCCGCCGTTGACCACAAAGCCTTTTCTTTGGTTGTCGCAAAGGCGTTTTCTCAAAGGCGAAAAACGCTTCGCAATGCGTTATCTGACCTACTAACCGAAGACGATATTCGTGCTAGTGGCATCGATCCAACAGCTCGGGCCGAAACCATTGCTGTCGATGGCTTTGTTCGTTTAGCCAATCGCTACAAAGAACGTTCTTTCCAGTAAAGGAGGCTTCCTATGCAATTTGCCGAAACCATCCGTGCTCGCCATTCTGTTCGACACTTTGAGGCGACACCGATTGATGATGCGCTTTTAAAGGCCATTGTTGAAGACGCGACACGTGCTCCGAGTTGGGTTAATGCGCAGGAGTGGGACGCGTGGATTCTCACGGGAGAAAAGCTCGAAGAATTTCGCCGTGAGTTCTCCGACCTCGTTAAAGCAAAAGCCCCCGGTTTAAGCGAAGTCCCTGCAACGGCTCACGAACAATTTTCTGAAACATCACAAGAGAATATGCGCTTCTTTAATAAAGCACGTGAAGAAGCGGGACTTGCTGAAGTTAAACTCGCTGCCCAGCAAGAACTCTTTTATGCCCCCGTCGTCTGTTTTCTTACCGTTCCCAAGAACTACACGCCTTACATGATGTTTGATCTTGGAGCTTTCGCGCAAACCCTCATGCTTTCTGCTGCTGACCGCGGCGTGGGCTCCGTTGTCGCTTGGAATCCCGTGCGTTATCCAGAGGCTTTGCGTAAATACCTTCCCATTCCTGAAACGCGCGCCATTGCGATTGCCATTGCTTTGGGCTACGAAAAGCCCTGCGCATTAAACGACTTTCGTTCAACACGCAGGAGCGCTTTAGAAATTCTCAAAATCGTGCGCTAAATCGCCGTTTCCAATTTAAGGAATATAGCGAGGCCCGTAGGGTTTCGAGGGATCAACAACGATGGCGTTCTTAGCGTATTTGAGCGCTGCCTTTGCGCCTTTTTCTGTACAGATAATGTTCGCGCCGCTTCCTGTGACTTCGTCATGGATGAAGATGGGCTCGCCTGCTACAAACGCCGCAACGGGTTTCTGCCTTTCGTAGTCGTAAACCGTGATATCTGCGTCGGCCCCCGCCGTCAGATGCCCCTTATTTGTTAAGCGAAGCATACGTGCGGGGTTAACGGCTGTCTTAATCACGAATTCATTGAGTGTCAGGATTCCCAGTTTTACAAGAGAAAGGCCTTCCGAAATAATCACATTGCGTGGGATGCAGCCACCGTCGGTGCTGATGGCATCAACAACGAAACTGCCATCGGGTCTCTTGGCTTCAGAAAGCCACACGCGCGGTAGCGGAGGATTTACTTTGAAACTTCCTCCCACATCGGTCTTGTTTTCTTCCCAATAGCGAAGCGCTTTTTCTCCTGTCATCAAGTCGCTATAGCCACCCGCATCAAAAACAGCCCAAGCGTGATGCGCTAAAAGTGCCTTCTTTACGCCATCAACGTCGGCAGTAAAGCCATAACGCGTCAAGCATCCTGCTGTCACACGACTCATCACTTTGCCGTTTTCATCGCACGATAAACGTGTGCCATTGCGTGGCGAAATGTAGCTTTCGCAAAAGACATTCGGATTGGCAAGTAACTTATCGATGGCAAGTTTTGTTTCTTCTAACTCTGGCTTAATGGCACCACGGCAGTAGGCGTTGATGTGCGCAAGATGCATTGGGGCTCCTTGGGCCATATCGATTGCTTCAACTAGACCTTCGATATTTGAACCGTGCTCTGTTGTTCCTGCATGCCAAGCAACGTAGCAGCCCTTTTCTAAAGCTGTGTGAATAAGTTCAGAAGAAACAGTCGGTGTTAGCGGGTAATGACCTCCCAAAAGTTTGACGCCAAGCGCACCGTCGTGAAGACTTTTATCGATTAAGTCTTCCATTTCCTTTTTCGTTGGTGTCGAATTTTTAAATGTGAAAGGAGGAGAAGCAAACTGCAAGATAGCCACATTGAGTCCCGCGCCAAACTTGGGGATGTTTTCAAGAATATCGTCTAAGGGACCGGCCATATCTAAGCACGTTGTCACACCGCTTCGTGCAAGCATTCTGTGCCCGAAGTGTGAACCCCACATACCGCCCAAATGCACGTGGCTATCAATGATTCCGGGTTGAAGAACACAGCCTGTGAAGTCGTACTCTTTCTGAGCTTTGCATTGTGCGTTCTCGGTAACTTCGGCGATTTTTCCCTCTTCTAGAACCACATCGAAAATGCCGTTTTTACCGTTTACAGGATCTACAACATGTGCGTGACGCAAGACTATGCAAGACATAGTTTCTCTCCTCTTAAGAGTGGATAGGGCCTAACTTTTTCTTAATTATCCTAGCACGCAAAAGATTTAGGAAATCTCTCGTTTTTCCCTAAACCGCTGGCAGTGCCCTCAATGCCTTTGATTTGAAAAACGCAACAAGTTCCTTTTCTGGCGCTCCCTCGTAATACGCAATAAGCAACCTCTTAAATTCATCGACATCGTCTTCGGGGACAACCATAAAACCGGCGCAATGACTCACTAGAAAATGATTCGCAAGAAGAATGGCGCTGCGCTTATTGCCATCGATAAAGATTTGAGACTTCATCACATAAAGCGCAAGTCGTATGGCCTTAAGAACAGCGCTAGCCTTGCTGCTGACAATCGCATCAATTTTTTCTTTCACGAGGCTCTCGACAGGTAGTGGTGGGACATAACGAGTTCCCCCAACTTGAACTGGAACGCTTCTGATAGCTCCAGGAAGTAAAAAGAAACCTTCGTTAATCAGTCGGGCAATATGAGAGAGAATCGATAAATCTGTCTTAGCCTGAATCACACCCCCATCCAAAATAAATTCCCAGGTATGTTTGAGATTCAATATTTTCTGAACATCTTCAGCA
>CAVAQL010000105.1:0-4785 GCA_963590825.1 Bacteroides caccae | reverse complement strand
GTTCTATACGATTTTGGATGTGGCTGAAAGCAAATATCCGTCTCTTCTTACAGGAGAATCTAAGTTTGAGATTACAGATAGCCTTCGCGGGCGCGATTTATATACAAAGATTGCTGAATTCGTCGGAGGCGAAAAAGAAGCCTCAGAATTGCTTAATAAGTACGGAGTAAAGGGCATCTTTGTCATTGTGCTCGCCCTTCGTACTTCAAACCCTGCCTGAGGGTGGGTCCGTTTTCGTGTCGTTTGGTGGGTACTCTATTCTGTCGTCTAGCGCAGAAAGTCCGCCTCTGAAAAGGCCCTTGACAACGAAGATTGGGGCGCTTGGATTCTCGGCTATCTTGATAGCGATGCGCCGAAAAAATCGGGTTAGAAAAAGGCTCAGTCGCTAAAAAACGACTGAGCCCTGAATCACTGGTGCGCCAGGTAGGATTCGAACCCGCGACCCCCTGGTTCGTAGCCAGGTACTCTATCCAACTGAGCTACTGGCGCACGCTTAACTCTTTGTAGAGGAAGCGCATTCTACAATCAAATTTTGGGAAATGCAATGCGAATTTAAGCTTTGTTTGATAGCTTTTCGTTGCGCGGGGTTGGCTCCCTGTTTTTCCCTCTTAGGGGGCGTTTTCCTAGTTACATAAAAACGCGTTCATAGTTACATAAAAAGCCCGCAAATCGGTCAAAACTTGCGGGCTTTAAGTCGCTTGGAACTACGCGAAATTAAAAGAGAAGAACCTTATTAAAGTCGAGGAACACCTTCGTGCCGTTGGGGAACATCGATGTGTTCGCGCCCTTGACGATCACGCGGAACATGTGTTCGCCACACTCGACGCGAAAGTCTGTGGAGTCGCCTAAGAAAAAGCTATGGCGTACCACGCCTTCTAAGGAGCCGCCCGCTGTCGAAATCGAGATGTTCTCAGGACGCACGGCGATAGTGACCTGGGGGCCCTTAACGCCTGCGGTATTTGCAAACGATAAATCGGTTCCCGTGAGAAACACGCGGTCACCGCGAACTTCGCCCGTTTCAAAGTTCACTAGACCAATGAAGTCTGCGACCATCTTGTTAACGGGGTTCGCGTAAATTTCATGCGGATGTCCAATCTGCTGGACAACGCCTTGGCTCATCACGACGACGCGATCGCTCATGGCCATGGCTTCGCTTTGATCGTGCGTCACATAGATGACGGTAATCTTCATCTTCTTTTGAATCGCCGAGATTTCAAAGCGCATACTTTCACGTAACTTCGCATCGAGGTTACTCAGTGGTTCATCAAGAAGGAGAAGCCCTGGGCGCATCACAAGGGCGCGAGCTAAAGCCACACGCTGCTGCTGACCGCCCGAGAGTTGGCTCGGGAAGCGAGCGCTATATTCAGCTAAGTGCACAAGTTCGAGCATCTCATCGATGCGACGTTTTCTTTCGTCGGCAGGAACTTTCTGAATCTTAAGTGGGTAGCCAACGTTATCGAAAACCGTCATGTGTGGCCACACAGCATAGCTTTGGAAGACCATACCGATGCCGCGCTTTTCTGGCGGAACGAAAATCTTCTCATCGGAACTTGAGACCACCATATTGCCAATTGAGATACGGCCTTCGGTCGCTTTCTCAAAGCCAGCAACCATACGAAGCGTTGTTGTTTTACCGCAACCCGAAGGGCCAAGAATCGAGACGAACTCGCCGTCTTTGACTTCAAGATTGAAGTCATCGACAACGGTAATGTCGCCGTAGCGTTTAAAGACATGTTCAATTTTTACTTCTGACATTTCAAAAACTCCTAAATTCCGACATTACCCTTGGTGGCCTTGCTCAAAATGAGGTTGCCAATTAAGACAATGAGCAAGATAATCACACTCAAGACGGAAGCGTTCTGTGTATCGGCGTAGGTTTGCAATTCATAGAGCAAGACGCCAATTGTCTTTGTCTCACTGCCGTAGAGCAGCAAGGACATCGTCAATTCATAGAACGAGGGCATAAAGATTAAGAACCAGCCAGCGACAATCGAGGGCGCAATAAGTGGCACGATGATGTCTTTGCAGCAACGTAGCCAATCGGCCCCCGAGTTAAGTGCCGCTTCTTCAAGCGAAATGTGAACTTGCGTTAGAGCCGCCGAGATGGTTCTCACAGACATCGTCATGTATTTCACAAGGTAGGCGACAACCAAAATCCACATCGTCGAGTATAGGTTCAAACCGAAGTTACCGCTAAAGGTGATGATTAACGCAAGGGCGATAACAATCGAGGGCGTGCTACCACCAACAACGGTCAATAAATCCGGTAGCGAACGACCACGCAACGTTGTCTTTACAGCGAGGTACGCAACGAACAAACTCAAGAGCGTACCAATCGTTGCAGCGATAACGCCATAGAGCACCGAGTTCCAAATCGTTTCCATGTATTGCGCTGAGGTAATCACAGGAATCCAAGGATCGAAGCCGTAGTTGGAAAGCGAGAGTACCGATTTCGAGAGCGACTTCAAGAAGCTTGTCATCACAATCGAGCCAATCGGGATAATCACGGCAATTGCCGCATAGGTTGAAATGCCAGCGACGGCAACCCATTTCCATTTGCCGAGTTCAACGATATTGGGTCTTGTGGATTTTCCACTAATCGTTGTGTAGTCCTTGCGACCCATCATCCAGGTCATAAAGAACAAGAGGCCATTGGCGATAAACATCAGGGATGCCGCAAGCGCTGTTGAGTCTCTGACGCCTTCGTCACTGCCCATGTAAAGGTAGGTCACGATTCGTGTCGTTAAGACTTCAATGTTGCCTGGCATACCGACAATCGCGGGAATACCAAAGCAGCTGCCTGCCGCAATAAAGACAAGTAAGCCACCAGCGAGAATCGAAGGCGCCATCAGTGGCAAGGTGACATTAATTAAGGTGCGCAAGGGGCTAGCACCCGAAATGCGTGCCGCTTCTTCAAGCGTTGGGTCCATCTTTTCCATCGCGCGAGAAATCGTGATGAAAGCAAAGGGGCTGTAAAAGAGCGTCAAGACCCAAGCGATACCACCGAAGGTGTAGATATTAAAGGGCGCAGTCTGTAGGTTAAAGAGCCACTTAAAAATGTCGTTCAGGTATCCGACACTGGGATTTAATAATTGTGTCCACGCGATAGCACCCACGTAGGGCGGAATCATGTAGCTCGAAATCAAAATCGTGCGGTAGAACTTTTTACCCGGCAAATCGGTGCGGCCCACAAGCCACGCAAGCGGGAATGTAATCACAACGCTAGCGGCCATCACTAATAGCGACAGTTCAACCGTGTTGGTCAATGCTCTCCAGTTAACATCAAGGCTATAGACCTCGCGGTAGTTTGAGAGATTGACTGTGCCGTCCTTCCAAACAGAGTCAATGAGCAAGATGCCCATCGGAAGGATGACAAAGTAAATCAGCAAGAGCACCGCAATACCGATGACGATGGTCTTACTATTTAAGCGAAATCGCATAAAAGAACTCCCTCGGGAAACTCACAAAAAGCGGGGAACGAAGCGCTCCCCGCCCGAGTTGCTTTATTGATTTAGCGCTAAAGCTTAGCGGTCCATCATGCGCTTACGGAAGTTTTCCTTAATCTGTGCGTTGTTATCGGAAAGATCCTTCCAGTCAATCGCTACTTTGGTCGCAGCAATCTTGCTTGTTGGGATTGAGCCTAAAGGCGCACTCACGTCGCCACGCACCGGGTGCATCCAGCCCTTAACCACGGCGGCCTGACCATCTTTGCCGAGCCACCAATCCATCAAGGCTTTCGCGCCAGTGGGGTTCTTCGTGGTCTTTAAGATGGCAATCGGAGACGGAATCATGATGACGCCATCAGTTGGGTAAGAAACAGCGAGCGGTTCTTTCTTGGCAACGGCGAGCTTCAAGATGTTTTCTTCAAGAATCATCGCGGCAGCGTATTCGCCTGTTAAGAGCTTATTCTGAATCGCGGAGTTACCCTGTTCGACTTTCATGCCGTTGGCGGCGAGCTTGTCGAAGTATTCCCAGCCGTATTTCTGCGCTAAGGCGCCCACTGCGACGTAAGCCGTGCCGCTCAAAAGCGGGTTTGGCATCGCAATCTTGCCCTTCCACTTCGGATCTAAGAGATCTTTCCAGGACTTCGGCGCATCAGCGGGATTTAATTTGTCCTTATTGAAGGCGATAATCATGTTGCAAACGCGAACGGAGTACCAAGCACCGTTGGGATCCTTATCAAGGATAATCTTGTCGTGATCTTTCGCTTTGTAGGGAAGAAGGAGTCCTTGCTTTTGGAGTGTGAGGTAGTAAGAGGGATCGGCAACCATTAAGAGGTCTGTGCCGATTTTCTTCGCGCGGATTTCACCATTCATCTTGGTCATGATGTTTTCCGTGCCACCCTGGAACCAGCTGACCTTCATCTTCGGGAAGGCTTTCGCGACGTTGGGTTTGCACATATTGTCAACGATGTCTGGATACATCGAGGTGTAGACCATTGCTTTGCCAGAAACTTCAGCTGCGTTGGCAAAACCGACAAAACTCATAGCGGTGGCCGCAACGACGGCGCCTAAAAGGGCTCTTTTCTGCATATAAAACTCCTTCAAGTTTTTTTGTTAGGTCATTTTTCCCTAAAAAATCCCTTGTCCTGCCCTATAGGCCTAAGACGAAAGGTTTAGGGAAAATCACCTAAAGTCTACCCACGGATTTGGTCGCTTTGCAATGGGGGAACTTGACTTTAGTTAAAAAAAGAACGGCGCTCGGGTTTTTCCTTAAGCGCCGTACTTTTCACGGATTTTCAATAGATTTCTATCGCGTTTTCATGAAAAAAAGCCATCGAGTTAT
>CAVAQL010000104.1:0-4790 GCA_963590825.1 Bacteroides caccae | reverse complement strand
CTCTATTTCTGGATTTAAGGGTTATGCGCAGTATTCTCTTAAAGTCGATGAGGATCGGGCCAATGAGACTGAAGGGAAGAACTCGGCTTATCGCTATGCTGCCGTTGGTTTTACGTATGAAAATGGCCCATTAGCAGCCGTTGCTGTCTTTTCTGCGGATATGTTTCCAGCATGGTCTCAGAATGCCAAAAGAGATGCCCACACAATTAGCCTTGGTGGCAGTTATGACTTTGATGCGGCTAAGGTCTTTGCCGCTTATCAATACGGCACAAATCAAACCTATGCGGGTGGTTATGAGACAATAAATCTTTCACAGGAATACGCTACTGATTCTGCTCCCTTCGATGATACGCAAGTTAAGGGGCATAACTTTCACGTGGGCGTTTCTGTTCCGCTTTGCACGGGTCTCGCAAGCTTTGGTGCTTACTATACGACAGTGAAGTCTGTGAGCGATTACGACAACAAACTAAAAAGCTTTAACGTTGCTGCGACCTATACATACCCACTGAGCAAGCGTACGCATATCTATACGGGCGCTGGCTACATTAAAACGGAATTCAAATCTGCCACAAAAAAGCGCAAGGAAAAGCTGTTTAATCTACTCGTGGGATTGCACCACGATTTCTAGCGTTTGAGGGTTAAGGTAGGTGTAGCGGCCCCTTAGCTTTTTCGCGCATGAAAAAGGGTGCTGAGTTTTTCTCAACACCCTCGGTGCGCACTACCTGAAAAAAAGGAAAGATTACTTCTTAGCTTTCTTGGCGGCAGCAGCGTCGTTTAATTGCTTATTCTTCGCGGCAAACTTCGCGCGGAACTTCTCAACGCGACCCGCTTCAACGATACGAGTCTGAGCACCCGTGTAGAAGGGATGGCTCTCAGAGGAGGTATCCAACTTAAAGAGCGGATAGGTCTTGCCGTCGATTTCGATGGTTTCTTTGGTCTGCACGGCGCTCGAAATAATGAACGTCTTATTTACAGAGATGTCAAGGAACGCGACTTCGCGGTATTCAGGATGAATATTCGGTTTCATTTTTCTATAGTTTCCTAGTGATTGTTTTGTCGGTCGCCCTGGCGTCCTTGCGCGCCCGCCGCCCTGAAAGGCGGTCTTACAGCGGGCATGCGCCCACGTGCCAAACCGGGAAAGGTGTTCATTATGGTGGAACAGATGCGTAAATGCAAGGCAAAACCGAGGCTTTTACGAATTTTTTTCTGGTTTGTTGTCTTCGCGAAGGGGACGACTGCTATCGAGCATGCGGCGAACGCTGATTACGGGTTCAAGGCTCTTTAATTCCTGAAGGATTCGTTCGAGGTGTTTGTTGTCGCGCACTTGAATCATGAGTCGTAGCGTTTGTGTACGCCCTGTGATTTGATCGGAAATTCCTACACCTGTAATCGCTGAGTGAAGTTTCGCAAGTAATGTGGCGGCGCGAGCCAAGGCGGCACGTTCATCTTTTACAAGTAAGAGAATGGGAACAGCAAAGAGCGCCTCGTGGTGGGCTTCTTCTTTCCATTGCACTGGCATCCAACGGCTTGGGTCAATACGGCGTCCTTTTTCGACATGCACACAATCGGCGCGGTGAACGCTTAAACCTAAACCGTTACGCATAAAGCCCCAGATGGCATCTCCTGGGATTGGATGGCAGCAGCCAGCAAGTTGCACGGCAACGCCTTCTGTGCCGTGAATCGTCACTGGCACGCGACTTGTTGCAGGTGCTTTTTCTTGCGCAAGTGTGGTGATGCGGGTAATGAGAGCAGCAGCAAAGACTTTGCCTAAACCGATATCGGCTAAAAGTGCTTCGCGGTTTTTCTCATTGGTTTCTTTCAAAATCTTGTACCAAATCGGTTCGGGTACTGTATCAATATCGAGTTTGGCTTCAAGGGCGGCTTTAAGAAGCGCTTCCTCGCCAAGTTTGACGGATTCCTCAGGGTTTCTCTCACGCAAGAATTCGCGAATCTTGGCGCGTGCTTTACCCGTTCTTACAAAGCGAAGCCACTCAGGAGCTGGGTGCGCTGCATCGTCTGTGAGAATTTCGACCATGTCGCCGTTACGTAAGATGCGAGAAAGCGCGGCGTGTTCGCCGTTGACGCGGCAGCCCGTGGCGTGATTGCCGATGCCTGTGTGGATTTGATAGGCAAAGTCAACAGGGGTGGCTCCTTGTGGCAGCGTCAAGATGCGGCTCTTAGGCGTAAAGACGTAAATACGGTCTGGGAAGAGGTCAACCTTGATGTTTTCGATAAATTCTGAAGGGTCAGTGCTCGTGCGCTGAATTTCCATGAGGCTTTGCAGCCAATTGGAAACGAGTGTCTGAATTTCGCTCGTGTCCATTCCATCGCCATAGATCCAATGCGCTAAGAGCCCCTTTTCTGCGATGCGATGCATCTTTTCCGTACGAATCTGGTACTCAACGGGCGTGCCAAAGGGACCGACGACGGTTGTATGCAGGCTCTGGTAGCCGTTGGACTTTGGGATGGCAATAAAGTCTTTAAAGCGCCGATTAATGGGCTTATAAAGGCGATGGAGGGCACCGAGTGTGAGGTAACACTCTTCAACGGTACGCACAATGATACGAAAGCCGTAAATATCCAACACCTCAGAAAACGAGGCGTGCGTATCGCGCATACGGTTGTAGATCCCGTAAATGGTGCGGTCTCTGCCTTGGATACGTGCGTGAATATTCGATTTCGGTAGCGCTTCTCGCGTCTCTTTTAAGATGCGCTCAAGAATGGCACGGCGTTTATCTCGCGTTCTTAAGACATTGGCCTGCAAAATTTTGTAGCGAAGCGGATGTTGGTGCATGAACGCCAACTCTTGCAATTCGCGATAAACGCCATTAAGGCCTAAGCGATGTGCAATCGGGACAAAGATTTCTAAGGATTCTGTGGCGATACGACGTCGTTTCTCAGGCCGCATGACGCCCAAGGTTCTCATGTTGTGAAGCCGGTCGGCAAGCTTTACAAGAATAACGCGCACATCGCGGCTCATCGCCAAAAGCATCTTGCGAAAACTCTCCGCCTGCGCAATTTCATTGGAAGAGAAGCTAATTTTCGCGAGCTTACTGACGCCATCGACAAGTTCGGCGATTTGAATGCCAAAACGTTCGACCATCTCGAGTTTACTCATCCCTGTGTCTTCAAGGACGTCGTGCAATAACCCTGCGCAAACGGTATCGGCATCCATATGCCAATCGGCAAGAATCGAAGCCACTGCAAGCGGATGTGTGATGTAGGGTTCGCCTGAAACTCGGAATTGCCCTAAGTGCGCTTCATCGGCGCAACGAAAGGCTTCTTTGATGCGCTCGATATCCGCTTTCGAGAGATAAACCGCACAACGATCTAGGAGTTCAGAGCTTGTGACTATCTTCGCGGGTTCTGCGACAGAGAAGAAAAGGGGAAGGTCGGCATCTTCACCAATGCGATCTTGGGGGTTGCTGAGGTATGCAACATCGTAATCCTCATCTGTTTCTGAGGATTGGGGTGTTGGAAGTGTTGTACCCGTTTTTGTCTCCATAGTCGCTTTGGCTTTAGGCCCGAAGGCTCCTTACTGAGCCAAAAATGCCCAAAGTACAAAACACTTTAGGCATCATGGACGGATGAAGAGTTACAAGGGCACGCGCTCGAGCATTTCTTTACCGATGTAACCCTGTTCGATTTCGCGCAGGGCAACTACCGTGTATTTGTCCTTTGTGTCAACGCGTGGCGTATGACCTTGAGAGAGCATACGAGCACGGTATGTCGCGCAAAGAACGAGTTCAAAGCGGTTTGGCACCTTTTTAAGACAATCTTCAACAGTAATACGAGCCATTTGAGTTCAACAATTAATTCGGAAAAGACTCATTTTACAACAAATAAAGCGCTCTGAAAATCCCAATTTCTGGATTTTTCACGCCTTCTGCAAAATCTAGTCGGCTAAAAGGCTAGAAGACCTCGAAAGTCGCCAAATGCAATCCAAGGTAGACAACAGCCAAGCGTTTAAGGTTCGGTATCGTTTTAACGGTTTCTCCAGCGCTATAGCGAAGGGCTTGCTCCTTTGCACTTTCTAGCGCATCCCCGGTAGCGGCTTCGCCTGCACCTTTTGTCACATGCTTAAGTTCCACGAGATAACTTGGAAGTTTGGGATTGACAGTTGGCGTCAATAGTAAGTCGATATAGCCTGAGCCTACACCGCGAGCCTCTACTTCGAGTTGACCGCGGTAATTTGTCGAAAACCACAAGGTTGATGCGAGCATCGTCTGAAACGAGGTTTCATTTGCATGCGTCGAAAGTAGCACGCCACTATCTGCCGTGAGTCGATTGTCGACTAGGCGTAGCCATGGCTCGGGGTTGCCCTCGCCCAAAGCTTTGAAGGCATCATCGAATTCTTTCCTATCAAAAGTATAGTTAGAAGAATGCAAAATATTCTTGAAGTAATATTCAAAGAACTGAATACCAATGGCTCGATTGGGAACGCAGAGCGCATCCCTTTTACCTGGGACGAAGGTCAGGAACCCCATATAAAAGAGGGAGGAAAGGATATCTTCCCTATCGAGTTTCGCTTTCGTGTTTAAATCGAGCGTTTTGAGTTCGCCTGAAAATCTGATTTCTTTTCTCAAAAGAGCCTTGCCGATAACCGAGCGTATAAAGTCTCTGTCGCCTAAAGAAAAAAGAGACTCAATCTTTCCTAAACTGTTAGCGAAAGAAGGATCGAGCATCGAGTACGGCTCTTTGCCTTCGTCGGCAATTGAACTCAAGTAATTCAAACACATCGACGAGTTAAAAACAGTTTCTTTTGTGTCTGGATTAAAGGAGTACCCGTT
>CAVAQL010000103.1:0-5048 GCA_963590825.1 Bacteroides caccae | reverse complement strand
TGGGTTACAGTTAACCATAATCGTTTCATAGCCATCTTCGTGCAAAGCCATTGCCGCATGCACGCAGCAATAGTCAAACTCGATACCCTGACCAATACGATTGGGGCCACCGCCTAAAACAACAATCTTCTTGCGGTCTGTGGGATTAGCTTCATCTTCATCGGCATACGTTGAATAAAGGTAGGCTGTCTTTGTTTCAAATTCGGCCGCACACGTATCAACGCGTTTGTAAACAGGGTGGAGTCCCAAGCTATGGCGCAAGTCTCTTACGTCTTTTTCACTTGACTTTGTTAAGCGCGCTAAGCACTTATCGGAGAATCCTTTTTTCTTTAAATAAAAAAGCGTTTCTTTATCGAGTTCCGCAAGAGTTGCTTTTGCGACTCGAGACTCAATTTCAACGAGCTCTGCAATTTGAGCTAAAAACCACGGGTCGATATCGGTTAGGTCGTGAATCTCTTTGACGGTCATCCCGATACGCATGGCGTCTGCGACATAAAAGAGGCGATTGGGACCTGCTTCACTTAACTCGTGAACAATGGCGCTCTTATCTGTCGTAATCGGCGTTAAACCATCGCGTCCTGTCTCTAAGCCACGGAGCGCTTTCTGTAAGGACTCCTGAAAAGTGCTCCCGATGGCCATCACTTCACCGACACTCTTCATCTGTGTGGTTAAACGGTCATTGGCGTGCGGGAACTTCTCGAAAGCAAATCGCGGAACCTTGGTGACAACGTAGTCAATCGTTGGCTCAAAAGAAGCCGGCGTCGCACCATCGGTGATATCGTTTTTCAGTTCATCAAGCGTATAGCCAACAGCAAGTTTTGCAGCGACCTTCGCAATCGGAAAGCCTGTTGCCTTCGATGCGAGAGCAGAAGAGCGTGAGACACGCGGGTTCATCTCGATAATAATGAGGCGCCCATTTTCAGGATTCACGGCAAACTGAACGTTCGATCCCCCCGTGTCAACGCCAATTTCTCGGAGCACCGCAATCGAGGCATCACGCATAATTTGATATTCGCGATCGGTAAGCGTCTGAGCCGGAGCCACAGTAATCGAATCGCCCGTGTGAATACCCATCGGATCCAAATTTTCAATCGAGCAAACGATAATGCAGTTATCTTTCTTATCGCGCACGACTTCCATCTCGAATTCCTTCCACCCAAGAAGCGACTCTTCAATAAGAAGTTCATGCGTCGGGGAAAGCTCAAGGCCTTTCTGGCAGATTTCGACAAATTCGGGCATGTTGTACGCGATGCCGCCCCCTGTGCCCCCGAGCGTAAAGGAGGGGCGAATCACGGCTGGAAAACCAATTAAGGCTTGAACTTTTAGAGCCTCATCCATTGAGTAGGCGATGGCCGATCGTGCCGATTCAAGACCAATGTGATTCATCGCTTCTTTAAAGCGTTGGCGGTCTTCGGCCTTATCGATTGCTTCAGGAGAGGCGCCAATTAATTCAACACCCAAGCGCTTTAAGACGCCACTGCGATTTAATTGCATCGCAAGGTTAAGCGCCGTTTGCCCGCCCATCGTCGGGAGAATCGCATCGGGCTTTTCACGCTCAATAATGCGCTCTAAGACACGGGCGTCTAAGGGTTCGACATAGGTCGCATCGGCCATGTCGGGATCGGTCATAATGGTGGCGGGGTTGGAATTGACAAGAATGACACGGTACCCTTCTTCTTTTAATGCCTTACAGGCTTGAGCACCCGAATAGTCAAACTCGCAGGCTTGTCCGATGACAATGGGACCCGCTCCAATGATTAAAACCGATTTTATGTCGTTACGTTTTGGCATAGCGTATTTACCGTAAATGTGGATGGAATCGAAAAACTTCTTTACTTAAGCCCAGAAAGGCTCTTAAGTTTTCTTATCGTCGATTCTTCTCCATGAGTTCGGCAAAGCGATTAAACAGTGTCTCAATGTCGTGAGGCCCAGGGCTTGCCTCCGGGTGCCCTTGAAAACTCATCGCAGGACGGTCAAGAAATACCAATCCCTGTAAAGAGCCATCAAAAAGACTCGCGTAGCGGGCAGAGACGTTTTTTGGAAGCGTCTTCGCATCGACTGCAAAGCCGTGGTTCTGACTTGTGATGCTTACACGCCCCGTTTCCAAATCGCACACAGGGTGATTGGCACCATGATGACCAAACTTCATTTTCACTGTTTGGGCCCCCGCTGCAAGCGCCATGATTTGATGGCCTAGGCAGATTCCAAAGAGGGGAATCTTTTTTTCCAAAAATACCTTTGCAGCAGCGATGGCGTAATCGCATGGCTCAGGGTCTCCTGGACCATTGGAAAGAAACACACCATCAGGATTCATCGCAAGGACCGCTTCGGGACTCGTTTTCGCGGGAACCACGGTCACAGCCATACCGCGCTCGGCCATCATGCGAAGGATGTTTCTTTTAATGCCAAAGTCATACGCGATGACCTTAAAGCGGGGATTCGTGAGTTTTGTAAAACCTGGCTCACCGTTTTCTTGACGTAATTTCCAGGTGCCTTCAGTCCAGTCGTAGGGTTTCTCAGTTGAAACGACGCTTGCGAGGTCTTTGCCTTGCATGGAGCCCCAAGATTGGGCTTTCTTTAAAGCCTCAGTGATTTCTGCATCGGTGAGTTTTCCGCTTTGGGCGGCAACGATGGTGCCTGCCTGAGCGCCTTTTTCGCGTAAGTGACGCACGAGAGCTCGCGTATCAATATCGTACAAGGAAACGATTCCCGCTTTTTTTAAGTAGTTCTCGAGCGAATCTTTCGCTCGGAAATTGCTCACGACAAGAGTCGGTGCGCGAACAATGAGGCCAGAGGCAGCAATCTGCGCGCTTTCTTCATCTTCGGGATTCACACCAACGTTTCCAATATGCGGATAGGTGAGGGTAACGATTTGCCCCGTGTAGCTTGGGTCGGTCAGGATTTCTTGGTATCCCGTTATTGCTGTGTTAAAGACAACTTCAGCCGTAACAGATCCTGCTGCGCCTAAACTGCGACCGCGATAAATGGTTCCGTCCGAGAGCGCCAAAGCTGCCTCGGGACGCGTATCTAAATTTATGGAGTTCAAAATAATCTCCTTAACATGGTCAAAAGACCACCGAATACGAGGCCTTGGCGCCCGTATTCCTGTCGAGTATCAGTCAAATGAAAAAACGAATCTTTTGTCCTTGAAATGAAGGCTCTAGAGGTTTTCTCTATAAAAACGCAGAATTATAGAGTTTTCTACTCATTTCGTCCTATTTTTTTGCCACAAAAAAACTCCTAAACTCAGCTCTTGAGGGGGATTGAAGAAGGAAAGCTCACAGTTAGCTTTGAAATGGAGAATTTTATGAAAAAACTATTTGCGTTCTCGGCCATGACCTTGGCTGCGGCCGCTTTTGTGGCGTCGAGCCCTGCTTACTCATGCTCAACCATGGTCGTGGGTAAGGCAGTCTCAAAGACGGGCACCATTATCGTTGGTCACAACGAAGATAACGATATGCGTATCGTCACATCCCAGTATTGGGTCCCTGCCGCTGACCACGCCGCTGGCGAAACAGTGACCTATGAACCAGGCTCCGCGAAAATCCCCCAGGTCGCTCATACACTTGGGTTTTATTGGACGCAGACCTTACATCCGGCTGGATATTCGTATTCGGACGGCTTTGTCAATGAAAAGGGCGTCGTTATTGCCTCTAACCAAAGCTACCAGACCTATGAGGACGGAGAGGCCTTAAAAGAAGGTGGCGTCGGTTACGGCATTCGTCGTTTAATCGCTGAACGTGCAACAAGCGCACGTGATGCCGTTCGTGTTGCAGCCGATTTAGTCACTCGGTACGGGTATCGCGCCTCAGGCCGTATCTACACGGTTGCCGATAAGGATGAGGCTTGGCAGATTAACCTTTTACACGGCGGTCGTTATGTCGCGAAGAAACTTAAGGATAACGAAGTCACCTACGTCTCGAATGCCTATACCTTAATGGATGTGGATTTAAAGAGCCCCGATGTTATCGCTTCACCCGACTTAATTGAGCACGCTATTGCCACAGGCCACTACAAGCCAGCAAAAGCAGGGGACTATTCGGACTTTAACTTCCGTGTTGCTTATCAAAAGCCCGAACGCCGCTCCACGCACTGGGTCAAAGATCGCTCGCAACGTGGTTGGGAAATCATCACCGGCAAAGAAATTGCCGATGAAAACGCCTTCCCATACTCGATCGTTCCAAAAGAAAAGTTAGGTGTCGCTGATGTGAAGAAGGTCTTGAGTTCTCACTCACGTCACGAAAGCCGCAAGGGACTTTTCCATCAGGGAATGAACGATATTTGTAATCCGGGCACCTTTGAATCCTCGGTCTACGTTTTAGCCGATGATCCATTGCTCATTAAAGGCTGGCGTACCTCAGGGCGCCCGTCGGAATCTCCCTATGTGCCGTTTTACCCATTGGCTAAGCCCGCGCTAGCTCAGTCCTTTATGGATCCTGCGGAAGCAACAGCTCAGCAATTCCATGGGAAACCCGCAAGCTTTGACTACAAAGCTGACTTTGCGATGTACACATTCTTAGATGCGCAAAATTACACCGAATTATTGGGTACACAAAAGAAAATCAGTGAGGTAAAAGCCAAGCTTGATCAGCATTGGAATAAGTACGCGAGCCACGTTCATAACGAAGCAAAGTATCTCTTAAAGAACTTTACGCGCGAGAAGGCTGAGAGCTATCTACACGCCTATAACGTTCGTGCCTATGAAGTAGCCACTGCTGCAATGCGCCGCTACATAGCAAGTCTTCCGAAGGTAGATGTGAAAATCAACGACGCAGAGCTATCAATGACTGGCGCAGGGAAGGTCACAGTCACAGTCCTTGGAACAAAGAACGCCAATGTTTCTAAGATTGCCAAGAGCTCGGCCACTTTTGGTCTGATGTACCCCAATGGTGACGTGGATGTTATCGCTCCTGCGAAGGCGCTTACGATGAGCGTCAAGGATGTCAATGGCGATGGCATCAAAGATGCAATCTTTACCTTCGATAAGGCCGTTCTCTTAAAGGAGGGAACCCCTGGCATCGTTCAAGACATTTGGTTTAGTGCCAAAT
>CAVAQL010000102.1:0-5058 GCA_963590825.1 Bacteroides caccae | reverse complement strand
GAGTTGATTCCCCAAATAATTGACCTTAAGAGCTACGGGAAAACGCTCGATGAAGTGTTTACACGCATGAAGGAGTGGTACTACGGATACTGCTTTAACCCAAAAGGAGAGGAGTCTGTCTTTAACTCTTCGATGTGCTTGTACTATCTAGGTTCGATTGCTGGCGTGGGAAAAGAACCTGATGATATGCTCGATCCATCGTTTGCTAATAGTTTGGAAAAAATTGAGGCTCTTTTCTCTTTGGGTGACAGAGACTTTATCCACTCAATCATCGATAAAGCGCTTTCTAGGAAGGAAATCGAATTTTCTGGGCAACTGAAAACACTCGTGCTCAATATGAAAGGCCAGTTTGGTGAAGAAGATATCCTTTCCTTTCTCTTTTATATGGGGTTCCTGACCTTCGTCCCAGGTAAAAGGAGAGCGCTCTGCATTCCTAATCGCGCCATCGGCACCCAGTTCTTTGAATACTATTTCAAGAATATTTTGCAATCGCCGCGGTATACGTTTAACGCGCAAGAATTTGATGACGCTTTCAAAGCCTTGGGCGAAGGCAACCCCGAGCCGTGGTTACGTTTGGTCGACAATCGACTAGCGGCCGATAGTGGCGTACAACTAGCCACGCACACAAATGAGGTCTCATTTCAGACGGTGCTCGCATCGACCTTGTGGTTTTCAACAAACTACCGTGGACAGTTAGAACTCGAGTCTCGCGGGAAGAAATCGGGCTTTATTGATTTACTCTTAAGGCCAGAAGGTAACCCCAAACTAACGAGCTATATCATTGAACTCAAGCACGTGAAAGCGAACGCAACCGAAGTTGCGATTAAGAGAGCTCTTACGAGTGCGAAAAAGCAAGCTGAGCGCTATAGCGTAGGGGAAGCTGTTAAATCGATACCAAATCTTAAGCGCCTGGCTGTTGTCTACGCAGGACTGCGTCTTGCGGCGTTTGACGTCTTCTAGAGAAGGCGCTTAATCTTACGGCTAGCCTTTCGTAGGCTTTATTTCCTTTTAGCTTTGTTCGTAAAAGAATAAGGAATCACGATGCCTTTAAAAGCCGTTCGATTTTTTTCATTTGTTGCAACCGCTCTTGTGGCAACAATCGGGTTTTCTGAAAGTGTTTTGGCGACAACCTACTCTCGTCCAATCACAGGTCTTGTTCTTTCTGGAGGAGGAGCTCGCGGCTTAGCGCACATTGGTGTTTTAAAGGCGCTTGAAGAGCTTTCCATTCCCGTCGACTGCATCACGGCAACGAGCATGGGCGCATTAGTTGGCGGGGGTTACGCAGCTGGCTACACAGCGACCGAAATCGAAAAAATCACATTAGCCATCAACTGGGACCAGATGTTTTCGTCGCGCCCAGAACGGCGTGACTTAAAGTGGCGTGCCAAGCAAGATGATGATTCGGGTCTCGGACGCAATGTGCGTATCGGCATTTCAAAAGATGGGTTAAATGCACCTGGAGGCCTTATCCCCACGCATGAAATGTCGCTTTTTCTCAACCGTAATATGGCCTTTACCGACAAGGTTAAGGACTTCTCGAATCTTCCGATTCCATTTCGAGCCTTGTCCACAGATCTTTTGACAGGTAAGCGTGTTGTTTTGGCCGAAGACATTGCTCTTTCTGATGCCATGCTCGCCTCAATGTCGATTCCTGCGGCTTTTAAACCCGTGCAATACAAGGGGATGCTCCTTTGTGATGGCTGTTTGGTGGATAACCTCCCTGTGGAAGAAGCACGAAACATGGGAGCCAAGCGCTTAATTGTGGTCAATGTTGGTACGCCTTTATCGGGAGCCGAAGAATTAAAGAGCATTCCAGGAATCATGTCTCAGGTTGTCAATATCCTGACCGAGCAAAATGTCGAGCGTTCTTTAAAGAGCATCAGTAAAGAGGATGTTTTAATTGTCCCCAATTTAAAAGACTTCACCGCGGGAAGTTTTGATAAGACAAAAGAGATTATTGCCACAGGCTACAAGGCGGTGATGGACAATAAGGAAAAACTCAAAGAATTTTCCGTAAGCCCTGAATCCTATAGCGCATGGCGTGAGACTCGCAAGAGTCGCATTCAGCATAGTCATCAGCATCACATTAAAGAAATTGTTGTTAAAGGCAATAAGGAAATCTCCACAGAAAGCATCATCAATGCCGCTGATATCGATACGACAAAACCTGTGAGTGTTCAGGACGTCGAACAGGGCGTGAGACGCCTCTGGGGGACAGATCACTTTGAGAAGATTTCTTATCGATTTGACCACGGTGAATATGGTGACGTGCTCATTCTCGAACCTCGTGAGTGGGAGTGGGGACAATCGTTGTTGAAATTTGGCGCATCCGTGCAGACGGACTTTGTCAATGAAGCGCGTTACAGCATCGTGGGCGCTTATACGTTAGGCGCTCTCAATAAATGGGGAGGCGAATGGAACACCCAAGCGCAATTCGGGAATAAGCGCTATGTGTATACGGAATTTTTCCAACCGCTTGGATCGGGTAGCCCTTGGTTTGTTCGCCCGTACGCGGGTTATGAACATCGTTTCTTTGATGTGTATTCAGAGAAATCGGGTGACCATATTTTGGCTGAGGTTCGCCGCGTGAGTTCTGAAATTGGGCTCGACCTCGGGTTCGAAGTCGCAAGGTCAGCGCGCTTTTCCGCGACAATCGGCGCAAAGCGCTCCTCCTTTAGAGCCCGTCGCGGCACTCCGAGAAGTCTCGAGAGCAAACGCGATGGTTTCAGTTCAATTGAATTCGCGTACGACACTTTGGATGATGTGGATTTCCCGAAGAAAGGCGCCAAACTTACAGGGCGCTATGGTGTGATGCTTAACAATAAGCATTATCGTTTCTATGAAGTGACCGGAATCATTCCATGGGCCATCACAAAGGATTGGACAGCGGTGGCTTCGGGCTTTGTCGGAAAGGCCATTCGTAACGACTATTACACCAAAGGCGGCATCTTTTCTCTTTCTGGCGCTCCAAACGATCGCTACATGGGGCAAAAGATGATTTCTGGCGCCGTTCGTGTTTCTCGCTCCATTAATGACATACTTCCAGCACCATTTCCTGTGTATGTGGGAGTTACCGCTGAAGGGGCACGTCTATATAACGAAGGCGGGCAGGCTTGGACACACAAAGGTAACCGCTGGATTGGCGCAGGAAGCGTTTATCTCGGCGCTGACTCGTGGATTGGATCGATATTCTTGGGTCTTGGACGTACGACAGATAACAGCACGGCGATTAGCTTAAGCTGGGGCAAAGTGAGTTGGTGGTAAAGAGAAGTTGGAATTCTTCGCGAATCTTCGCGAATCTTCACACAAACTAACACACGAAGTTGACACAATGTTTTTCAAACGAAGAAAGGGAAAAAAATGAAACGCATCGCAATCGGATTTTTAGCAGGCCTCATGGCAACAGGCCTTTTTGTATCGGGAAGCGCCTTTTCTAAGTCAGAAACGGTTGAAGCCCTTTCTGAATTAGGCACAGCCGTTAAGAATGATTCCTCGAGCGCTTGGAAGGCGACAAAGGAAAAAGCAGGCGACGCTTGGGATGCGACAAAGAGCGTCTCGAAAAAGGCCAAAAATAAAGTCGGAGACACCGCGGAGGATGCTTGGGACGCCACAAAAGATAAAGCATCAAGCGCATGGGATTCCGCCAAGAGCACAGCAAAGAAGGCTAAAAATAAAGTGACAAATTCCAAGGATTCGACTTGGGACGCGGCAAAAGAAAAAGCCGAAGACGCTTGGGATGCGACAAAGTCCACGTCCAAGAACGCCACAAATGCTGTGAAGAAGGGTTGGAAAGATACCAAAGAAAAGATTCGTTCTAGCTTAGAAGACTAAGCAACTTTTAATAGGGGGAGACACAAATGAAAGCAAAAGCCTTGCTTCTTGCTCTGACGCTGACGGCGAGCGTCTTAACGAGTGCCGCGATAGCGGCCGACGTTGGTCGCCATTACGACGGGTCAGGCCGCTACATTGGGAGAACCGATGAAAACGGCAGAAGTTACGATCGTTCCGGTCACTATATCGGACGAGAAGACGAAAACGGTCGCCAATACGATGGGTCGGGTCGGTATATGGGTCGAACCGATGAAAACGGAAGAAGCTATGACCGCTCTGGTCGCTATATCGGCAGAACGGACGAAAATGGTCGTAGCTACGATAGGTCAGGGCGCTATATCGGCAGGGAAGATGAAAACGGACGTCGTTACGACCGTTCTGGGCACTACATTGGACGCACTGTCGAATAGGGCGTCGATAAGATACCTGTGCAATCTACGCAAATCCGCTAAGTAATCTACGAGGGGTCAAGCCGCTTTTCTTAAGAGTGAGTTTGGCCCCTCTTAGTAAAATCTTTAGGCCTCGTGCAATGCGAGGTGAACAATAACAATAACCCGAAGCTATTCTGACTGAAGGGATTTCTAAGGAGTGTGAGGTGTCTGAATCTATGTCTAGTCGGCAGGCGTTGCTACGCTATGGCTCTCTTGTAGCTGGCCCGTTGCTTTTCCTGCTTATCTTTTTACTGATGCCATCGACCTATGTCACGGCAGATGGTTCGATTGCTGAGTTTTCGCCTGCGGGTCGTGCCTGTTTGGGTGTTCTCGTTTGGATGGCGATTTGGTGGTGCTTTGAATCCGCCCCCATTGCTGTCACGTCGCTTTTACCGATGGTGCTTTTCCCGCTTTTTGGTGTGTGTAAGCCTGCGGCAGCGATGGCCCCGTATGCGTCCGACACAATCTTTTTGTTTATGGGCGCCTTTATTTTGGCCGCCGGTGTCACAAAGTGGGGGTTGGACCGCCGAATCGCACTTTTTGTGATGAGCTTAATTGGTGCTACACCAAAAAAGATTGTCTTTGGCATGATGCTCACGACGGGTACCTTGTCGGCCTTTATGAGTAACACAGCGTGCGCCGCGATGATGGTTCCTGTGGCAATTGCCTTAATTAATTTGGTGCATTCCACCGTAAAGGCAAATGATGCGCAAGCCGCCGCACGTGAACATCGCTTTACGGTTTGCTTACTCTTGGCGATTGCGTATGCGGCCTCTATCGGCGGTATGGCTACATT
>CAVAQL010000101.1:0-5128 GCA_963590825.1 Bacteroides caccae | reverse complement strand
TATCCGCATTGTGTAAATTACAACTGATTTTTAGGTAAAGCAATGGCGCCCGAAGGCGCCAAAACAGCGTGGACTTTTGGCTTTATAAGGATTTCTTACAAGGTCCGAGGGTTACTTTTTAGCCTTAAGCCGCTATCGCTTAGCGCTACGCCAACCAAAATCATGGCGCATCCTGCTAGAGCAATAAGCGTAATCTTCTCATCTAAGACCAATACAGCCGTAAGCATCGTGATAAGCGGCGTTAGGTAGAGAAGATTCACAGATCGCGAGGGCCCAATCTTTTCGACTGTCATATTCCAGAGGATAAAGCCCAAAGTTTGAGCGACAAGACCAAGGAATAGGAAGTGAGGCAAGATGTGCCAGGAAAAAATAAGCCCAAAATTCGTATTTAACGCTTGAATCGAAAAATAGGGCGTTAAAGTCACAATCGCATAAAAAAGCACTTTGCGCGTTAAAAACTTCGCGTCGTACTTTTTAAGCATTGCCTTTAACCCTGTGCTGTAAAGGGCCCAACTGAGTGCTGCCCCAATCGTAAGCAAGTCGCCGACTGGACTGATTTTTAGAGCGAAAACGCCATTCATCACGACGGCAACGACGCCTGCGAAAGCAATGACGGTTCCAAGCCAAAAGCGGCCCGCGACACGAAAGTCACGGCGCATCACCATCCCCACGAGTACTGTTAAGAGGGGAGCCGTTGTGATGAGCACCGAAACGTTGCTGGCCTGCGTGTAAGAGAGCGCTGTATTTTCAATAAGAAAATAGGCAGACCCTCCAAGAATGCCAAGTAACACCATCATGGCTTCATCTTTGATGCTTTTCGCAAAAAACGGACGCGGCAAGATAATAAACATCGCAATCCAAGCGATGATTGTTCGGTAAAACAAAATATCGGAGGGCGCCAGGCCCGCCAACAAAAGTACTTTTGTGTTAACGAACGTGACGCCCCAGACGACTACGACAAAAAGACCGACGACATACGCGGTCTTCGTAGTAAGCTGAGGTAAAGCCATGGACTTCTCCAGTAAATAAGGGTGAAAAGCCCCGCATTTTAGGCTTTAGGATTGAATTTTCAAGTTTTATGAGGCTTAGCGGCCCATTGGCGAACCGATTCGGTAATGCGCATCGCACAAAAGTTCGGTCCACACATCGAGCAAAAGTGCGCTTTCTTCATGCTTTCCTTGGGTAAGGTCTCATCGTGAAAATTTCGTGCTCTCTCAGGGTCAAATCCGATATTGAATTGATCGGCCCACCGAAATTCAAAGCGAGCTTTACTCATGGCGTTATCACGAATTTGGGCTCCCGCCACTCCCTTAGCGAGGTCTGCGGCGTGAGCGGCAATCTTGTAGCTAATGATGCCGTCTTTGACGTCCGTTTTATTGGGTAATCCTAGATGCTCTTTGGGCGTCACATAGCAGAGCATTGCCGTTCCTAGTGCGCCAATCGTTGCGGCTCCAATCGCACTTGTTATGTGGTCGTATCCTGGGGCAATATCTGTCGTTAGCGGGCCCAAGGTGTAAAAGGGGGCTGCCTCGCAAAGGTCGACCTCAGCCTTGGCGTTTTCTGCAACACGCTGCAAGGGGATGTGGCCAGGCCCCTCAATTAAGACCTGAACGTCTTTGGCGTGGGCACGTTTTGCTAAGTCTCCTAGTGTCGCGAGTTCAGCCATTTGCGCTTTGTCGCATGCGTCGTGCAGCGATCCTGGGCGCAGTCCGTCTCCAAGGCTCACGGCAACGTCGTACCGAGCAAGAATTTCGCAAATCTCATCAAAGTGCGTAAAGAGAAAGTTCTCTTTTTCGTGCGCCATGCACCAGACAGCCATAATCGATCCTCCGCGAGAGACAATGCCAGTTAAGCGATTGGCAGTGAGGGCAATAAAAGGGAGACGCACTCCAGCATGAATCGTAAAGTAGTCGACACCTTGTTCGGCTTGCTCGATTAGCGTATCCCGATAAAGTTCCCAAGTGAGGTCTTCGGCTTTGCCGTTGACTTTTTCTAGGGCCTGGTAAAGAGGGACTGTCCCGATGGGCACGGGGCTATTTCTTAGAATCCACTCACGGGTTTCGTGAATGTTTTTCCCTGTTGATAGGTCCATCACGGTATCAGCGCCCCAACGGATGGCCCAAAGCATTTTTTCGACTTCTTCATCAATGCTCGATCCCAAGGCCGAGTTGCCGATATTTGCATTGATTTTGGTTAAAAAAGCACGGCCGATAACCATGGGTTCTGCTTCGGGGTGGTTGATGCAGGAGGGGATAATGGCGCGCCCTGCGGCGACTTCGTTGCGCACGAATTCAGGCGTGATTTCTTTGGGGCACGTAAAGCCATTGGAAGCGCCACAGTGCTCTTGTAGGAGAAACGCACGGCTTCTTTCATTTAAGCTTGAGAGACTTTCAAGGTAAGCGCGGCGATTGTTGTTTTCTCGAATCGCAGCAAATTCCATCTCAGGCGTAACGATGCCGGCTTTGGCGTAGTGCATTTGAGTCACAATGCCACGACCTCGCAAGATCGGGCGTGCATTCTTAAAGCGAATGGCATCCAAGGCTGGGTCTTTTGCTCTTTTTTGCCCGTAGGTGCTTGTCATCTCGGAAAGAGTTCGTGTGTCATTTCTTTCGGAAATCCATTTTGAGCGTAGTGCTGGCAATCCTTTTTCAATTGTTGGGCGTTTAGCGGGATCTCCCCAGTCGCCTGCGGTGTCATAGACAAAGATAGGGGGATTGGGTTCGGTTTTCCCATTTGGAAGCTGCGAATCCTCTTGGTCGATGGCTCGCATAGGAACAAAAATGCCCCGAGAGCCTTTGACATAAATGCGCCGTGAGCCAGGGAGAATTCCAGTAGAGGAATGTTCTGCTGCAGCGTCTAGTTGCAGGGATTTTTCTTTTGCCGGGTGAATGTGAATGGCTTGAGTCGTCACGTTTTTCTCGATTAGAAAAAGTGGCGTGGAAAGGCTAGAACACCTCCCTAAATTAGGGATGCTCTTTGCACGTTTTCCTACGCCGATATGAATCGGATCAGGTTCGGAGGCACTCTCTCAACTGCAGCAAAACACTGCAGTACACCTAACGTTGCGGGTGTGATTCTAACGCTTCTTAGGCGTTAGAACTCTTGATTTTCTCAAGCGCTAAACCGATAAGGCGGTTGGCATCATCGGCCATAAATAGCGGGATGTTGAGTACGTTACCGTCGAGCTTTAGGTTAGCTAAAGAGAAGCGGATCCGAAGCTTAATTTCCTCTGAGAAGAGCTTCGAGAACTTTTTCATGCTTGAGCTAATGGTGTTGGTTTCAGATTTAACTTCAACAGGGAAAATGTCATTTTCTCGTTGGATTAGAAAGTCGACTTCGTAGGGAGGATTGTTTTGACTCCAGTAGCGTGGCATAACATCGAATTGCGTGATAAGCGATTGGAGGACAAAGTTTTCTGTAAGAGCTCCCTTAAATTCAGTAAACAAGCGTGTTCCTTCGCCAAATGCTGTTGGGGCAAGTTGAGCTAAATGCCGTAAAAGACCAACATCAGCAAGGTAAATTTTGAAAGCCGATAGGTCATCGTAGGCTGAAATGGGGAGCCTAGGCGCTGTGCTACGATAGATTTTATAAAGGAGTTGCCCATCCACGAGCCACTGCAACGCATTTTCGTAGTCTCGTGCACGTGCGCCTTGTTTTACAACGCGGTAAAGGAATTTCTTATTTTCCCGCGCAAGTTGAGAAGGGATAGATTTCCAAATCAATGAAAGTTTTTGGAATTCACTGATGCCAGGATGCTTAGCAAAATCACGCTCGTAGCCGCCGAGTATGTCTGCTAGTGCTTCTTGCATAGCCTGAACGTCGCGAGCTTGGGTCCACATGAGCACAGATTCAGGCATGCCTCCCGTCACAAAATACATTTTCAGTTTCTCGTAAAGCGGGTTAAAGAAAGCATCGGGAATTGGATTCAAATCGTTAATAGTGTCGATGTATGTCGCAAGGTTTTGGTCTCCATTGGCGATTAAGAACTCCTTAAATGACATGGGGTAGACATTTAAGAAGTTCACCTTGCCAACTGGAAAGGAGGAGGGCCTTGCAAGTGCAATACCAAGAAGAGAGAGCGCGCAGGCCACGTGATATTTCGGTGCGTTTTCGCAAAAGTACTTCAACGCATTTATGACGTCGGGTGAATCTTGTATCTCGTCAAAAACAATGAGCGTCTTTTCTGGGAGAATCTTTTGCCCTGTTGCGAGCATTAGATTTTGCAAAATTCTGTCGACGTCCTTTGAGGATTTGAAGAATTGATAGAAAGCTTGATTCTCTTCAAAGTTAAAGTAGGCTACGTTCTCATAGTAGCGTTGCCCGAATTCCTTGAGAAGCCATGTTTTACCGACTTGCCTTACGCCTTTGAGAATCAAGGGTTTGCGGTAGGGGGATTCTTTCCAAAGCAGTAGCTTTTGGAGTATTAGTCTTTCCATAAAACGGCCTCTTGCACATTATTATATAGAATTATGTGAAATTATGCACATAATTATACATTTTTATCGGCAAAAGATGCCGATTTTTATGTGTTTTGTGTGGGGGCGTAAGTCAATCTGATGAATTACTTTGGGATTCTGAGTCCAAATCAGAAAAGAGTTCATCCAAATCGTTGTAGCCTTTAACAGTTGGATCTTTTGCGATTCTTTTTGCTTCTAGCATGGCTGCAATCGTTTCTTTGTTGGGCCGGTTTAGTGAAATGTCAAATGGGATGCGTCCTTCTCGGAGTGACTGGCGGACAAAGATATTGAACGCTGTAGATAAGTTCATGCCAAGTTCTCCAAAGAGTGCGTCGGCTTGCGTTTTCAAGGCCGAATCCATACGGATACTGATATTTGTTGTGGAACCTGCCATAAAATAGTCTCCCTTCGTGCAGTTGCGCGCATTGTATTTCGATTGCACGTAAAAAATAATGCAAAGTACGAATTACTTTGTGCACTTTCCCGTTTTACCCTTAAGAAAGGTACTTTCTTATAGCCTCTGTTGGCCGTAGTGCTTCTGTCCTTATAAAACCTTTGGAGTTTTCGTCGTAAACCAAGTTAAGAAGAGTGCGGATGTCGCCATTTTGAAGGGCGATTGTCGCTTCAATAAGATTATTGTCACTTAGGGAAATTGGTAACTCTTCAATTTC
>CAVAQL010000100.1:2119-5134 GCA_963590825.1 Bacteroides caccae | reverse complement strand
GCTCTTTATGCCATCTTCCGTATTTTCGATAACGTGATTGGGTAGACCCACAGAAACACTAGCCCCAACGGACTTTAAGACAACCGCGCTTGGACCAATCTGAGCATTCTCGCCCACTGTGACGCCACCTAAGATTTGAGCTCCAGCGCCAACGACAACGTTATTTTTAATTGTCAGTTTTCCCGTATCTGGCCCGATGTCCGTTCCGCCAATTGTTGCACCCTGATAGATGGTGCAATCATCGCCAATCTCAACTGCGTTGCCGATAACGACGCCCATCCCGTGATCGATAAAGACACGACGTCCAATCTTGGCTGCCGGATGGATATCAACGCCCGTGAAAAAGCGCCCCAATGAACTCACAACTCGCGCTGTCGTCGTCCAACCTTGGATATGGCACCAGTGCGCTACACGATGAAACTGCAGTGCATGAAATCCTGGGTAGCACAGAGCCACTTCAAAGCGACTTTCTGCTGAAGAGTCTTTTTCGTAGATTGTCTTTAAATCTTCTTTGATTAAATCAAACATGGTGCCTCTCTCCCAACCAAAAGAAAAAACGGATTCCTCCAATCTTTCTTTGACCCAAGAATTGTCCTTTCCCACATTCTATTAGGCTTTGCCGTCTTCTTTTGGCGTCGCTTTCGATTTTTCGAAAAGTATTTTCGCTTTCTTTGATCCAATGCGCTCGGTTTTCGAGCAAATAATTGCCGCACAAATCCCGCGCAACAAATCCACTTCGCTTTGCGTTGGGTGGGCCCGCTCAAAAAGCGCCCGACTCATGGCCATGATGTTTTTCGGTTCCTTCGGGTCGAGCGCTTGGCAGGCAATCATTGCTTTTTCCCAGTGTGCAAAAAATCCTTCTAAAGCCGCAATCGGTGCCGGCGGCTCGTGAGCAAAACGATCTTGCCAATCGTAAAGGAAGCCCTCACCTTTTTCGCCTTGCAAAATCGCCCGATGCATTTCATAGGCAACAATTTGCACGGCTTGTGCCAAATTTAAACTCGGGCTTTCAGGATTAGCGGCAATCGCCGCACAGGCGCTGCAAAGCGTTAATTCTTCGTTTGTAAGGCCTGACCTTTCGCAGCCAAACAAAAAAGCGATGTGCCCGTTACGGTTTTCTTTATCACTTAAAAAGCTGTGTGCCTCTTGAATACACGTGTGAAGGTCCTTTAAGGGTGGCCCATATTCACGGCTATAGCCTGAAAGCGCAATTGCAAAAGTGACATCAGAAAGCGCCTCTTCTACGCTATCAAAAGAGCTTGAATTCGTTAGGACATCAACTGACGTTGTTGCCAAGGCAACCGCTTCAGGATGGGTGCGGTAATTGCACTCTTTTGGGGCTACAACACGTAAATCGGTAAAGCCCATTGTCTTGATGGCGCGAGCGGCTGACCCAATGTTTCCTGGGTGGCTTGGCTCGGCTAAGACAAAACAGACGCGCTTAGCGCAATTTGGGACTGCTTGCAAAGTCTTTTTCCTCTAAAATGATGCGACTTGTATTTTAACGGCTTCCGACTTGACGTCGACTTTTAGCTTCGTAATAAGAATTCTGTTTTTGGACATTGTGCTATGGCCTCACCTCAACTTGAGATTGCAACACGCGCAGCGCTTGCTGCTGGAAAAATCATCAACCGCGAATCCCTACGACTCGATCGAATTGAAGTTGTGGAGAAGGCCCAGTTTGACTATGTCAGTGAAGTCGATTTGCAAAGTGAAAACTCCATTTGTACCTTGCTGCACGAGTACTTTCCAAACGACACAATCTTCACAGAAGAGTCAGGTAAGTGCTACAAGGGATCGGAAGATTACGTTTGGATTATCGATCCACTCGATGGGACAACCAATTTTTTGCACGGCTTTCCACAGTACGCCATTTCCATTGCGCTAACGCAATACGGTCACGTGGTCGTCGGCGTTGTCTATGACCCCGTGCGTAACGAACTTTTCTCTGCCGAGCGTGGTAAAGGCGCCTTTTTAAATAATCGCCGCATCCGCGTCTCGGGATGCACAGATTTATCCAAGTCGCTTATTGGAACGGGCTTCCCCTTCCGTCGTAACGACAACTACACGGATTTCTTACCAAAATTTGAGCGCGTTGCAAGAGCCGCCGCAGGACTGCGTCGTGCGGGCTCGTGCGCCTTAGATCT
Organism: Bacteroides caccae; assembly: GCA_963590825.1. Lineage (GTDB taxonomy): Bacteria > Pseudomonadota > Gammaproteobacteria > Burkholderiales > Burkholderiaceae_F > Duodenibacillus. The sequence continues at coordinate 2,987 of CAVAQL010000100.1, read as the reverse complement.
TGCGTATGTCGCTTGCGGAAGGCTCGACGGCTATTGGGAAGCCAATGTCAACAGCTGGGATATGGCCGCAGGCACCCTACTCGTTCTTGAAGCTGGTGGCCTTGTCACAGACCTTTACGGAAGCGAGGAGTATCTCGAACGCGGCAATATCTGCTCTGGAACACCGAAGATCTTTCCTGAGCTATTAAGAAAAGTTTGGGAAACCGGCAAGCCCACAGCGGTCGCAAAATAATGCTCTTTCCCGAACACAAAAACACACGTCGGATTGAGCGTCGAGAGTCTGACCCCTACGCAGGTCACACGCCGCTGATGCGGCAATACTTTCGGTTGCGTGATGAAAATCCTGGTGCCTTGCTCCTTTTTCGTTTGGGGGACTTCTACGAAACCTTTTTTGAAGATGCCGTTAAGATCTCGAGTATCTTGGGACTGACGCTAACACGGCGCGGCACTTTTGAAAACAAACCCATTCCCATGGCAGGTATTCCTGCTGCCACTCTCGAGCAATACCTTGCTCGGTTAGTGAAGCACGGGGAATCTGTTGCAATCTCCGAGCAAGTCGACGCGATTACCACTGATAAAAATGCGATGATGGAGCGGCGTGTTGTCCGTATTGTGACGCCAGGGACTTTGACAGATAACGCGCTCTTAAGCGAAAAATCGGACTCCGTTCTTTTATCTCTTTTCCTACCGAAATTAAAGACGGCACAAGCCGGTCTCGTGTGGCTGACGCTAACAAACGGGGAGTTTTGTGCAACGAAAGTCTCCCCTGAGGCCATCAGCGAAACATTGATGCGCATTGGGCCTTCGGAAGTTCTCGTCGATGAAAAAGCGAGAGCGTTTCTCGAAAGCTTAAATCTTTCGCTTAAGA
>CAVAQL010000100.1:0-1271 GCA_963590825.1 Bacteroides caccae | reverse complement strand
TACATTGAGGTTTCTCGTGGACAAGCAGGAAATGTTCCCGAGGACTACAGACGTCGACAAACGCTAAAAAATAGCGAGCGTTTTATCACGCCAGAATTAAAAGCCTTTGAAGATAAGGCCTTAAGCGCCAAAGAACGCGCCCGGCAAATTGAAAAGCGTCTTTGGGATCGCTTAGTCATTGAACTCAATGTATTCGTTCAACCGCTCCTGCAAGCAGCGCAGGCCATCAGCTCACTTGATGCGCTCGTTGCCCTCACCAATCACGCCATTGAATGCAATTGGATCTGCCCCGAATTTAACGCCACCAATAGCCTTGAAATCCGTCAGGGCCGTCACCCAGTGATTGAAAAGGTGATTGATAACTACGTACCCAATGATTGCGTTTTGGGCCCGGGGCGGCGTCTACTGGTGATTACGGGCCCAAATATGGGCGGCAAATCCACCTACATGCGCTCGGTGGCCCTTATTGTGCTTTTGGCTTACGCGGGCTCTTACGTTCCCGCTAAAGCAGCAAAAATTGGCGTAATCGATAAGATTTTGACGCGCATCGGAGCCTCTGACGACCTAGCACGAGGACGCTCAACATTTATGGTAGAGATGACTGAGGCAGCGACAATCTTGCATCAAGCCACAGAACACTCTCTTGTCCTAATGGATGAAATCGGCCGCGGCACATCCACCTACGATGGTTTAAGTTTAGCCGCAGCGATTGCCTGCGACTTAGCCGAAAGAAGCAGAAGCCTGACGCTTTTTGCTACGCACTACTTTGAATTAACGCAACTTGTTCATACGCTAAAAGAAGCCATCAATATTCACGTCTGCGCCGAACAAGTTGGCCAAAGCGTCGTTTTCTTACACGACATTAAAGATGGCCCGGCAAGCCGCTCCTACGGCATTGCTGTCGCAAAACTCGCTGGCATTCGACCCAACGTCATCCGTCGCGCTTCGGCTTACTTAAAAACGCTTGAAAATCGCGCGATTGAAACAAAAGAGCAGCCCGACCTTTTTGCCTCCTTAAATGTTGTTGAAAAAGACGAAGAGCCCGAAGCGAGTGAGGAGATGCAAAAGCTAAAGAGCTTTGTCGAAGCCACATCCGAAATCGATGTGGATGCATTAACGCCACGCGAGGCGATGAATCTAATTTATGAGTTGCGTGAAGGTGCGGCTAAAGCACTAAAAGACGCAGAAAAGAACGACTAAACTCTAACGCTCATTTTTAGGGATGCTATTTTGGGACGGGAAAATGGAGAAACCTGACTTCATCGAAAACT
>CAVAQL010000099.1:0-5169 GCA_963590825.1 Bacteroides caccae | reverse complement strand
CCAAACAAATGGGCACTCGCTTAAAGCTCTCTCGACCAAGGCACGGTGTCCTAATGTAAAGGGATTTGCGTTTAAAACAACTGCCCCTGATTGCTCTGGCGTCGCTAACGACATCTGTTTAAGCGCTCTTAGATGCAGAGAAAAACTCTCATTCCATTCCATGAAAACAGCGTGCGATGTGCATGCAACTAAGTGAAACCCAACCGATTCAAAGCGCTGCGCTTCAGATCGCTTAGTAAAAGCTCGAATTTCCTTAAAGCCTGAAGTAAAAAGATCGCTAACAGCACGCTCTGTTAGATTGAGAGAGAGTCCCTGGCCTTCGAACTCCTTAGCGACAGCAAAACCAAGGAGAGTTTCACCTAAGGCGCCGACAGTACCTAAGAGTGTATTGCCATCGAAAGCGCCCCAGGCTCGATTGCAGGCAGGGATAGAAAGCCCTCGACTTTTAAGCAGGCAATCCCGCTTTTCAAAGTCACTGGCAGAAATCAGTTCCCTTACCTGCATGAGAATTGTCCGATTACATTTGGATGAAATAATTGGCAATAAGCGCCGTGGTTAAACCACCTAACATCGGAATCCAATTGCGTCGGACAATCGCAAATGGCGAAAGCCCTGCAGCGCCAGAAACGGCAATAATGACGCCCGAAACTGGGCTCATCGCACGAAGGAATCCGCTAGCAAACTGCATCGGCGTAACCAAGGCGGAAGTTGTTCCTCCCAAGCCAGCAGAAACGTCCGGTGCCATAGCGGCAAAACTTGTATAGGCCGCAACGCCCGAGCCCGTGAGGAACGTAATGAAACCCACGATTGCAGATAACACTGCACTCATGCCAAACATTCCCATGCCGACAGTCTTTGAAGTATCAACCAACATATCGATTAGGCCAGAAAGTTTGAGACCTTCTGCGAAGAACTGAGCACAAATGATGAGCGCAACGATACCCGTGAAAAGTTTTCCCATCGCCTGAAACATTGCGAGCGCATCTTTGAAGACCTTCTGCACATTGCGCAAACGGATGAGTTCAACCACGACAACAAAGGCCCAAACGAGAAAAAGTGCAGAAATCGTGTTGAGCTTGATAGCCGAGTAAACGAGCTTACTGAAGATAATCATCAGCACAAGGGGCATAAGCGGGAAAAGAGCGTACCAACTAGGAGCAACGGGAACTTCTTTAGCTTTGACTTCGACTAACTCACCGTAAACATCATCATTTTTCTTGTCGTAGTACTTATTGACAAAATACAAAAGCACGCAGACAACGAGTATCGACGGGAGTGCAACAGGTAACTGGCACTGAACGAAATAGATGACAGGATCCAATCCTGCAACTTTCGCGGCGAGATTGGACGTACCAGAGGATGGCCCCATCGGCATACCAGCATTCATGCCGATGACAGCAGCAGCTGCGGCGGCTGAAACTCCGACACCGCGCAAGATTGGATAGAGAGCGACCAAAAGAAGCATGGCCAATCCTGCAGCGCTCGGGACCACAAGAATCAATGTTTGACCAACGAGGTAGCCCAACACCAACACAATGTGAGGTGAGTTAAGGCGGCCCAACGGTTTCGTCGTTAAATCAACGAGAACTTTGGCCGCGCCGATGCGATCCATATAGGACGCAAAGCCACCGGCTGTCATAATCAAAAAGCCAATCCCAGAGACCTGAGATGTGGCGCATTTTCTCAAAAGGTCAAAAATATCGAACCAGATGAGACCTGATGTTTTCATTCCTTTAGGAAGAATGTTGGTCTCTCCGGCAAGCACGCAGACAACGATGAGAACAAGACCAGCGAAAAAGAGCGTCATATGATTGGGATATCTCTTCACCATCATCCAACCGGCGCAAATGGTCACGAGCAAAGCGAACCAAGGCAAGAAGCTTGTCATAGCAACTCCGTAGCGAAAGAGTGTAGTGGTTGTCCGAAAAGTCTTCGGATAATGACATTGTCTTTCCTAAACTTGCGCTATACAATGCCAAAAAGGCAAGTCCACTTGCGTGTGACGCAAGTGGACTACCAGCTCCTAGCAAGGAATTTCAGCATGAATAAGGCAGACGATTTAAGGCTGTGGCGTTATTTTTTGGCCGTGGTTGATCGAGGCGGAATTGCTCTAGCGGCAGAAAACGAAGGAGTCGAAATCTCGACTGTGAGTCGAGCGATAGCGCAACTGGAAAAATCCGTCGGGCACCCCCTTGTCAATCGCAAACTCAAACCGTTTGCCTTAACCGATTTAGGACAGGCAATCCTCCCGAAAATCCGCCGCATTCTAGAAATGCAAAATGCCCTATTAGACGAGCTGCACCGAGACAATGAAGAAGTGGCTGGGGAAATTCGCTTGTCCGTTTCCCCTGGGTTCGCGGCGACGAAGCTGACTTCCTATTTGGCACAATTTAACCAACTCTATCCGCGAGTATCCTTTCGCATCACGCCAGGAAAAACAGTTGATGACCTTCTAAAGGGCTACTGCGATATAACGGTAAAGACTGGGGTTGTAAACGCCCCAAAAGACGAAGTTGTGACGTTTTATCGTGGGCATAATTTTTATCTTCCCCTAGCATCAGCTCAATATATTGCCCAGCATGGCTTAGTTTCAGAACCCAAAGATCTCGCAAAATGCACTGTGTATCGCTACAACGGACCCATTCGCGAGGAAACCTTATTCCTAACAAAAGAAGACAGGATTGAAGCGGTACAAAGTCTTAATATCATCAGCATTCCTAGCATCCAGGCTGTGCGCAATTCCGTACTGGCCTCTCTCGGAGTGGCAATAGATTTAACTTGGAACAAATGCGTGGAAGACGTCCTCGCTGGGCGACTTGTGCCGATTTTGCCTGGATGGTTCCGGCCGCCATCGCCCGTTTATACCGTCGTATCGCGATCTGCTTGGATCCCAAATTGTGCGTAACTAGTTACGTAACTATTTTCTGACCTGACCCGATTTCTGGATTTTTATTTAGTTTCAACGCATTATTTCGTTGCGAAGTCGTTTTGTGTCTGCTATCATAGTTACATAATTTATGTAACTATGTGAGGCATTATGGAACTCGTTATCGCACCAAAACTTCCCAAACTTATCGTCAACGGTTCTAAAAATTACAAGTACGTTTTCACATACAAGAATCACTGGGATAAAGACAGTAAATACGCCACACGTGGCAAGGGAGACACTACGTGTATTGGCCGATTTATCCCTGATAAAACCAATCCCAAGATTGGAGAAGTGCTTTTCAACGAGGACTTTATCGAGAAGTATCCCGAGCTAAGGAAATTGCGAACGTTTCGTCACAAAGGGGGAAAGCTTGAATTCAAGCCGCGTGATGAAGATGATCATTGCTATTTGCCAAGAGGCGGCATTACTCGATTGCACGCTGGTGCGACCTGGTCTTTGAACCAAATCGTCGGCTCTACACCAATTGCAGGGGCGCTGCGAGATGCCTTCCCTCAACACAATATGGCACTCAAACTTCTTTCTCTTGCCTATTACATCGTCGTGTGCTCGGATGGATGTTTAAGTAACTATGAGGAATTTGCCGAGTGCACGTGGCTACCATTTCAGCGGCCACTATCAAGTGCAACGATTAGCAGGATTCTTCAGAACATTCGTCCTGACAATGTAAAGAACTTCTTTAAGCACCTTAACGCTCGACAACTCAGCGCTAATAAATCAGGGGAGAAGCATCGCTATTGGGCTTTGGACTCTACCTCAATTACCTCGTACGCCAAAGACATCTCTTCCGTTGATTATGGGCATAACAAAGACTTGATTGAGGCGCCTCAAACCAATGTTCTTTTCATTGTGGATCAAGAAACAAGCGTTCCCCTTTATTGTCGCAACTTCGATGGCAACGTACCGGACGTTCTGACGCTTCGCAATACGATTGCCGAGCTCGCTATGTTGCAAATTGACCTTGAAAACGTTGTCCTTGTGATGGACCGAGGCTATGGGTCAAGGAAGAATTACGATGACCTGCTACGTAACAAGATTCACTTTATCAATTGCGCCAGGATAGGAAAGAATTCTTTTGTTGCCCAACTAATCGAGGAGAACTACAACGAGTTAATCAATTGGAACAACAACATTTCCTACCTGAATCAAACGGCAGTTACAGTCAAAATCAAGTGGAATTACGATGACTTCCCTGTCCAAAACAAACGATCGCAGAAAACAGCAGAAGAAACAATCTATGCCCACATTTATTTCAGTCGCGACATCCACAACGAAGCCACCCAAGACTTACAAAAGCGCCTGTGTTCTCTAGTAGAACGCTACAACGCCGATGCTCAAGCACTCACAGACGAGCAAAAGACGATGGTGCAAGCCTTTACCGATCAAGTCGACAAAAAGGTCGTTATCAACATGGCAAAGGTCGACACATATCTTCGTTATGCGGGCGTGCGCGTCCTGATAAGCGATGTTGTCAGCAACTCTCAAGAATGCGCTCGTGCTTACGAAGAACGCAATCAAGTGGAATATGCCTTTAACACGATGAAATCACGGTTATGCTGCAATCGCACATTGGTTCACTCGACATCAAATTGGGACAGCAAACTCTTTTTGCAGTTCCTTGCAACTTCCATTGCGAGTATGGTTCGTGTGCGTGTCAGTCGGTATAACGAAACAGCGAAAAGCACGAAGAAATATCGCGTTCACTACGACAGCGACCATAAGCTACTTGGAAAGCTGAACAACGTCTACGTTACGAAATTCAGCGGAGGCTGGTTTTTTGATGAAATCGCTGGCAAGAAAAAAGACTTATTTGCTGTCCTTAACGTCCCAACGCCTTCAGCTGAAAAGGTAAGTTACCAAGAAGAGCAACCTGAGGCAGAGTCTCCACGTGTCTCTGACGGCTGTGAAGATTTATAAAGGCCGCTTGTAGGGTTTACAGGCAACCTTCATAGTTACATAAAAAACTGCACAATTTGGGAGGCATGCCTAGCTATTGGCAGAGGGGGAGGAATCCCTCTGCCTTCTGTCTCTGAACGCTTCTTTGGCTTTCTTGAGACGGAAATAAAAAACATTGCAATTCTGCCCCATTAAGAAAAGTGCCTCGAAAGATACTCTTAATTCGCGCGGGGAACACTTTCTGCGCGAAGATGAGTCTCTAGGAAAAGATTCTTGAGAGGATTGAAAAACCTCTAAAAGAAGATAAGAGACAGGTATACTCACTC
>CAVAQL010000098.1:0-5172 GCA_963590825.1 Bacteroides caccae | reverse complement strand
CTCTCCTCTTCTCGTCGGCTAAAGACTTGCAACCTTTCACACTTTTCGCTCTTACTTTGGCGCAAGTTTTCACACTTTTTGATGTTCACAAACGGAGATTTCTCACAGTTTTTTGGGTACAAAAAATGCGATTTCTCACACTTTTTGTGGTTAGCGAAGATAAATTTTGTTAATTATCAAAGAGAAGACGATTTCTGCATCTTGCGACGAAAAACGTCGCAAGAGCCAAAGCCGTAGAAAGCCGCCACGCCCCAAAGAATAAGCGTTGCGGCCAAGAAGATTAAAACAGCACTCCAATCGCCATCTCCCGAATAGAGTAACCCACAGACAAAAGGACCAACGCTTGCGGTTAAATAGCCAAGCCCCTGCGCTAAAGAAGAAAGAACCACCATCTCGGGCAATGTCCTCGCTTTCTTTGCGATAAGAATAATCGCCAGTGAATATCGAGCCCCGTGCGGTAGCGCCATCAAAAAGCATCCGACAAATGGCCAAATGCCACCCATAAACCAAAGTGGTAATGAGGCCAATCCCGAGAGCGTTAAAAGGATGGAAAGATTTTGCTCGCCACCTGAAACTCGAATCAAAAATGAAATTGCAAGGCTTGCTAAGAAAGCGACAACAAGCAATCCCGCTAGTGCATTTCCTGCAACGGCGTCACTCACACCAACACTCATTAAAAGAGCGGGTAACCACCCAATCACTGCAAAGGTGCACACAGCCTGAAGACTCACGGTTGTTACAACAGAAAGCGCTGGAAGAAACGATAAGGTTGGCTTCTCGCTTATGTTTGCCTTCTTTGTCGGTCGTAGATCGGGTAGGTCTTTGGGATCTGCTATAAACCACGCAATCGCTGCTGGAATAGCAAAAAGTAGCCAGAGACCAAGCGCCCCCGTGTAAGAGCCCGTTACCTCTTGCATCGGATAGGCTAAGGCGGCCCCCAAAAAGCTTGATAGCCCCACAGAAGCCGTACAAACACCCAAGGCAAAAGACACTTTTTCTGGGAAATAATGTCGCAAGATCACTGGAATAATCGTATTGATCATCGCAATCCCCGCGCCAACAAAAAGCGTCCCAACAAGAAGCGCCGTAACCGATTCAAGCGTGCGTAAGAAAAGCCCGAAAGAAAGTGCAGCCAAGACGACAGACAGCGCTTTCCCTGCAGAAAGTCTTGCAAAAAGCCAGGGAGTCACAAAACCAAATGCGCCAAAGCAAAACACGGGAAGCGCCGTGACAATGCCAAAGGTTTTGTAGTCAATTGCTAAGGCAGCGCGTAGTGTCTCTGCCACAGGTCCCACAGAAGACAAGGGCGCACGCGTCACTGCAAAACTCACAGCAAGCGCAAAAAGTATGAGGATTGGAACCTTTTTCATCGAAATCTCGACGCAACTTTTGGTAAGGAATAAACGCCACTTTATTGGCGTCATTTGGCGTCAGGGAAAACTTCGTGAAAGTGACAATGCCCGCACTTTAAAGGATTCTGCTTAGCTTTGCCTCTTTAAAGAAGGAGAAAAAAACAATCGAAAAAGAAACAGCCGAAAAACTAGAGAAAACTCCTTATATGGCCATTGAATCCAACCACGCCTCTCGGCTAGAATCGCCGCCTCGCCGTCATGCACAATGACTGTCGAACACAATCTATTTTGTTTAACCAGAAGAGCCCGAGGGGGCCTGGAGAGAACCTCATGGCAAAAGCCACTGATGCCGCATCGTCTGCGGCCAAAAAATATCCATTAAATCTTCCTGATACGACCTTCCCGATGCGCGGTGATTTACCCAAGCGCGAACCACAGTGGGTCAAAGAAATTGATCAAAAAGGCGTTTACATGGCCGCCCGCAAAGCGCGTGTTGGCCGCCCACAATTTCTCTTACACGATGGGCCACCCTATGCCAATGGCGACATTCACATGGGTCACGCCTTAAATAAGGTTTTAAAAGACATCATCAATAAGTCCAAACTTCTCGCGGGCTTTGATGTCAAGTACACGCCGGGCTGGGACTGCCACGGCATGCCCATTGAAATTCAAATTGAAAAGCAATACGGTAAGGGACTGCCGCGCGATGAGGTGATGAGCAAGGCCCGTGCCTACGCCTATCAACAAATCGATAAGCAGCGTGAAGGCTTCAAGCGCTTAGGCGTTTTAGGTGACTGGGACGACCCCTACGTCACGATGCACTATGAAACGGAAGCCGAAGAAATCCGCGTCTTAGCCGAGATTATGAAAAAGGGCTATGTCTATCGCGGATTAAAACCGGTGAACTGGTGCTTTGATTGCTGCTCGGCGCTTGCGGAAGCCGAGGTCGAATATAAAGACATCGAAGGCTACGAACTCGATGTGGCTTTCCTCTTAACCGATGAAAGCAAGCCCAAGGTTGAATCGCTTTTTAACCATAAATTAGATAAGCCTTGCTACACGGTGATTTGGACGACAACGCCGTGGACCATTCCCGCCAACCAAGCTCTTAACGTTCACCCGAATTACGACTACGATTTAATCGATTGCGGTGATAAGTATCTAATCTTGGGTCAGACGTTGGCTGAAAGTTCTTTAAAGCGCTACGGCATGACAGGGAAGACGGTCGCTACCGTTAAGGGCGAAGCCTTTAAGGGGCTTCGCTTCTGGCATCCGTTATCGAGCCTTGATAAGAGCTACAAACGCACCTCTGTTGTTATTCCTGCCGAATACGTCGAAGACGGTAGCGGCACGGGCATCGTTCACTGCTGTCCGGCCTACGGCGTCGAAGACTTTAATAGCTGCAAGAGCTTTGGCTTCACAGACGACGATGTCTTTAACCCCGTACAAGGTAACGGCTACTATAGCGAAGACTTAGGGCTTTTTGGTGGCATGATGATTTGGAAAGCGCAACCCAAGATTTGTGATGCGCTAAAAGTCGCTGGCACCCTTTACTCATTGGGTAAGCTCACCCATAGCTACATGCACTGCTGGCGTCACAAAACGCCACTCGTCTATCGCGCGACAAGCCAGTGGTTTGTTCGTATGGACGACCCAACGCCTGATACAAAACCCGTGCTTGGTCTTGAGGCTCCGAAAGTGAGTCTTCGTAAGGCAGCACTCGCTGGCGTTGATGCCACAAAATTTATTCCGCAGTGGGGCTATAACCGCTTGCACGCGATGATTGAGAATCGCCCTGACTGGTGCATTTCTCGTCAAAGAAACTGGGGTGTGCCGCTTCCCTTCTTCTTAGAAAAGACCACAGGCGAGTTGCATCCAGACACAATCGAAATCATGTACAAGGTCGCAGACCTCGTAGCCAAAGAAGGCATTGAAGCTTGGGCTCGCGCTAAAGCGGAAGACTTCTTAAGCGCTGAGGATGCCGCTCACTACGTAAAAACAAACGACATTCTTGATGTGTGGTTTGACTCGGGTTCGACGCACGCTACCGTTATGCGCGGAAGCCACAAAGATAAGCTCGGCTACCCAGCTGACCTTTACCTTGAAGGTAGCGATCAGCACCGCGGGTGGTTCCACTCATCGCTCCTTATTGGCACGATGCTCGATGGTCGTCCCCCTTACAACGCGCTCTTAACGCATGGATTCCTCGTTGATGAAAACGGCGAGAAAATGAGTAAGAGTAAGGGAAACACCGTCTCTCCACAGGAAATCAACGAAAAGTTCGGTGCAGAAATCTGCCGTTTGTGGGTCGCTTCCACGGACTACACAAGTGAATTGCGTATTGGGCCGACGATTATTAAGCGTGTTGTCGATAGCTATCGTCGTATTCGCAATACGTTGCGCTTCCTGCTTGCGAACACAAGCGACTTTGATATCACCAAGGACGCCGTCCCTGTCGAAAAGATGCTTGAGTTAGATCGCTGGGCCATTGCTCGCGTTGAGAAGCTTCAAGAAGAAATCTTGAAACTTAATGATGCGTACCAGTTCCATCAGGTGACATCTCTCTTAACGGGCTTTGCTAGTGAAGAGCTCGGCAGTTTCTATCTTGATGTGTTAAAAGACCGTCTCTACACAACACAGAAAAATGGCCTGCCTCGTCGCTCGGCGCAAACCGCTCTCTGGCACATCACAGCCTCCTTCTTACGTCTGATGGCACCGATTCTTTCCTTTACCGCTGAAGAGGCATTCGCCGTCTTTAGCCCGAATAAGGAAGGAACCATCTTCACGGAGTTCTATCACAAGGTTCCTGATGTTGCCGGTAAAGAAGAACTCTTAAAGAAGTGGGAAGCCATTCGCGGCGTGCGCTCTGAAGTTTTGAAAGCAATCGAAGAACTTCGCACCGCTGGGAAAGTTGGCTCAAGCTTACAGGCTGAAGCCGTGATTAAGGCGCCAGCTTCAACCTATGACGTGCTCGCAAGCTTAGGAGAAGAACTTCGCTTTGTCACAATGACTTCAAAGGCAACGCTTGAGAAGTCCACTGAAGAGAAGCTTGCCGTCTGTGTCACGAAGAGCGAAGCCCCGAAGTGCGCCCGCTGCTGGCACTATGTTGCAGGAGTTGGTGAAGATGCTGAACACCCCGAGATTTGCCCGCGCTGCAGATTAAATCTCTTTGGCGCTGGAGAAATGCGACTCTTCGCGTAATGTAACGCAATGCCTGAGAAAGTAACAGAACAAACGTCGGCTCAAAGCGCCACACGGCGCTTTGGCTTGTTCTGTTGCTTAGCTCTCGCAATCTTCCTTGCGGACCTCTTAACAAAAGAAGCGGTTATCGCTAATCTTTCTTTCGGCGAGTTTCTTCCCGTCACCTCCTTTTTTAATCTTTGCTATGTGAGAAACACGGGAGCCGCCTTCTCTTTTTTAAGTGATGCTGGAGGCTGGCAAGCGTACTTCTTTATCGCTCTTGCCCTACTCTTAAGTGTGGTTCTTACCTATTGGCTTTGGCGTGAGCGACGCGGCTCTGCGGTTATGTTGCTTTCTTTGAGTCTTGTTTTGGGTGGCGCTCTTGGCAATTGCTTTGATCGCCTCTTTCGAGGCTCCGTCGTTGACTTCCTCGACTTTTATCTTGGTCTCTATCACTGGCCAGCATTTAACGTCGCCGATATTGCGATTTGCGTAGGCGTCGCTCTTTTAATTGTTTCTGAATTTTGGCCTAAGAAAGAAAAAAGCCCTTCCTAGTTCTGTCACAGGGGCAACACTCGATTGTTTCAATGAAAAAACGAAAGAGAGGGCATGTGAGCAGAAACGTCATCAAAAAAGGCCG